>JAZQWC010000001.1:0-1550 GCA_045632125.1 Bianqueaceae bacterium
TATGGGCTGTTGTCTGGTAATGCTTCAAAATCTTCCAGAATCCCTGACGGCTCATTCGGGAACCGCCTACATTTACAAAAAGCGCCCGTTCATCCGGAACTGCAAGCATAGTGTCACGTACATCCCGGATATAGATACTCAGTGCCTTCAGCGCTGCAGGATACAGCGGAATCACGCGGGACTTCTTTCCTTTGGCGCATTTGATCACCCCAAGGTCCAGGTTCACATCCTCCAGATTCAGCTCAATCAATTCCGTAACGCGGATGCCGGTGGCATACATCACTTCCAGCATCGCCTTATCACGGAAGCCCTTTGCATCCACACAAACAGGCTGCATCAGCAGAAGCTCAACCTCTTTACCACTGAGGATCTGAGGGAGCTTTTTGTCTCCACGTTCAACATGGATATCAGACGGCACAGGAGACAACTCCAGGAATCCAGCACTGACCAAATAAGAATAGAAGTTCTTCAGGCTGGCCAAACATCTGGACACCGTAGAACCGGAGCGACCCTCTTCCTGCAGACTAGTTAGATAACCACTAATATTCACTTGGGTAGCATCTACAACATCTGTTTCCTGATGATCGCGAAGCCATGCAGAAAACTGCCGGATGTCGCGTATGTAGGAAGCAACAGTGTTGGTTGATGCCTGCTTTACCTTGGTCAGGTAATTCTCATAGGCCTGAATCAAATCCAACATGATACAGCGTACCCTTACCCTTCTGTTATGATAAAAGACTCGCCAAAAAAGGCGAAATAACTTGATAATTTAAAAACCCAATTCCAGATATAGCCAGTATGACAACCATTACTGCACGTGCACCCACATTTCTACCGCAGATACAGCGAAGCCAAAACCAGCACATCACAGGCAGAGAAAGTATATCCGAGAATAAAAAAAGGACAGCAAAAAGCGAACCGGAATCAGGAAACAATGTCAAAATATGACAGCACAAATAGCTGAATAGAAATGCTTTGAGAAACGCTACAGGAATAACCAGCCACTTGAGACCTATAAAAACCGCAATCGCGGAAAACAGAAACGGCAAGAGAAGAACTGGCAGCAAACAAACGATCGACACATCGGCCTTCGCGCTGATGCGCATCAAGAGAAACAAATCGGGATTCATGAAATCCACACAAATACTGCCCAGTAGATAACCCAAAAGCAAAGCGAACGCAAGAACCATGGCGTTAACCCTGCGTGAAGGCTCAGAAAAAAGACAGTGAAAAAAACGGACCATGACACCAAACCTCCTTCAAAAAGTGAAATAAACACATTTGAAGCATTGCAGGTTATACAGTGCATGGCGAGGGCATACCAATGCCCAGCTATTGTTTACAACCATACTATACTCCAAAAACGATGAAATAGCAAGGGTTATTCCATATTTAACAATATTTTTGTAGATTATGCCATATTTTTATGTTAACGATTTTATGTAAACTCGCGAAACTAGCGCGTGTTTTTCTTTTATCATTTTCAACTTTTCGTCTAGATATTGGGGCGCGTAAAAAGCGTCGATACTAAATATTGGTTTTGCAAGAAA
>JAZQWC010000002.1:0-13362 GCA_045632125.1 Bianqueaceae bacterium
GGAAAACAAAATGTTTTCCACAATTCCCACATCTCTATCTAAATTCAACGCGCGGTACGCTTCCACACACTCTGCCATCAGGCAGTTCAATACCATTTCAAAACTTTCCTCCGGCAAAGCCGGAATGGGATTATATCGCATCTTCTTCAGGTCTTCTTTGCGATCTAAACAAGCATCCATGATATAGATCCATTTTCCAAGGGCGAAGCCAAGCTTCGCCAAGGCCGCATCATCTTCCGGACCGCCAAACACTGCCGCCATGACTCTGCCAAAGGCCGCTGCCGCTGCATCCGGTTCCAAGCGTCCGGCACTTTCAATTTCAGAAAGTTGTTGAAGTCCCAGCTGCATCTCCTTTGCAATGTCTGGATACACTCCCTCTACCTTTTGAAATGCACTTTTTAATAGCTGTCTCTCTCCCAATGAGATCAGTTTTTGATCATCCTTCCAATCATCTTCCACCTGATAATAAGAAAGCAAAATACTCATGTCGGCCGCATAGGTCGTCTCTGAATTGCACCAATAATAATGCGGCTTTTTAGGGTGCGCAATGCACCTTTCCTGCTTCATAGCCGGCGTCATATTTGCGCCGCTTTTCGCAGAAAAGCGATATGCGCTGCGAATCAAAATTAAAAACACAAGATCGTAACTTAAGATCACACGGCTGAGTTTGCCGAATTTTTCTCCCAGTTCATGACAAAGGCCGCAGTAGCAGGCTTTATAATAAGCCTGCTCCTCCGGCGTCATTTTATCGGTATTTGCGATCACATAACCAAACATGCTGCCTCCTTTTGGCACAGCTACTCGGTCAGGATCTTATTTATTTGGCCACCCAACCAATGCGCTGACCCATTTTGACTTTCACTTCGCGGCCCTGTTCTCCGGATAGGAAAAGCTGAGGATGCAGACGTACCCTGTCTTTTTCGAAGAACAAAAGAATGGTGGAACCGCCATATTCAAAACGGCCCTTTTCTTCACCACGCAGATAGCGATGATTTTCATGATAATTCACAATTTTTCCTACCAGTACGGCGCCTACCTCCATTTGGATCACCGGCCCTAAATTCTCGGTTCCCAAAATGGTATATTCGCGGCAGTTAACCGCCAGCACCTGTTCTCTGTCGGCAATGGGCTGCACAGTATGCAGCTTTCCGGGAATAAATACTCTTTCCCCCATGCGACCGTCGTCCAGGTAACAGTATCGATGAAAATCATCGGGAGAAAGACGCAGCACCACGCCTACACCACCCTCATAGCGAGCAGCCAGTTCACGATCACCAAGAAGCGCTTCCATAGAATAATCGATGCCCTTTACATGCCATACGCTGTCCGCATCAATGGGAAAGGCTGCTGCCTTTCCATCGCAAGGGCTGATTACATGTTCTGGATCCATATCAATGGGGCGTGCGCCCGGTTTGATTTGGCGAATAAAGAAGTCATTAAAGCTGTGGAAAGGACCCGTTTGATATTGATCCATGTCGATCTTACTCTTCTTAATAAAAGGCTCGATTGCCAGAACCGACAGCCTGGAGCAGAATAAGGAACGAGCCTTCTGCGATACCTCACGACGTACAAACGCTTTTAACAGCAGCCGTCCCACCGGATTTTTATATAGAAAGCGCAGTACCGGGCTGCTCGTTTGAGCATCCCGATACTGCTGATTTTTCTGTTTCATCATTTAATCATTCCTCCAACGAAGAACAGGCTAACGAAAATCGTAATATCGATCACCAAAAGAACGCCCATCATAATGCCATGAGGTTTCTTTACCGGAAAATCGATGACAAACATTGCACCTACAACGAACAGGAATACAGTATATACGATCTGGAAATTACCACCTGCAGCCAGTGTACCCATCAAACACAAAGGAGCCAGTGCACCGGAAGTGGTAATCGGAAGACCCTGATAATATTCACGTCGACCGGCAGTATTCTGCTGACGGATCTCTTCCTGCACATTAAAATATGCCAAACGAATGACACCGCAAAGTACGAAGAATACCATACCTACAATACCGATCCAGCCGCGAATTCCCAAGCCCCAGCCAATTAGAGCCGGGAAGATGCCGAAGCAAATCAGGTCACACAATGAATCGATCTGAATGCCAAAGCGCTTTTCTTCCTCATTACGTTTTACCTTACGTGCCACAGCACCATCGAACATATCACAAACGCTAGATACCATAATCAGCATAGTAGCAATTCGAATATCACCGTTTAATGCAAAGGTGATACCCACAATTGACGCTGCCAAACCGATATAGGTAAGAATTACAGACGGATTATAATAACCGATTAATCTCATTTATTTTGCCCCCTTACTTTTTCTCGTACATGCGAAACTGCTCATGAATGGAAACGACTGCTTCCTCCACCTTATCAACATCGATCAATACCGAAATTTTAATTTCGGATGTAGAAATCATGTGGATGTTTACATCTGCATTGTACAGAGCTTCAAACATTTTTGCTGCTACACCGGGATTGGAAGTCATACCGGCACCAACAATGGATACTTTTGCTACATCCTTGTAGCAGGTAACATCCTGTGCGCCCAGTCTTTTCAAATTATCTTCCAACACTCTCACAGCATCATCTGCATTATCTTGACTCACGGTAAAGGAAATATCCTTGGTTCCGTTACGGCCGATGGACTGCAAAATAATATCAACATTAATATTTTCTTTGGAAAGCAGGTTAAACATAGTAAATGCTCGGCCCGGCATATCCGGAATTCCAATTACTGAGATGCGGGCTACGTTCTTATCGGCAGCTACACCGCTGATCATCATTCGTTCCACAAGAGAATCCTCCTTTACGATCGTACCAGGTGCCTTAACCATACTGGAAAGCACCTCAAGCTCAACATTATATTTTTTAGCCATTTCTACACAACGATTATGCAGCACTTTTGCACCGGTAGATGCAAGTTCAAGCATCTCATCGTAGCCGATCTCATCCAATTTGCGCGCATTGCTTACATAGCGAGGATCAGCAGTATATACGCCTTCTACATCTGTATAGATCTGGCAGCGATCTGCTTTCAAAGCAGCCGCCAATGCTACAGCTGTCGTATCGGATCCGCCACGTCCCAGCGTGGTTACATCATCATATCGGTTGATACCTTGAAAACCCGTTACCAGCACAATATTGCCGCGTTCCAGCTCAGCCTCCATACGATCCGTATCGATCGCTTTTAATCGAGCATTGCTATATGCCCGGTTTGTATGCATGGGAACCTGAAATGCATTCAAAGATACAGCATGATACCCCATTCCCTGCAACGTAATCGCCATTAGCGCAACCGACTGCTGCTCACCTGTACTGATCAACATATCCATTTCGCGCTTTGACGGATTCGGATTCATTTCTTTAGCCCTAGCAATCAGCTGATCGGTCGTTTTACCCTGCGCAGATAGAACAACCACAATTTGATGGCCGGCTTTCACATCATCAATAATCTGATTTGCTACATTGCGTACTCGCTCCGGAGTTGCCACGGAGCTTCCGCCATATTTCTTAACGATTAACACCGCTCTCCTCCTTATCCATAGCCAAACAGTTCAGTACTTGAATTCCCTTGTTTTCTAATTGCTGCACCAGGTCTCTCAATTCCTGAGCTTTGATCTGTTTTGTAAAATACGCATATATGTCTTCCACCTGAATGGAGGCACTGATTCCAACCTGTGGCATAGAAACAGGCTGATTGGTACGAAGCATATAACTTTGGCCAAGACTGCTGAAGCTTTCCGGCGTGATCTTCTTATATTCACGATACGTGGTGGATGTAACATGTGACTTCTTATTGATGACAGCCATGATGATATCAGCTGCAACTGCACTTCCGGTGGGTAAACTACCGGCTCCTCTGCCTTCAATCGAAATATCATCTACCATATTGCCTTTGAACAGGATCTTGTTATAAACACCTTCTACGCGAGCCAGCTTATGATCTTCAGATAAAAGCATAGGTTCCACACCGGCATATAAAGTCTCGCCGACCGTACGGCTGCGCCCGATCAACTTAATATGACGATCGATGGCTTTAGCCACGGCAATATCTTCTTTTGTAATCTCGGTAATACCTCTGCGCTCGATGGTCTCCCAATCCACATCCACGCTATAAGCACGGGTCGACAAGATGGCTAGTTTACGGGCCGCATCCATACCCTCCACATCACTGGCGGGATTCAGCTCCGCATAGCCAAGCTTTTGCGCCTCTTCCAATGTTTCTTTAAAGGAAGTTCCTTCCTTTTCCATCTTAGTCAATATGTAATTCGTAGTACCATTCAAGATTGCCATAATTTCTTCCAGCTGTTCCTGAATCATACCCTGATTGATAGTACGAATAATGGGAATGCCTCCGCCCACGCTGGCCTCATAAAAGAAGTCAACATGATTTCGAACTGCAATTTCCAACAGTTTCGCTCCATATGCAGCTACCAAGTCTTTATTAGAAGTAACTACGCTTTTTCCAGCTTCCAACAGCTGTGAAACAAACTCATAGGTAGGATGCAGACCACCCATGGTTTCAGCCACAACCTCGATTGCGGAATCCTTCAATATATCTTCAAAATTATGTGTAATTCGTTCTTCATAGGGATCACCCGGAAAATCACGCAGATCCAGAATCGCTTTTACCCGAATCAATTCACCGCTCTGTTCCGTGATGATCTCACGGTTACGATCGAGTACTGTAACAGTACCGGATCCTACCGTGCCATATCCTAAGATTGCAATATCCATATCTTTTCCCTTTCGTATTTCCGACCACTTTCCCTGCAGCTATTAGCTGCTCACTTTTTATTCGCGGGCCAGAATTTGAATCTCATGAACGCCGTTTGCACTCTTAAGTGCCGCCATGATTTCGTCAATTCTCCACGCTTCTTCTAATACTTCCATACTCAAAGAAACATCGGCCAGACCATTGATCGGAATTGCCTGATGAATCGTAAGAATATTAACGCCGGCCTCTTCCAAAACAAGAAGGAACTTAGGCAGTACACCGGGCATATCTTCCAACTTTGCAGCGATGGTTACTGTTTTTCTTCTTACCATATCGGTGAAGGGTTCGATCATGTCTTTATATTTATAGAAAGAACTACGGCTGATGCCCACCATATCTACGGCTTCCTGAACAGTATCAGCTTTTCCGCTAGCCAACAGGCGTTTTGCTTCTACAACCTGACTATATACTTCCGGCAACGCCTCTCTATCAACAATGTAGTACTCATTCTTATGCATCATTTTAATTTCTCCTTTTCATCACAATTATCAAAATCGACTTTACGATTCAGTTTTGTACGCGATAAAAAGATTATAACACAAAATACATTTATGCGCAAGGAAAAAACACTGCCAATCTGACCAAAAAGTCAACTTGACAGTGTTTTCATTTTAAAATCATTTAATTGTCCAAAACGAACATTTTACTTTTATTCTGCTTCAATGGTACCCAGACAAGCTTCCATAGCGGTTACAATGTTATCTACATATGTATCACTGCAGGCAAACCAAATATCGTCATCTGCTGCGGTCACATAGTAGAACTCAGACAAACGATAGTAGGTAATCGTCTCTTCTGATCCATCATTGTATTTGAAAGTCATCTCTACCTTATCAGACTCGTCGTAATCCGGTACTTCACCCATGATCTCATAGTCAGGAGCTACGGAGATCATATAACGGAACAATTCCAAGAATGCATCGGTATCTACCAACTGACCATCAATATAGTATACAGCCAAGGCATCTGCTACAGAAGCACCCTCTTCAACTTCTTGACGTTTTACAGAAAAGTCATATGTCTCACCTTTCACAGTAAAACTACCGGACTGAATATTGGTAATAGAATTCAAGTAAATCAGTTTGTTTACATAATCGAAGGGTTCAAAGGTACGGTTGATCATACAAGAAGACTCAATACCCAATACCATATTGCTGTCACCTTCACGGAAGTACATGTAGTTATTGTTAGGTCCGTAGAAATAACCAAAATAATAATCAGTGGTTGTTTCTTTGTCGCCAGCTACAGTAGTAATCACTTCGTGGTATTCCGGCTCGTCACCCAAACCATACTGCTCCAGATCCTGGCAATCAGCATCTACCATTTCTACAACCTTAGGACTGGTTAGATTGGTAAAATAGCTATCGATCAAATCTTTACGCACGCGGATATGAGACTCAGTATAGGGTTCATTGAACTTATAGGTGAAGACCAAATATGCATCTGCCTGAGTTGAAACAGTCTCCAATTCAGTAGGATCATATTCGATCTCAACTGCGCGGTCGCCCTTCTGCTGTACAAACAGGTAGTCCAGGCTTTCATTGGTCAAAATCTCCTGAGAGACAGTTGCCAGACGCAGAGTTTGTTTTGTCATGTGTGCATAACCGCTATAGGTTGAGTTACAAGCATATACGGTGTTGTCACCCACCATCTGACAAAATGCGTACTTACCGTCACTTGAAGTTACGCCGATCTTAACCTGAATTTCTTTTCCATCTTTCAACTTGATGGTTACCAGCGCATTAGGATCTTTTAAACCAAATTCGGCCAATCGTGCTTCATCGGTTACATCCGTCTCAATCTCTTTGTACACCTGGAACAGTGCAGCCATAGAGATGATACTGCTATGAGTATTGGTCAGTTTCCAATGCTCATATCCTTCCAGAACCCATTTGATCTCACCACTGGAAGTATTGACACTTTGAGGAATCAAAGTAATCGAATCTTCTTTTGTCAAAAGATTAATGGACTCAATGTTAGATTTCTCATTTTCAAACAGGTTCTTCAGTACTACAGATTGAAACGATTCTTCCGGTTCCAAAGAAGCCTGATATTCATTGTACTTAGTAACACCAATGACTGCTGCCACCAAAAGGATGAGGCCTACAGCCATGAAAATCAATTTCTTACCCTTAGACATTAGCGATGTTTCCTCCGTACCCAAACCACAATACCGGTTACAATAATAGCTGCCGGGATCACGATGGTAAACAATGCACCATAGAACAGGAAGTCAGCTGCAGTGGTAGCGATCTTACCATCCACCAAAGACTTACTGCTGATGGACAGAGAACTGGTTACATCCTGCATATGCTCACAAATCAGAACCATCAATTTCTGGTTACCATTGGTAACAAACTGATTTCTTTCAACATCGATAAAGTCAGAAGAACCAATAACAGCCAATTTAGTGGTTGCTACAGTACCGTCTGTCATGCTTACAGTTTCTTCAGCAGTTACACACAAATTAAAGGGACCGGTCAAATCGCCTTCCTGATAGTCAACAGAAGTCAACGGATTTCCTTCGCCTTTAATAATAGCATCCTTAGAAGTAGTCAACAGAGACTCAACAATAATACGAGAGCTTCTCTCCTCACTGATCTCAATGGCAGCAGGTGCTAACATAATTACATAGTTATTGGTACTGTCATTCAGCAGGTAAGAAGTAATCTTATTATCGGTGGACAATTCAGGTCTCAAAACATTGCAGTACTGATAATAATGTTCCATGTCTCTTTCATACATGGTACCGGTTTGAATACTCAAGCCGTAACGAGACAGTAACTTAGAGAAGTTAGGCAGATCAGGTGTATTGCTGGGTGCCATGAAGATCATTCGTCCGCCGGTTTCCATGTATTTTAACAAAACATTATATTCATTTTCATCCAGGTCGCTCTGCGGACTATTAACAAGAACTACTGTATGTTCAGTTGCTTCAATTTCGGAGATCTGATCCAGTACAATATTCATGCTTTCAACCTTATAGTTCGCATAGTCAAGTTCCTGCAGAAAACCTTTATCCAGTTTTACTTCATTATGACCTTCCAGCTCATACAAGGTAGGAACCTTATCCAAAGTTACATACAAAATTGCATTTGTCAGTTCGTTTTCAGCACTAAATCCGGTAACGTTCTGCAGCAAATATTCGTAGTCGGTAGTTACTTCATACAGCTTTTTGATAGAAACTGTTTTGAACTTACCGGTCGTTTTGTTTTCAACGATCAAGCTACCATTATCCAGAGTAGAATCTGTCAGATATTTACTGATAAACATAGGATTCTGTAAGGGATCTACAGTTTCAAAAGAAAGATTGTCGCACAGATCACAATACTCATTCACCAGTGTGATTACGTTTTTGTTAACATCGGTAGTTTCAGTACCGGTATTGTACAAACCATAAATGACGATTTCATCTTCTACATCATCTAAAATCTCCATAGTAACATCACTGGGAGTATACAGCTTTTCTACAGTCAAGTCCACTTCCCAACCTAACAGGTTGAACAGAACATTGATCAGCACTAAGGCTGTTAACAATACGATGGTGGTTACGGTCGCATAGCCGCCGTATTTCAAGCTCTTCTTATTTTTCATGGAGCCTCTATAGCTAAATTTTCTCATGTCAGCTTCCTCCTATTAGCTCCATCTCTTCTTTTCCACTACCTGATAGGTAACGTAGAGGAAGAAAATAATGAGTGAAATAAAGAACACGATATGTCCAAAGTCAAACAGGCCATAGAACATATTCGCATAGCGTTCGAAAATAGACAGTGAGCTCATAATAGTTGCAATTAATCCTTCATAGGATGCAGGCCAGATCAAGAAGGTAACACCAATCAGCACCAACAGACCGGCACCTACAATTCCGGTTACTTTGATATCACGAATTGCACGATAAATAATAGCCAACAGAATGATAGCTAAACCGATCAATACAAACAGTGAGAAATAACGGGAGGTGGGGAAAGTACCCTGAATACCCTCAGTTAAGTTCAGCAGGGAGAATACACCAATGGTGACAACAGCTGCAATCAACTGATTCTCGGTCAAAGAAGAAATGAACATACCGATGGAGATAAATGCCAGACCTAAGAGCAGGAAACCAATATATCCGCCCAAAGTCATACCAACAGACATCTCACCATCGAAGAAGAATACAGTTACCAGCGGCTGCAAGGTACTGATCAGCAAAACGATGCCATAAATTACAGCAGCAGCCAGGAATTTACCGATTACGATTCCGGAAGTTTTAATAGGAGCCGTCAACAGCAACTGATCCGTTTTATTCTTAGCTTCCTCTGACATGATTCTCATGGTCAGAACAGGAACAACAAACAGGATCAAAGAAGAACCTGCGTTCAATACATGATAATAATCAGCAAACTGATAATACATGGTGTAGAAGGTGTAGTAGAAACCTAAAATCACCAGCATCATACCAATGAATACGTATCCAAGAGGGTTCTTAAAGTACGTACGAAGCTCTTTTAGAAAAATCGCCTTCATTATCTTCTAACCTCTCTTTCTCCGGTTACCTGCAGGAAGATATCCTCCAGATTGATCTCATCATTCTTCATCATCAAGATCGGATATCCATTGGAACTGCAGAAAGCGAAGATTGCTTCACGAACATCAGTATCTTCATAAGCTTCCACAGAAATATCAACGGTTCCTTCCTCACGAATTCGCAGGATCTCTGCCTGTTTAACACCCTCAAGGGCTTTAATACCAGCTGCGATCTCATTTCTGGGACCTTTCACACGAAGTTCCAGTTTGCTGATCTGCAGCATATTCTTAGACAGGGCTTCAGGTGTATCGATCGCTACAATTCGACCGTGGTTAATGATAACCAGCTTATCACAAACAGCCTGTACTTCCTGCAGAATATGAGAACTCAACAGGATGGTATGTTTTTTGCTCAAATTTTTGATCAGATCACGCACTTCAATGATCTGCTTAGGATCCAGACCTACGGTGGGCTCATCCAGGATCAGAACTTCGGGGTTACCAACCAAAGCCTGAGCCAAGCCAACACGCTGCTTATAACCTTTAGACAGGTTTTTGATCAAACGGCCTTTTACATCAGCCACACGAGCCAACTTACTAACCTGATCAATGGTCTCTTCCTTTTTACCTGCAGGAATCTGTTTCAGATCACAGGCAAAGTTTAAGTACTCTTCCACCGTCATATCCAAATACAACGGAGGAATTTCGGGCAAATAACCGATTTTCTTTTTAGCAGCAATGGGATCTTCCAATACGTCGACACCATCAACCAATACAGCACCTTCAGTGGAAGACAGATAACCGGTAATAATATTCATGGTAGTGGACTTACCTGCACCGTTCGGGCCAAGGAAGCCAACGATTTCGCCATCGCCCACGGTAAAGGAAATATCATCCAATGCCAGATGATCACCATACCGCTTCGTAAGATTTTTAACTTCTATCAAGGCATAAACCTCCTAGGAAAACAATTTCTTTCGAGTATACAACATAAAAATGAATAAAGTATGAACAAAAAAAGAATCCATACTGAATTTCTATATTTTTTTCAATAAATTTCTGAAAGCATCTTTATGCACAACGAAACAACACAAAAATGCTCCGCAAACCTTCCGATTCACGGAGCATTCTCTTATCGTTTTATGATTCGATTGATAATCGATTCAAAATTACTTTATCAGATCTTCTCTCTGAAAACGTGTGCAGGAGTATGCAGCAGTTCATGAGCCAAATGAGAACCGGGCTCGCCCAGGAACTCAGCATAGATCTTCTTGATAGAAGGATTCTCATGAGACTTACGGATCTCTTTGTTCTCGTCTTCATTGCACAGAGCAGCCTGACGATCCTGAATAATGCTCAGGTCACCAAAGTGGTGAGGCTGACCGCCACCGTTTACACAGCCGCCGGGGCAAGCCATGATCTCGATGAAGTGCAGGTTGTTGGGGTTGCCGGCCTTAATTTCTTCCATAATAGCACGAGCATTGCCCAAACCGGATGCAATAGCAACATTCAGGGTGATATCGCCAACCTGAACATGAGCTACTTTCATACCGTAGTCGATGTTGCGGATCTCTTCGAACTCAACTTCGCCCAGTTCTTCGCCGGTAACCCATTCGTAACCGGTACGCAGAGCTGCTTCCATAACGCCGCCGGTCTTACCGAAGATTACAGCAGCACCGGTGGACTCGCCCAACGGATCGTCGAAATCTTCTTCTTCCAGATCCAGCAGATCAATGTTCATCTGTTTGATCAGTTCTGCCAACTCACGAGTAGTCAGAGAGTAATCGATATCCTTATTGGCAGTGCCATTGGTATTCATTTCGTCACGCTGAGCTTCGAACTTCTTAGCGGTACAGGGCATGATGGATACAACCACCAGATCACGAGGATCAATACCCTTCTTCTGAGCGAAGTAGGACTTAGCGATAGCACCGAACATCTCCATAGGAGACTTAGCAGAAGAAGGCAGATCCTGCATATCAGGATACTGAGTCTCGATGAAGTTGATCCAAGCGGGGCAGCAAGAAGTGATCATGGGCATAGCAACAGGCTCACCCTTCAGGAACTTCTGCAGACGCTCAACCAACTCGGTAGCCTCTTCCATAATGGTAAGGTCAGCGGTAAAGTCGGTATCAAATACATAGTCGAAACCAACACGACGCAGAGCAGCAACCATCTCGCCGGTTACGCTGTAGCCGGGATCGATACCGAATTCCTCGCCCAGAGCTGCACGTACAGCAGGAGCGGTGTTAACGATAACAGTCTTATCGGGATCGCCCAGAGCTTCGATAACTTCATCAATGTTGCTCTTCTCATGCAGTGCGCCAACAGGACAAACCTGAATACACTGACCACAGAAGGTACATTTGGTTTCGCCCAGAGGAGACTCAAAAGCGGTAGAAACAACCGCATCAAAACCACGATTTACAGCAGACAGAGCACCAACGGTCTGAACTTCGTTACACATGGTCTCGCAACGACGGCACATGATACATTTGTCAGCATCACGTACGATAGAGGGAGAAGAACAATCCAGAGTATAGGTGGACTGAGACTGACCGGTTACACGTACTTTACGGATACCCATGGTCTCAGCCAGAGTCTGCAGTTCGCACTGACCGGATTTGGGACAGGTCAAACAATCTTTGGGATGGTCGGAGAGCATCAGCTCAACAACAGTCTTACGAGCATCCATTACTTTAGGAGTATTGGTTCTAACAACCATACCTTCGGTAACGGGAGTTGCACAAGCAGGAGCCAGGTTACGACGACCAGCTACTTCTACAACACATACACGGCAGGATGCCGGTTTATTTTCAATACCAATTTCGTGAAGATCCAGATAGCACAGGGTAGGAATATGTACTCCAACCTGCTCAGCTGCCTGCAGAATAGTGCTGCCAGCTTCGATCTGAGTCTGAATACCATCGATGGTAAGATTGATCATGTTAGCCATAGGTTCTCTTCACTCCTTCCTTAATTCTTAGAAATTGCATTAAACTTACAGTTATCGATACAAGCACCACACTTGATACATTTAGCCTGATCAATGGTGTGAGGCTTACGAACTTCGCCGGAAATAGCACCAACGGGACATTTTCTTGCACACAGAGTACATCCCTTACACAGATCGGGGTTGATGCTGAACTTAAGCAGAGCGGTACATTTGCCTGCAGGACAGGTTTTGTCTTTAACGTGAGCAATGTACTCATCTTCAAAGTGAGCCAGAGTAGACAGAACGGGGTTAGGAGCAGACTGACCCAGACCACACAGAGCGGTGTCTTTGATTACCTGAGAGATTCTCTTCAGCTCAGCAATGTGCTCCATAGTACCTTTACCGCTGGTGATGTCTTTCAGCAGCTCAGACAGACGTCTGGTACCAACACGGCAAGGAGTACATTTACCACAGGACTCTTCCTCGGTGAACTCCAGATAGAAACGAGCGATAGCGGGCATACAGTCATCTTCATCCATAACGATCAGACCACCGGAACCCATCATGGAGCCTTTGGCTACCAGATTATCGAAGTCGATAGGAGTATCCAGATCCTTCTCGGTCAAGCAACCGCCGGAGGGACCACCGGTCTGAGCAGCTTTGAACTTCTTACCGTTCTTGATGCCGCCGCCGATATCATAAATAACTTCACGCAGGGTGGTACCCATGGGTACTTCGATCAGACCTACGTTATTAACCTTACCTGCCAGAGCGAATACCTTGGTACCTTTGCTCTTCTCAGTACCGATCTGGTTGAACCAGTCTGCACCCTTCAAGAAGATAACAGGAACGTTAGCCAGAGTTTCAACGTTGTTTACGTTGGTGGGCTTGCCCCAGAAACCGCTTTCAGCGGGGAACGGAGGCTTGGTGGTGGGCTCACCACGCTGACCTTCCATGGAGTGGATCAGAGCCGTCTCCTCGCCACATACGAATGCACCTGCACCGAAGCACAGCTGGATGTCGAAGGAGAAATCAGTACCCAGAATGTTGTCACCCAACAAACCATATTCACGAGCCTGTCCGATAGCGGTTTCCAGTCTCTGAATTGCCAGAGGATACTCAGCACGAATATATAC
>JAZQWC010000003.1:0-38064 GCA_045632125.1 Bianqueaceae bacterium
TAATCATAACATACACTAATGCTAAGCGCAACACAAACGTCTATTTCACTTAATTCAAACAGATTTCAAGATCCATTTAACTTATCTTGTCCGCCTTCATTATATACCTTAACACTATGTTAAGGTATATAGAGATAAGAAAAATATAACCCAGTAAGAATCGGGTTCTGAGAACATTACTATTCTTACTGGGTTTGCAGTTTTGAGCTTTGCATACTCGTGTTTGTTTTCATTTTGATAATGAGTATGCACTCGACAAAAGCGCATACCCATTATTCTTGATTTTCATTTTTTGTGTTTGCACTTTTATCAGTTGCATACACACTTACTGTCATATATTCATCTGTCGGGTTTGCAATCAAGCCAATCGCAAACCCATTCTACCGAATTTTATCATTCCATAGGTTTGCATTCAAACTTACTGCAAACCCAAATCTTCAAATATATCATTCATGGGTTTGCAGTTTTAAGCTTTGCATAACCTTTGGACCAAGCGAAAATGAAAATTAATCTATCTCTTTTTATACATTACCAGTTCTGGATTCTCACCATTCTCCTCATAAGTACACACAAGCAGAAAATCCATGTTGGCAACAATGCCAAAGCAGCGAGTTCCTTCAAATTCACATTCCAGCTGATTGCCAAGATAGGTGGCATTATCATCCAGGAATTTGACTGTTTTACCATTGGGAAGCCGGTATTCAAGATTAACATATCCACCCACAAGGGCATTCAGCTTTTCGACCTTTGGCATTCCTTCGATATGCAGATCATTGAATTCACTGATGAGTTGCTGTTTGAATTCTTCGAATTTATCTACACCATCCAGATATTTATACTTTTTCCAATAATCCAGTTTGGGCAGCATCTCTTTCACATATTCACGCACCTGCTCAGACGAGAATTGTTCACTGGTCATATTCTGTACGCAGACTTCAATCAATTCATCCATATCATGATACATGTATTCGCCATCTGCATAGCACCATTTGCAATATTCTTCATTGAAGAATCCATCTGTTTCCTTACTGATATCAGAATCTTCCAGCGGCATACCACAGCACTGACAGTAAAGCTGTCTTGGAGATCCTAAAAGCGTGTTAATTGAAACATCAAATAGTTTCGATAGAAGCTTTAAGGTTTCGACATTCGGTGTGGTTTCACCATTTTCCCAACGTGAAACCGCCTGACGGGTCACAAACACTTTTTCTGCCAAGTCATCCTGCGACATTCCTTTTTGGGTTCTGAGTTCCAGAATAATATCCTTTGTTTCCATAATTTCACCGCCTTTATCTACTGTGGTTTCATTATAGCAACTCTATGAACAGATAACAAGCAACATGCTGTTGCTGATGGTGCACTTTCATTAACTGTCAAGTCATTACTTCCTCTATAGTTATTTCTTCTAAAACAAAAACAGCAAATCAGTAGCTGTAAAACCACCAATTTGCTGTTCTTCTCATGTTTTCAAACTCATCCAAACGGATTCTCCGTCACATAACGAACACCGGCAGGCTGATTGTAAGCAATATCAGTCAGACCCAACAGTTTAAATACCTCAAACAAGGTCTTGCCGCAATGCTCGAAAGCAACCGCACCATGATGGGGATAACGCTTCTGGATCAGCACGTGGCGATAGAAACGTCCCATCTCCGGAATCGCAAACACACCAATACCACCAAAAGAGCGGGTAGCCACAGGCAGAACTTCGCCCTGCGCAATATAAGCACGAAGAACACCTTCAGAATCACACTGCAAACGATAGAAGGTAATCGGGCTGGCTGCAATATCGCCCTCCAAAGTACCACGAGTGAAATCAGGCTCACCGCCATCTTCCAACAGACGGTTCTGGATCAGCTGATACTTAACGGCACGATCCGCACACATCTTACAGGAAGGAGTATTACCACAGTGGAAGCCCATAAAGGTATCGGTCAGCTTATAATCAAACTTACCGGCAATATCCTCATCATACAGATACTTCGGAACAGAGTTGTTAATATCCAGCAAAGTCACCGCATCCTGGGTAATGCAGCTTCCAATATACTCGGAAACTGCGCCATAAATATCCACCTCACAGGCCACCGGAATACCACGAGCAGCCAAACGAGAATTCACATAACAGGGCTCAAAACCAAACTGCTGCGGGAAGGCCGGCCAGCATTTATCCGCAAACACCACATAATCGCGGGCACCCTTATGCTCCTCCGCCCAGTCCAGCAGAGTCAGCTCAAACTGAGCCATGCGGGGCAGCAGTTCCGGATACTGATTACCGGTACAGCCAAGTTCAGCCGCCATATCCTCACAAACCTCCGCAATGCGAGGATCATTCTCATGCTCTTTATAAGAAACCAAAAGATCCAGCTCAGAATTCTCCTCCACCTCAATACCCAGCTCATACAAGCCCTTAATGGGAGCATTGCAAGCAAAAAAGTCCTGCGGCCGCGGGCCGAAAGTGATCACTTTAAGTCCCTTCACACCAATAATAGCGCGTGCGATGGGCAAAAAGTCGCGAATCATAGCAGCACAATCGTCGGCTGTACCCACGGGATATTCAGGAATATAGGCCTGCAGATGACGCATTCCCAAGTTGTAGGAACAGTTCAGCATACCACAGAAGGCATCGCCACGGCCATTGATCAGATCGCCGTCACCTTCAGCGGCAGCAATGTACATGGTGGGACCATCAAATTTCTGACAGATCAAGGTCTCGGGAGTTTCCGGACCAAAGTTACCCAAAAATACTACCAAAGCATTACAGCCGGCAGCCTTTACATCGGCTACTGCTTTCAAAGCATCCTTTTCGTTTTCTACAGTAACGGGGCAGTTGTATAAATCTTCACCAAATGCTGCCGCATTGTATGCGGATGCGATCGCATCACGGCGAGAAGCGGACAAGGTAATCGGGAAGCAGTCACGGGATACCGCAATAATACCCAGTTTTACGTTCGGAATATTGTTCATAAAAAGTTCCTCCATTAGATCAAATCAGCAATATCAATGTTCTCGCCCACCAGACCCACATAGGCGCCTTCCGCAGCTTCAGAAGCATCCTTATGAGCCAGTAGCCATTTGTTGCAGGCCCACATCAGGCCATCTTCCCAGCTTCTGGGAGTGATAGCGGGCTTATCGGTATTTGTTCCCTTAGGCAGGGCGATCAGCACCTGGAAACCGGTTTCTGCATTGGTATGACAGGGTGCATAATGCAGAGAGGTTCCGTATACTTCCACCATAGTACCGGCAGGTGCACGGAAGGCCTTTACTTTCGCAGTATCCAGCACACCATTTTCGATCTCATCCTGTTTAGCCAGCAGCAGAATAAAGTCGCTGGTTCCCAGATTGAACTCAGAATCACGATGGTATTCCAAGCAGTTCAGCTTGGTATTATGACCATTACACCAGCCCATCTGTACCGGCATACCGCCGTACAAATACTCAGAAACCTCAGTTGCTGCAGGAAGCTCCTGCAGGCCTGCTTCCTCGGGTACATAACCAACCCCTTCGGGCACGGGAGTTTTCTTCAGTTCTTCCAGAATTTCAGCAATGGCAGTATCCATTCCCTGTACTACCTGGCCGTAGGGCTTAAACTCGGGATCAAACACAGAATAAATTTTCATATTTTAATTCTCCTTTACCAGTTCTACAAACAACTCTTTGCAGGCAGGATATATTTGTCTGAATTTTTGGTATTTCTTTTCATACAAGGCCATCAGCTCCAGCTCCGGTTCCACGGTTTCAGATACAGCCACAAGCTTTTCCGCTGCCGCTTCCACCGAGGCATAGGCACCGCAGGCCACCATGGCCAACATAGCACCACCAAGTCCGGGACCCTGTTCAGAAGCTACGCACTCCAGCGGAATTCCCAGCACATTGGTCATGATCTTCTTCCATAGCGCGCTCTTGGCACCGCCGCCACAGATGCGGCTGCACTGAATATCGATACCCAAGCTCTTAGCCACTTCGAAAGAATCACGAATGGCAAAAGCCACGCCTTCCAGCACCGCCTGTACCAGATCCGCCCGGTTGTTGCGCATGCTCATGCCAATAAAAGTTCCGCGAGCATCCACATCGTTAATGGGGCTACGCTCACCCATCAAATAGGGCAGGAAGAATACATTATTGCGGCCCAGCTTCTCGGGCGTAATCGCTGCTTGTTCTCCTTCATGATCATCGGTATGCAAAATTTCTTCCAACAGCCACTTATTGCAGCTGGCCGCTGACAGCATACAGCCCATCAAATGCCAACCACCGTCGGCATGGGCAAAGGCATGCAGCGCATTATTCTCATCCACCGCAAATTGTTTGGAACTGATAAAGATCGTTCCGGAGGTTCCCAGTGAAATGTTGCATCCACCTTCTCCAATGGTTCCTGTGCCCACGGCGGCTGCAGCATTATCACCCGCTCCTGCGGCAACTTTCACGCCCTCGGGCAGACCCAGCTGATCAGCCACAGAGGGAAGCACTGTTCCTACACAGGCAAAACTCTCAAACAATTTCGGCATCTGCTCTTCCGTTACGCCACAGATCTCCAGCATTTCAGAAGACCAACACTTATTCTTCACATCCAGTAAAAGCATGCCGGAGGCATCGGAGTAATCACAGCAGTGCACTCCTGTCAACAAATAGTTAATGTAATCCTTCGGCAGCATGATTTTAGCGATCCGCTCAAAGTTTTCGGGTTCGTTCTCGCGGATCCACAGGATCTTCGGCGCTGTAAAGCCGGCAAAGGCGATATTAGCGGTCCACTCCGTTAACTGCTCTCGGCCGACCTCCTCGTTCAAGTAAGCAACCTCTTTGGCAGTTCGTCCATCATTCCAAAGAATCGCCGGACGAATCACCTGATCCTGCGCATCCAGAATGACCAAACCATGCATCTGACCGCCCGCACCAATACCGCGCACACAAGCGGCATCCACGTCAGCCAAAAGCTTCGGAAGGCCCTCATACAGTGCCTTAGCCCAATCCTCCGGATTTTGCTGGCTCCAGCCTTCCTTAGGAAACTCTAAAGGATACTCTTCTGTAACGATCTTAACGATGGTCCCCTCCGCATCCATCAGCAAAAGCTTCATAGCGGAGGTTCCCAAATCGATTCCAATATACAAATCCTGTTTCATCATTTTCCAGCAGCCTGAATACTGTTCGGATAGTCCGCATCGGCATATTCCAGCAGACTTCCGGTCTGTTTTTTATAATACTCACTGCTCCAAACGGGCTGATTATACATCAGCACATAGCAGTTATCAGAACGCTTTCCGCTCTTCCAATCGGCCTCATACTGCTCCAGACGACCTTCGATCAAGCTAGCCTGCCACTCAGCAATACGCAGGTCACTGCCCAGTACCTGATCAAAGGACAAGGTACTGCCAACACCCAACGGACGACCGCAGTTATGATGAGAGAAGCACTGCTGGAACAATTCTTCGGTATTACACAAAATCGCACCGGCCAAACCTACATTCAGCAGCTTGCCCTCTTCCATGTTAATAATGGAAAGATCCGCAAACTTGGCAGCAGGTTCACCCTCCACCTTAGCACCAAAGGCATCGGACAGATTCAGAATAAATAACAAACCTTTCTCGCGGCACAGTTCGGCTACTGCTTTCACGTGAGCAGTGTTGCCTGCGTGCAGGCCCATGATAATGGCACGGGTATGTACACTGATTTTGGCAGCGGCAGTTTCCGCAGTTACGGTTAAGGTTTCCGCATCGATGTCCGCGAACACAGGAGTCGCACCTACCAGAGCGACAGCCATGGATTCAATGGGATCGCCATAAGCGGCCACGATGACCTGGTCACCGTATCCGATGTTTTGTCCGCGCAGGGAAGCTTCAAAGGCGGCGGTTGCACTGAATAAAGTCAATCCATATTGTACGCCGCAGTAGGACGCCAGCGCCTTACCGGCCTCCAAGGATTTCGGGCCGATGGTACCCCAGGCATGATCCAAAATATCTAACAACTGTTTCTGTTCCTGATTCATTACTGCACGCCTCCTTTCAGCTCGTCCAAGTTATTGTATACTTTCAGCAGACCGTTTACGATGTCATCCATGTCGCTGTGATCTCCCAGCAGATTTTGATGAACCATCCAGCAGCCCTCGTTACGGGCCTTACGCTCGGTTACGGGACAGTCCGGAGCCACGTTGATACGGTTTCCGGTACATTTCTCAGCATAATTTCCATCTACACAGGGGAAGGTGTATACAGGCATGTAACCCGCTGTAATCGGAATTCCCTCAGCACCGAGTGCCTTAAGGAACATATCCCGTGATACGCCCTGCAGCTTTTCTTCCTTCAATGTCAACAAGTACAAGTGATAACTATTGCGGATGATTTTTTCATCCTGCTTCAAAGGCTCTACAAAATCCAATTTAACCAGCTTTTCATCCAAATACGCGGCATTTTCCATGCGGCGGGCGATCTGCTCCGGCAGCTTTTTCAGCTGAGTCCGCAGCATGCTAGCCTGCCATTCGGACATGCCCTTTTCGCAGCCGATGGTGGTATAGCTTCCCTCAGCATTCTTGCCCAGATTCAGAATACGGGTAATGTTTTCATACAGTTCATCGCTGTTGGTCAGAATGATGCCGCCTTCACCGCTGGTCAGATTCTTCGTATTCTGACAGCTAATGGAATGAGCTACACCAAATCCAGCCATTCCGCGACCGGCATACTCACTGCCTACTGCCTGAGCGGCATCACCGATCAGGTACAGACCATATTTCTCACAAAGCGCTTCAAATTTGTCCATTTCCGGCGGACGACCACCCACATAAACCGGCATAATGGCCTTGGTTCTGGTTGTGATGGCTGCTTCTGCACTTTCTGGTGATAAGTTATAAGTTTCGGGATCAATGTCCGCGAACACAGGAGTTACGCCGGCATAGATCAAAGAGGAAATAGATGCAATAAAGGTATAGGGAGGCACAATGACTTCATCGCCACGGCCGATGCCCAAGCCCTGCATGATCAATTCGATGCTGACAGTACCATTGGCAACGGTGATTACATGTTTTGCTTTGGTATATGCAGCAAACTCTTCACAGAACTTCTGATTCTGCTCGCCGCCATAACCCCATTTACCACTTTCATAGGTGGTAATCAGACCTTTTTGATCTTCTTCTGTGTACTGGGTCCAGGGAGTGAAACCTTTTTCACGCAGCTTGGGCCCGCCGTTTATAGCAAGATTCGGCATGATAATATCTCCTTTATCTTTTGGTTTTTATTGATTGATGACGAAGCCTCGTGCTTCGTCATAAGCATATTCATAAATGTAACTGCACTGACCGGTTTTTCCCACATGATTTTCGGAAATCAGATAGGTGCCGTCACCTTTAGCCCACAGACCGGTGGAACCATAAGGGAAGTTCCATCCATATACACCGGATGCTTCATGAAGCTTACCGGCCTTAGCCAAAGTAAGGACTTCTCCCTTTTCATTCAACCCCTTCAGTTCCTGCAGCTGAGGTGCCACGGCCGCATCCACTGCATACAGATCGTAATTGGGATATTCCGGCTTAAATCCTCGATACACTGCCATAAAATAACGTTTTGTATAGGCATCATATTCCAAGTTCTGCACACCATAGGTGGTGTTGCCGGTGAATACGAAGAATTTACGGGTAGGTTCTGCAGGACCATTACGATGCATTGCTTCCTGACTCAGCGGCTGTTCATACTGCGCCCAGTCAGAGGTGTCGTAGCAGAGCATTACCTGGTAGTCATTATCGGCACGGGTCTCATCACGGTAGACGCCATAGGTGACAAACAGATACTGCTTGTCATCATCAGCTCCCGGCATAGGTCCAATGGTGGTTCCATCAATGCCGCTGCATCCATATTTATGGGCAACCGCTTCCCCCTCCTTATTGATGCCGGTTCCCTTAAAATCATCGTAAACTTCTTTTAAGAACACTGCCGTCATCACACCATCTTTTTCCGCATCCATATCCATACGGTCGATCTTATCCACATCAAACATGACGATATAGAAGGCATCCTGGATCTCCTGTTCTTTTCCCAGGGCTTTCAAAATACCGCGGCCGATCACATCGTTTTTATACTCCAGTGATCCATACACTCGCCCGTCTGCCTCGTTAAAATCGATGCAGCCCAGATGACCCGTCAGGCCATTCACGCTGCCCACGATCTCTCCTTCCAGCGTACTCTTGATCAGCATAGTGGTAAAGGAATAATAGATATAGCCTTTCTTATGGTCAACAGCAATACCCTGAATATGGCAGTTACCATGTGTGCCGGTAAAAATCGGATAGTTCATGATCATACTCCTTATGCTCCAAACTTGTGTTATATTTCGATACAGTTGGTGCCGTCCTTTGTCACGTAATGCGTCTTCACGCCCAGTAGATCCATCCATTTACGCGTGAGCGCGGTTCCATACATACGAATACGGCCCTGCTTGAAAAGGCGTTCTCCATCGGCCAAATATGCAGGAACCTCCGGTTCATTGTACAGCCAGTCGGCACAGCACCACAGACAGGCCTCTGGCAGGATCTCAGCATAGACCTCCATGCTAACGTTCATGTGCCCATGATGAGCCATTTGCACAATATCGGATTTGAGCAGATGCCGTGATTCCCGGAACAATACGTCGCCGCCGTCGGGACCCAAATCCCCCAAAAACAACACAGTCTTATTGGGCGCAGTCACCTTGAACACCAGCGAGCTGTCATTCATTAAATTGTTGTACAAGCCTTCATGATAGGTGTACAGGAAGTCGATCTTACATTCGTCCACTTGGATCGATTCACCCTGCTGCACCACATGAGCCCGACCGCGGATCTTAGGCTCGATCTGAAGAAACTGGGGCAGCATTTCATCCAGCTCTGTTTTCAAATACTCATAGTCCAGTACCTCGTGCTTATCGATCAAACTATAGGGCGGGAAGTTATAATAAATGGTTTCAATATCGAAATCGGCTCCGTTATTTTTTTTGATCTCATCCACAAAGCCGCTGATATGATCGTTATGGGCATGGGTCAGAATCCAGGCTGATATATGCCGTCCGCCCACGTATTGCTTCAGCAGGGGCATGTCCGCCGGGCGGCCGCCGTCAATGACAATTGCATTGTTCTGCCGGGTTATGATCACGAAAGACATCATAAACTGACTGGTTTCCGTCAGTTGGTATAACAGTGTTTTCATGCGATCACCTCACGTTGATAGTTGCATCCAGTATAGCACATTTTCCGGTCGCTTACAACAAAACACTTCTTTTTCTGTTGTTTTTGTGTTACAATGACAACAGTTTAAAACTTTTCGGAAAGGATCTCTTTTAACATGGTAAAACACGTTATTTTATGGCAATTAAATGATGAACTGACTGAGGCTCAGAAGCAGGAAGTAAAGGAAGCTGCCAAGCAGCAACTGGAAGGACTTCTCGGCAAGGTTCCGGGCCTGCTGCAGATCCAGATCAATATCAATGGTCTGGCTTCTTCCAATGTTGACATGATGCTGGACAGCACTTTAGAGAGTGAAGAGGCTTTGAAAGGTTATGCTGTACATCCCGATCATGTACATGTAGCTAACACCTACGTGCGTCCTTACACCAAGAGCCGTGCCTGCCTGGATTACGAAATCTAATGAAAAATTATAAAAACGGAGTATCCCCTGATGTCAAAGGGATACTCCGTTTTTTATTGTTCTGAATTTTTAAACACTTTTTTAATTGCTTCCAAATACCCATAGCCATACAGATCGTCCGGTTCCAGATAACTGGTTTCGGTCCACTCATTCCAGCTATTGATGGTAATCAGATTCACACCATTGGCATCGGCAAAGGCCTTGGCTTCCCGTAGTGCCTTTTCAAACTCCTCGGGTGTGTTGTTTTTCACTACACCGGGACGAAATTCTTTAAACCTCGGATTATTATCCCAGCCGATGGATACATGAGGATAGTAGGGAATGTGAAACTCCTTCTTTATCTTCTCCCATTCCTTCTTCACATCGGGCATAATTTCAGAATACTCTCGATCGATATCAGCAAAGTGAACGAACTGATAGTGAGTCAAAGATTCGAAGCCCATTTTCTCAGTAAGAGCCGCATTAGTCTCCATAACCTGGCCATCCACCCCTGTTATGTTTTCACTCTTTCCGTTCCAGCGCACAAACTGAAAATGCACGCCCGACAGTCCGGCGGCTTTGGCCTGTTCATCAAGCCACTGCATGGCGTCCATGGCTTCTTCCACACCGCCCAGGCCATTGACAAAGTTATTCATCTCGTAGATGCTGACCACAGGCTTGCCATTGATCCGGTAATAGTTTTCTTTAACAAAGTATTGTTCGATCCATCGTTTACCAATGATCTCAAACTGTTTGCGCCCTACGGCGCCCTTCCAAATGGTGGTATCCAGCTTGCCGGCGTTTCGCTTATCCCAGGTATAGTTGGCATCGTGATTCGCCCACATGATGTAGAACTGCATTTTATCGCAATTGGGTGCTTTCAGAAAGCCGTCATTGAGACAGTTTTCCAAAAAGGGACGCTCATCGTACCAGTACCAGTCATAAATAAACACGTTAACTCCGTGATCAATGGCGGCATTGATCTGCATGCTCATCACATAGGGATCCGCTTCATTTACATAACCCCAGAGGGGTTTACGGCTCCAGGTGTAACCACAGGATTTAGGCTGCATATTTTTAACTGTCTGCCATTCACCAATGCCCTCTTCCCAAAACAGCCGGGTGCGGGGCTCGTCGCCGGTGTAGGCCGGCCATATGTAGGCCGCAATATCGTAATGTTTCATAGGATTTCTCCCTTCTTGGAATACATCGATTGTTCAACAACAATCAAAACCGATTCATTCATAATCCGGCTGCTGTCCATCATGGGCCAACCACTTGCATTCAGTAATCTCCATATTGGTGAAGGTGGCCTTAAAAGAAGAATTCTCCGGGCTGCAGGCGTACACACCAAAACGGATGGTGCCGCCTCCCTGCCACATATGACACACACGCATCTGTCGGAATGTGATGCCATCTAGAGAGCATTCAATACTGTAGTCATCCTCTCTTCGGCTCAGTCGGTACCACATGGCCTTAACAGCCACATCGATATCACGGGTTCCCCAATCGGAATAACCAAGATTGGTCACCACGCTGCCCAGATTCTGATACTCCTCGTTTTCATATTCCACCGAAGCTTTCAGCCAGTTATCGGAATCCAGATACATCACGATGCCGCACTGATCGAAGCGGTGTTTGCTCTCAAACTCCGTTTTCACGGTAAAGGAAAAGAATTTTTCATCGGTCTCCATTTGTAATACCGGTGCATTATCGTTTCTAAAATGATAATAGGTTCGCTGCCACAGATCGGTAAAAGGATTTGTGATCACTTCAATCTTATCTTCGGTAATAACGCAGCTGGCTGGTTCCCGGGTCCACTTTAGCTGATTTACATCTACTTTCATGTTATCTCTCCTCACATTTCAAAGAAGCCTACGGCCTCGATCATTTTGCCATTAATTCTAGCTTTAAAGGCTTTTCCTTCTTTTCCGCTCACCTTACAGTGCACCACTTTTCCATCTTTCCACTGGGCAGAAACTGTAAAGCCGCCTCGGGCCATTAAGCCTTCGAAGCAACCCTCTTGCCAGGCATCCGGCAAAGCCGGAAGAAGTTCGATGCAGCCATCGTGGCTCTGCAGCAGCATTTCGGTAACGCCGGCAGTGCCGCCGAAGTTGCCGTCGATCTGGAAGGGCGGATGATTATCAAACATGTTGGGTAGGGTACTCTTTTTTAGCAGCGCAAGAATATTTTCATACGCTGCATTACCATCAGCTAGGCGAGCAAAGAAGTTGATGATCCAAGCTCTGGACCAACCGGTATGACCACCGCCGCTGGCTAAACGACGCTGAAGGGTAACTTTGGCCGCTTCAAACAGTTCCGGTGTGGACTGACGAATCTCCGCTGCCGGGTATAGGCCATATAGATGAGAAATATGACGGTGACCTGGTTCTGCTTCCTCAAACTCTTCAGGCCACTCCATCACTTGCCCATACTTGCCGATGCGAAGTGGCATTAGGGAGTCTCGCGTATCCTTCAGTTTTTGCACAAAGGCCGGATCTTCGCCTGCCACGCAGGCTGCTTCTATATTAAATTCCAAAAGTTCTCGAATAATGCTGGTATCCATGGTGGGGCCAGCGCACACATTGACGCGGCTGCCATCATCGGGACTCAGGAAGGAATTCTCGGGGGAGCTAGCAGGAACCGTTACCAGATAGCCGTTTCGAGGATCGCGAGTCAAATAGGAACAGAAGAACTCGGAGGCACCACGGATGATGGGATAAAACTCCTTGATAATGGCATCATCGCCGCTGTAGAGCCAACGTTCCTTCACATGACGCAGGCACCAGGCACCGGCCGCGGCAAAGGCACCATAAACCGGATGGCCGCCCAGGGAGGTATAGCCCCAGGGATTGGTGGTGAAATGGGTCACCCAGCCAGGGCAGTGATAGGTTGTCTGGGCAGTCTTCTCGCCGGCCTTGGCGATCATCTTGATCAGGTCGAAGAAAGGATTGATCAGTTCCGGCAGGTTGCACACTTCGGCGAACCAATAGTTCATTTGAATATTGATGTTGATATGATAGTCGGCGCTCCAGGGTGCCAGATAATCTTTACACCAGATGCCCTGCAAGTTGGCGGGCAGCTTTCCTCGAGAGGAACCCAGCAGCAGATAGCGGCCAAAGTTGAAGTATAGCTCCACCAAACCCAGATCGTTTTCGGGATTTACGATACGCTCGTTGGTGGGAACTTCTGCTTTTGATCCGGACTCTGGGAAGCTGATGGCCGCACGACCTAGCATTTCAGAAAAATATTTCTCTGTATCGGCACGCAGGGCATCATAACCCGCCGCCATGGCACGGTCCAGAGTTTCTGCACAAACCTTCACCGGATCTGCCTCTGTCTTATAATTTGTGCCAGCGGTTATATAAATATAGGTAGCCTCTTCGGTTACTTTCTTTCGGATCAGCACCGCGAACTTCGTGGGCAAATAGCCCTCTGCCTTGATCTCATTGTCATCCTGCAAAATGGTGGTGTTCTTTCTTTCATACCGTAGCTTCACAGGCTCGGCTGCTCCACTGATGCGGATCACCGCGGTATTGTAGGTGGGCGATACAAAGTATTCTCGCTGGCAGCTACCGCAGGATACAAAGGCCGCGCCCTGATCCAGCAGCAGTTCACGGCGATAGTTCTGCATCTCGTTCTGTCCATCGGCCTGCCCCAAACTGAGGTATAACTCACCCGCAGTCTGATAGGATCCAAAGGCACCTTCCGCATCGGCATCGCCCTTGCCGCGGCAGATCATGTACTGATTACACAGTTTCTGCGCTTCGGCATATTTTCCGTTGAATATCAACTGACGCATCTCATCGATATGATCAAAGGTTTCGGGGCTATCGTACCCATCGAACTCCCAGCCGGTCCAGAAGGTCTCTTCATTCAGCTGCACCTGCTCCTCAGCTATGCCGCCAAATACCATCATGCCCAGCTTACCATTGCCCAAAGGCATTGCTTCATTCCACTCCTTCGCCGGAGCTGTATACCAAAGTCTGTTTTCCTTCATTTTTCGTACGACCTTTCTCTCATATGATTATCAAAGCTGCCAGGTTTGCAAAGCCGTGGCAACCTGATCTAAAGTCTTCATTAATTCCGCTTTCGGCACTGCCAGTGAATAACGAACGCAGGTGTTCTTTCCAAAATACTCTTCACCGCCATCACCCACAAACAGGCCTTCCTCCTGAAGCACCCGGTCCAGTTCAGGCCAGATCGCCTCATAGGCGCTATAATCCACCCATACCACGAAGGTTCCTTGGGGCCTAATCATTCGTGCCTGCGGCAAATTTTTCTTCACAAATTGATCTAACAACAGGACATTTTCCCACACATACTGCCGCAGTGCCAGTACCCAGTCTTTGCCCTCTTCGCTGTAAGCTTCCATCATGCCGGCATACGTCATAGGATCCACGCTGCCAAAATGATCCGCATTGCGCTGCTCAATATACGCTTCTCGTAACTCCGCGTTTTCGATGATCAGGTTGGCATGGTTCACACCTGTCAGACTGAATACTTTTCCCATGGACGTGCAAGTAATAGCCAGCGCATCCGGCCCTGCCACCTGAGCGTAAGGAATTGCTTTATCATTTTCAAATACGATCTCTGCAAAAATCTCGTCTGAAAACACCGCCACCTTGTATTGCTTAGACAATTCTGCAATCTGCTCCAGTTCCTCACGACTGTACACGTGACCGGTGGGATTGTTAGGATTACAGATCACCAACAGTTTGTTTTCCTTCTTTGCAAAGGCCGCCGCCAAGGCGGCAAAATCGACGCTGTATCTTCCCTTGTCCTCGATGAACGGAATCGACACAGTGCCCCGTTTCAGCCGGGTAGCTGCCTGATTGTAGCGATTGTAATTGGGAGACAGAACTATAATGTTATCTCCGGGCTCAGTGAACAGGCGAATGGTCGTAGCCAATGAGAAGATCGTTCCTTGGGTGGGCACGATCCAATCAGCTTGAACTTCATAGTCGCGAAGCTCTTTCATCCACCACTTAACGGCATTTCGATAGTCGTCCCCAACCAGGGTAAAACCAAATAGACCTTTTTCTGCGGCCTGTTTGACTCCACGACTATAGGCCGGACAGGTGGGAAATTCAAACTCAGCCCCGGCATAGCCCAGCATATTTTGCTCTTTCACAGCGTCAGGCGTGAAGTGATCTTTCAGCCATTGGATCGAACCGCTGCGGTCGACCCGTGTATCAAATACATTCATATCTGTTCCCTCTTTTATCTAATATCCAACCACATAACAGGACGAACACCGTTATTAGCCTGACAAGCTAATCCCGGTTTACTGATTTCTCCACTTGCCAAAACCTGCATAGAATATCCCTCTGTAGCTCCTTGGTTTCGGACTGACCAGTTAATATAATCGCCTTCCATCCAAATCCCTTAGACTTTACGTACTCTGTCATCTCGGCCTGCATCCAATTCGAACCTACTAAATATACTTCAATTTCCTCTAGTTCCGGAATATAAAGATGATCTCTGGTTGTAACGATTTGATCGAACGGTTGAATCGTCGTATAATTGATCGAAGTTTTCACGATTCTTTTTTCATCTTCCGAGAATCCTTGCTCATATACCGTATCTCTCAGCCAAGTTCTTGGAGGATTATGATCATAGTCTTCTTCCCATGTAAAACTGGAATTGAAATCCTCATACACATTCAATGTCTGATAGATATTATCCCACTGAGCGACCTCACTGTACCAAGCCGCAAAGGGCATATACTCCAGCGCCTTCTTACTGATCACAAAGGCCTCTTTCTCTGTTTTATGCAGCATGATCCATTCGATTGCTTCTGAGCCATTTTCCAAGTCATTATCCTGCTCCACTGCACCCAAGAAAAAGGTCTCTCCAATCTCTACATTTCGAATGCTTTCTTTTAACGCTACAACTTCAGGAGTATCTTCTATTTCTTCTTCGAAACTTTCGATTGCGGCCTCACTGCTCTCCTCTGTTTCAGTTTCAATTACCAGCTGCGAAGTAGTATCTTCTTCGATTTCCGATTCTGATGCTTCCTCTATCTCAGCTTCCTGCAGGTTTCCCACGCTGCTTTCAATGTTTGAATCCATTTGTTGAACATTGTTTGCACAGGCACTCAACATTAATAGGAAGCTCAATAAGAATACTATAATAACGGAAGTTCTTCCATGTTTCATCTTTCGTATCCTTCCTTTCCGTTTTCACTATCATACATCATTCAAAGGTCTTAGACAAGTTGTATTTTATATCCATCTATCATAAACTCATTTTCCTATAAAACAAAAGAGAATCAGCAGGCGATTTTTCCTACAGATCCTCTTTTAATTTCTTACTATCTATTTTCAAATATCCTGCCGAGCAGAACTGCTACATCTGCCGTTGCACTGCTTCGCATAAGGGCAGCCCACACAAGTCGCTCCCTTTCGCTTAGAATGAACCAAATATCCTATGATTCCAGCAGCGATCACCAGCAAAATTAAACTCACGATTATAGTTTGCATACTTCATACCTACTTTCTTAACCCATACTGCTCAGTGCCGGTTTTACCTTCACTTTCTTACTGCTGTCGATACTCATTTTGATCACTACGGCTGTAAAGATCATGATTACCAGCAGGCCACCCAAGGCCGCACCCACATTCAGTTCCGCAGGATCCATAATCAGCATTCCAACCGTGTACACTAAATAGGAAACCGTATAACCAATACCCAACTGCATCACCAAACCACCCCACAGCCACTTAGTACTCTTCATCTCTGCATTCATTGCGCCAATGGCTGCAAAGCAAGGCGGGGTATACATATTAAACATCAGATACGCCAATGCCGCCGCCTTCGTAATCGCCATCACACCGGCCACCTCTGCACCAGCCCCCTCCAGCATCGCCAATTCTTCCGTATCGATCAGATTATCAAGACCTACAAAGCAAACCGCTAGGGTACCTACCACATTTTCTTTTGCAATGAAGCCGGTGATAGCCGCGGCAGCTAGCTGCCAAGAAAGGACGCCCACAATGGGGAAAAGCACATAGGAAAAAGGGGCTGCGATACTAGCAAGAATGGACTGATCTGCAGACTCAGCCACTGTAAAGCTCCATGTAAAGGTCTGCATCAGCTGTACGATCATGTTGCATAGCAGAATAATAGTGGCAGCCTTGAGTACATAAGCCCAACCACGGGCGAACATGATTTTAAATGCATTCCAAAGAGAAGGTAGCTTATACTCAGCCAGTTCAATAATAAAGAAGGATTTTCTTGCCTTATATCCAGTAATCTTATTCACCAGCAGAGCACCCAAAAAGATCAGTGCGATACCGGACAGATACATCAAGGTGCTGACCCAGCCGGCATCGTTAAAAAAGGCACCGGCAAACAGAGCGATAACAGGGATCTTTGCACCACAAGGTACAAAGGGAGCCAGCATGGCAGTGGCTCTTCTTTCTCTCTCATCACGGATAGTACGACTCGCCATGATACCAGGCACTGCACAGCCTATGGTCATAACAAAGGGAATGACGGATCTACCGGAGAGTCCTACTTTTTTAAAGATAGGATCCAAAACAACTGCTACACGGGACATATAGCCACAATCCTCCAACAGAGCGATCAGGAAGTACATTACCATAACCAAAGGTAGAAAGCCTACCACAGCCACCACACCGCCAATCACGCCATCCACCAGAACGGCTGAAACAAGGGGATTCGCCTCCGCAAAGAATTCACCGACCCAAGCCTGGAAGCTTTCCAGCCAGCCTACCATCACATCGGCAATAGGTGTACCCACCCAAACCTGAGAGATCTGGAACACCAAAAACATAATTACGGAAAAGATTGGAATTCCCAGCCATTTATTAGTCAGAATCTCATCAATCTTGTCTCCCACACGGAAGTCTCTGCTCAGTACCTGACGCGTTTCGATCTCTTTCACAATCTGATTCACAAAGGCAAAGCGCTTTCGATCTTCTGCCTGTACTGCTGCTCTATCTGTTAGGTCCACGTCAGCTTGGCGGTAGGGAGCCCTCTGACTCTTGCCTACCTGATTTAAGGCAGCAGCCATCAATGTTTTTAGGCCTTCGGCCGAAGTAGAAACGGTTTTTACCACCGGACATTTAAGCTTTTCTGCCAAGGCCTTTTCATCAATGTAATTGCCTTTTTTCTCATTTAAATCGCTCTTGTTGAGGGCTACCACCATGGGAATTCCCAGCTCCAACAGTTGTGTCGTGAAAAACAAGCTACGACTGAGATTCTCCGCATCCACAATATTGATGATTACATCAGGCTTTTCATTTTTCACATACGAACTGGTGATGCTTTCCTCACTGGTAAAGGGAGACATAGAATAGGCGCCCGGCAGGTCCACAGCTATTATCTGCGCTGCACCGGTATAAATTTTCTTGATTGTCTCTTCCTTTTTATCCACGGTAACACCGGCCCAGTTTCCTACAGTTTCATTGCTTCCGGTTATAGCATTAAACATTGTGGTTTTCCCTGAATTTGGGTTACCAGCTAATGCAATTCTCATTTTGGAGATCCTCCTTATATACATTCTGATGATTATATCGTCTAGCGGTTAGTTAGTTCTAACTCCAAGGCTAAAAAATAAATTTTATACAACGATTGCTTCTGCCAAATCCTTATCAATACTGTAACGTCCATCTTTAATGGAAACGGTACAACCACTTCTGCGATGGGCTACTACCGTGATCGGTTCACCGCTGTAGCATCCCAGCGAGAACAGGAACGCATTTAATTCTTCGTCGTTTGTATTGATTTGTTGAATGATATATTCTTTTCCTTTTTCTGCTTTTCTTAATGTCATATGCTTCACCGCCATACTTTATGATTGATAGAGTAAGTTATAACTAACTCCTTTGCTAATAAAAAGAGTTACTCACAACTAACTCTTTTGTAAGTATACTCAGCTTTCCATGATTTGTCAATACTTTTTCTAAATTTTACAAACAAAAAGTCCGTGTTTGTGTTCCAGCGGACTACAACCACGGACCTTGATTACAACTTACTCATCGCTTACAGCTTATTCACATCAGCCTTAGTAATAATATGGAACCCGGTCTCTTCCAAAGTGGTTTCGGCCAGTTCATTATCCTCCACTCGGATTACCACATAAGCATGCTTTTCGGTACGAGCCATGAAGGCATACATATATTCCACGTTGATGTTCTTATCGTCCAGCACTCTCAGCACAGCTGAAAGCTTACCGGGCGCATCGCCGATCTTCACACCCACAACTTCGGTCACCTTCAGCAAATATCCGGCATCGGTCAGTGCTTTAACTGCTGCTTCCTCATCGTTTACGATCAAACGAAGGATACCAAAGGCTTCGGTTTCTGCAATGGAAAGAGCTCGCAGATTAATATTATTTTTTGAAAGGATCTCCGTGATCGAAACAACGGTGCCCTGCTTGTTTTCAACAAATACGGTTAACTGTTTGATAGCCATGATAGTTTCTCCCTTCTATTAGATCAGTTTTCTTTTATCCACAACACGAACGGCTTTACCTTCACTTCGTGCAATAGACTTAGGTGCAACAAGATGAACTGCAGGATTGATACCCAGCATATCCTTCATTGCATTCGCCAGTTGTCTTTCCATGGCGATGATCTCACCCACTTTATCGGTGAACTTCTCAGGAGTCATTTCTACATTTACTTCGAAGGTATCGGTATTCTTCACGCGATCCACTACAATCTGGTAGTTGGGCTCATAACCTTCCTTCAGCAGTACGGTTTCGATCTGGCTGGGGAATACATTTACGCCGCGGATAATCAGCATGTCATCGGTACGACCCATGGGCTTAGCCATCTTGATCAGGGTACGGCCGCAGGAGCATTTCTCACGGGACAGTACGCAGATGTCGCGGGTGCGGTAACGTAGCAACGGGAATGCTTCTTTATCCAAAGAAGTGAATACCAGCTCGCCCTTGCTGCCCTCAGGAAGCACTTCTCCCGTATCCGGATCGATAATTTCAGCATAGAAATGATCTTCATTAATATGCATACCGTTCTGTTCGGAACATTCGAAGGCAACACCGGGGCCGATGGTCTCGGTCAAGCCGTAAATATCATAAGCTTTGATTCCCAAGGTTTCTTCAATATTATGACGCATCTCTTCGGTCCAAGGCTCTGCGCCGAAAATACCGGCTCTCAACGGAATGTCTTCCGGCTTGTAACCCTGTTCTTTCAAAGTTTCACCAATATATGCAGCATAGGAAGGAGTACAGCAGAGAATGGTTGCCTGCAGATCCATCATGAACTGGATCTGACGGTCGGTACTGCCGGAGGACATGGGCAGGGTCAAGCAGCCCACACGATGGGAACCACCGTTCAAACCGAAGCCGCCGGTGAACAGGCCGTAACCATATGCCACCTGACAAACGTCTTTCTTGCTGCCGCCGGTTGCCACAATGGCACGGGCACAGCAGTCTTCCCACAAATCAATATCATTCTGTGTATAGAAAGCAACTACTCGACGACCGGTGGTGCCGGAAGTGGAATGGATTCGCACGCAATTTTCCAAAGGAGTTGCCAAAAGTCCGTAGGGGTATGCATCACGCAGATCAGCCTTGCTCAGGAAGGGCAGTTTATGCAGATCGTCGATGCTCTGAATATCTTCGGGTTTTACACCCTTTTTATCCATTAAATCACGATAGTATGCTACGTTTTCGTAAACATGCTTTACCTGCTTCACCAGTTTTTCGGACTGCAGTTTTTTCATTTCCTCGCGCGGCATTGTTTCAATATCTTTTTGATAGTAATTCTGTGCCATTTTGTGACCATCCTTTCTGTTTACCTGAGTTTCCAGGTCATTCAATAAAACTTCGGATCGTGGAGGAAACCAATAAAAAAGTCCTCCGCATTCCGATAGAGAATACAGAGGACGAGAAATCGTTGATCCCGTGGTACCACCTCAGTTCGCCACCATTTCGCAACAGCGGCCTTGTCGGGTACTAACATACCCTAGTTCTATGACGGGAACTCCCGTTGCATCCTACTAAAGATCTCTCTTATTCAGTGCACTGCTAACAGAAGGAATTCGAGAAGGACGCCCCCTTTGCCTCGCACCAACCGGCAACTCTCTCCAGGTTCTTTCCAGCCTACTAGTTTCTGCTCATCGCATTTGATTTAGTCCTTTTTTGAACTTGTGTGTACTTTACCACTACAAAGTGAAAAAGTCAAGCAATTTTTCAAACTTTTTTTCTTATGTAAAACCCCCAGAATGCCGGTCCTGGTCTTTTGATCCCTAGCGTCTCGCTAGGTGGGTGTCCGCAGTGTATGCTCAGCCTTCCCCCGCCTGAAACCCGAAGGTTTTACAGGAATTAGCTTGGGGCCTGACATCACATACTATACATGGTAGGATTCCCTTATTCATGGTGTAGGTTCAAAATAACAGGTTATCGAACATCCCAGGAAGATTTTCATGAACTTATTATACCTCAGACAATAAATTTAATTCAAGGTCTTGACAGGAAATTTTGCTTAGAAAATCTTTCCAAAAGGTCTTGACAACCTTGGACAAGACTTCCGGTCGGGTCCTTTTTCGCCGCCCGCGTCGGCAGAAAATGACCTTATTGCTCGCCCTTCAGCCGTCCCAAATAATCGCGGATCGCCCGCTCGGTCTTGTTATCGCAAGGTTCATAATAGCGTGTACCCACCAGTTCATCGGGTAGATACTGCTGCGGCACATAATGGTTCGGATAGTCATGGGGATATTTGTAATCCACGCCGTGCCCCAGTTTCGCACTGCCGCTGTAATGGGCATCGCGCAGGGGAGGCGGGATTTGGCCTACTTCCTTGGTGCGAATATCTTCCAGCGCTTTAAATATGGCTGTCCCGGCGGAGTTGGATTTAGGCGCGGTGGCCAGTACCAGTACGGCCTGGGCCAAATTCAAAGAACACTCAGGAAAGCCCACCTGCAAAGCGGCATCCACACAGCTTTTTACAATGGTAATAGCATTAGGATAGGCCAGGCCGATATCTTCAGAAGCAATCACCAGCAGACGACGGCAGATGGATTTCAGGTCGCCGCCTTCAATGAGCCGCGCCAAGTAATGAATGGCTGCATCAGGATCGCTGCCCCGAATCGACTTTTGAAAGGCGCTGAGCACATCGTAATGGGCATCTCCGTCTTTATCGTAGCGAAACGCCTTCTTTTGAATGCACTGCTGCGCGGTTTCCAGATCCAAGATGATCTTGCCCTCGCTGTTCATGGGGGTGGTGGTCACGCCCAGTTCCACTGCGTTCAGCGCGGTACGGGCATCGCCGCCGGAAAGTTCCGCCAGAAAATCAATCGCCTCTTCGGTGATCTCAGCTTCGATATTGCCAAGACCCTTCACCGGATCCGTCATGGCACGGCGGATCAACTTTTTAATGTGTTCCTTTTGCAGGGGCTGCAGTTGGAAAATGCGGGAGCGGGAAAGCAGCGCGTTATTCACCTCGAAATAGGGATTCTCCGTGGTGGCGCCGATCAAGATCACAATGCCCTCTTCCACCGCCGGCAGCAGCGCATCCTGCTGGGCTTTGTTGAAGCGATGGATCTCATCGATGAACAGGATGGTGCGGGATCGATTCAGTCCCATGTTAGTGCGGGCCTGGGCGATCACATTTTCAATGTCTTTTTTACCGGCGGTTACCGCATTCAGCTGGCTGAAGTTCGCCTTTGTGGTATTGGCAATGATCCGAGCCAGAGTGGTTTTGCCGGTACCGGGCGGTCCGTAAAAAATGACCGATCCCAGCTGGTCGGCCTGAATGGCACGGTGCAGCAAAGTGCCCTTACCTACTATATGCTCCTGACCTACAAAATCTTCCAGTGTTTCCGGTCGCATACGGTAGGCCAACGGACTGGATTTTTTCAGTTCGTTTTGGGCATTATATTCAAAAAGGTCCATATGGTCCCTCCTATCAATATTCTAGGTTATCAGTATACATCATTCCTCGACTTATGTCACCTTTTTTCCAGAAATTTAGACTTTACAATTTTTTCGTCCGACTGTATAATAATTTTGTTATATTTATAAGCCATCGTCAGCGTTTTGCGCGCTGCGCAATCTATATAAGAAAAGGAACTATTATGAAGGATACCAACTTTTTTGAAGGTCTTTGCCCCTTCCAACTTGTGGAAGAATACGGCAGCCCCATTTATGTATACAATGAGCGTGTGTTCCGCACCCGCTGCCGCGAAATGGCCAACCTGGTGACCTACCCGAACTTTAAGGTCAACTACAGCGTTAAGGCTAACAGTAACCTGACTTTGCTGAAGATCGCTCGCGAGGAGGGTCTGTGTGCCGATGCCATGTCCCCCGGTGAGATCTACGTGGAGCGTCAGGCCGGCTATACGCCCGATGAGATCTTCTACATCAGCAACAACGTATCTGCCGAAGAAATGGCTTACGCCGTTGAACAGGGCATCATCGTCAGCATCGACTCCGTTTCTCAGCTGGAGACCTTCGGTCAGCACTTTCCCGGCAAACCCGTGTGCATTCGTGTGAACTCCGGTGTAGGTGCCGGTCACAGTGCTAAGGTCGTTACCGGCGGCAAGAAAACCAAGTTCGCTATCTATCCTGAATTGTTTGGTCAAGTTAAAGAGATCATTGCTAAATACGACTTGAAACTGGTGGGTATCAACCAACACATCGGTTCCTTCTTCTTAGAAGAAGAGCCCTATCTGGAGGGTGTTCGCTCTTTGCTGAAGATCGCCTACACCTTCCCGAATCTGGAATTCATCGATCTGGGTGGCGGCTTTGGTATGCCCTACGAAGAGTCTCAGAACCGTTTGGATCTGAAATCTCTGGGCAGCAAGCTGGACCCCCTGCTCTACGACTTCGCCCGCACCTATGGCAAGGAAGTTCTGTTCAAGATCGAACCCGGCCGTTACCTTGCTGCTGAATGCAGTGTCATTTTGGGTACCGTGCATGCCGTAAAGGAAAACTACGGCAATCTGTACTGCGGCACCGATGTGGGCTTCAATGTTCTGGCCCGCCCCATGATGTACGACTCCTACCACGAGATCGAGATCCTGTCCAAGGAACCCTGTATCGAGCGTAAGTCCTACACCGTTGTGGGTAATATTTGCGAATCCGGCGACATTTTGGCTCATGATCGCATGCTGCCCGCCATGCGAAAAAATGACCTGGTCTGCATCCACGACGCCGGCGCCTACGGATACAGTATGGCCTCCAATTATAACAACCGACTGCGCCCGGCAGAGGTTTTGATCACCGAAGCTGGTGAGCACAAGCTGATCCGCAGACGAGATACTTTAGAAGATTTGATGAGGAATTTCTAATAGGAAACTCAAACCGCCCTGAGGCAACTACAGTAAATACGTTCAAACCTCCCTCAAGCAACTACAGTGGTATGTTACTTGAGGGAGGTTTTCACTTTTATCTGCTTTTGACCACAGATGTCAATCGCTTTAGTTTTCATTTACTAAATCGTTTAGGATTCGAATTGTTCCTTCTGGATTCTTTGCTTTCCCGAATCCATAGGCGGCATGAATAAAGGGGATTCCTGCCGTATGGGCCGCCTTTTCATCACCTTCAGTATCGCCCACATAAACCGCAGACTTTATCTGGTTTCGCTCCATGATCAGGCGGATATTTTCCGCCTTAGACAGCCCCGTTTGTCCGGACATTTCAAAATCTTCAAACAAATCCCCAAGCTGATGATATTGCAAAAAAGACTGAACATAGCCGCTTTGACAATTGCTGACGATGAACAACCGATGTTTTTTCTTCAGTGTTTCCATCACTGCCCGCACATCGCCATAAAGCCGCCCACCATACTCCGCCAGATACACACATTCTTCGATACTGATCTCATCCATGATCTTTAGTGCCTTTTCCTCCGTTTCGTTGGGAAGGAGCAACACTGCGATCTCCTCCGGAGTTTTCCCCATGTAGCCCGCTACCTCTTCCTGTGTGGCGGGTTTTCTCATACCCGGATGCTTCTCCAGTACTCGATTCCACACATGAACCGCCTGATGGGTGCTGTCCCACAGTGTACCATCCAGATCAAATATGATCGCTTCGTAATTTTCTAACATTTCCATCTCCTTTTATTCTTGCTTATCCGCAAGTTTTAGGTTGCTTTTTCGTATCTGCTCTGCTATAATCGACTTTAAAATTTTCGTCAACTTTTGCGCTTTGCGCATCATTTGACTCATTCTAACAGGAGGATTCCCATATGAAACTTGTTCTTTGTCACAATGGTCAGGAATTTATTGACCGCTTTAAACCCGTATTACTTTCCCATGAAGTGGTGTATCAGCTGATTATGGGCAATGCTCTTGCAAATGCTGATGTACCTTGTACCCCCGAGTGCTTCTTCGGCGCAGTGTTAGATGATGTTGACCGTCCGGTGCTGCTATTTGGCCACAGGACTCCCCATCGACTGTTGATTCACTCTTTAGATACCGCCACGATCAAAGAAGCCGTGTCGCTTCTGGTTTCCTATGTGGTCGATCATCAGATCGACATAGCCGGTGTACTTGCCAGCGCTGCGATCTGCTTAGCGTTCACCGCTAACGATGCTCTGCATACTTACGCTCGCCGCATCAGTATGGATATCATGGAACTGCGAAAGCTGCGCGACATTCCCCTGGCCGCTGGACACTTTCGCGTTGCCACCGAAGCAGATCTGGATTTGATCTGCCGCTGGCATCTGGCCTTTAACGTCGAGGCCACCGGACACGCCACCGACTACGAAACCGTTTGCGAAAAGAACCGTGCCCGCCTGTCCGATTTTTACCTTTTCGAAGACACCGCCGGCAAAGTCTGCACCATGGCCTGCATCACCCGCAAATTGCTGAAAGGCTGCTGCATTGCTTTGGTATACACCGATCCCACAGAGCGTGGAAAAGGCTATTGTGCTACGCTTATGCACCATTTAGCCAAGACTCAGCTGGCAACAGGCTACGAATACATAGGTCTGTTTGTGGACCAAAAGAATCCCATCTCCAATCACACCTACCAAAAAGTGGGATATGTGATCTTGGAGGACAGCATCGAATATGATCGTGTGACTTCGGAGGTGAAATAATGGCCAATCTCATCATCGTCTGCGGCCCGCAGGCTGTTGGCAAAATGACCGTTGCCGAAAGTTTGCGCGACAAACTCCACTACAATCTAATGACGAATCATGACAGTATCGAAATTTCCGATAAAATCTTCGGTTTTGCTACACCGGCACAAAAAGAGCTGAAAAGCTTTGTACGGAAAAAAGTATTTGAACTGGCCGTTCAGCATAATGTAGACTTGATCTTCACCTATGTTTGTGCTTTCGATATGGAATATGAAAAAAGATATATGACCTCTTTGGCCGAAGCCTTCGAAAGCAGCGGTGGAAACTTCTACTTTGTGGAACTGAGTGCCGATTTGGCTACTCGATTGGAGCGCAATGAAACACCACACCGTTTGGCTATGAAGCCTTCCAAGCGGGATATCGAATATACCCGTAAAGATCTTTTGAAAACGGCACAGGCTCACCGGTTAAACAGTGATCCCGATGAATTTTGGTTTCCCCATCATTTGAAGATCGATAATACAACTCTTTCTCCCGATGAGGTCGCCGATATCATCGTTTCTTCTTTTCATCTGATTCCCAACGAAAAAGAGGAAAAGGAATATCGTTTTGGTGTTTGATTCTCTTTGATTTACAGCAAGCCAAAATGCTTTGCTGCCAAAGCGGCGGTTTCTTCGATGCTTCGATTTTCATCACGAAACAGCACCGAAAAACCGGAATTTAAAAACATAGTATAATTTTCCTGCGAGTTGATCCTGGCTAAGCACTGCCTAAAATTTTCCAGTGCTTTGTCAGGATTTTCTTCTTCTAACAAGAGTCTGTATAAAAACTGCTTCTCTCGGTCCGGCCGTTCGAAGAAACGCTTCACCGAGATTTCCGGATCCGCCAGCATAATGAGTACGTGGCTTTCCGGCACGATTTTCTTCAAGGTTTCAATATGAACATTGGTATCCACGAAGATGGGCTTTTCCTTCTCTTCTTGGGTGAGTTTTTCCAGAATCTTCAGTTCCAGCTTTTCACACTCCCAGGAAGTCATATTGATCCAAGCTTCGTACTCATCCGGGGTTCTTCGCACAAAATCATGCCAATCTTCCAGGTCACGAGTATAGGTAAGGCCCGGAAATTCTTCTTTGGTCAGTTCTCCTTCCCAGCTGTCATGGTAATTTTCTTCGCAGGCAATGCCGTTATATTTTTCCGCCAGCTTCTTTACCAGTGTTGACTTTCCGGCATAAGCCGTGCCATTTACAAAATAGACGTTTTCAAACTTCATTTATGCTCTCCCTATGTAATCCATCTTTGAAAAATCCCAATGGATCTGGACGCCGCGATCCATAATATAGCTTTGAAAATCCTTCACATGATCTTCCAGCAACTGTTCCAATGAAATATTATGCTCTAAACAGTAGGCTGCCATGTATCCGGCAACCTCACCAATGTTCCACTCAGTGGGATGCAATCGATAACACCCCTGAGTAATGTGGGTGCAGCCAATGTTTTTACAAGATGGAATCAGGTTTTTCATTCGCACCGGTATCATGGATGCCAGCGGAATCTCATAGGGATGGGCTGCTTCAAATAAATTGGTTCCGGTTTTGGTTGTCATGTGCAGATCCATCGCATAGCTACCTACACCAACGGAGTCTTCAAACACCTGAGGCGTTTCATTCGTGAATACCGCAACATCCTGCTCGCAGACCGTTCGTTTGGCCACGATTCTTCTGGATTCTCGAATATAAGGTGCCTTTGCCAGGCCATCCTCCGTTCCCATAATATCCGGGCGCAGCTTGACGCGGTATCCTTTTCCGCCATCCGGCCGCTCCGCTTCATTCTGCAGCCAATACAGTGCGCACATCGTTTGAATTCTGGACCGTTCCAAATGATAGGCAGCATCCGGATCCTCATACACATTACCATCGGAATAATCATTCTGCGGCCAGTTAAACAGCATAACTTCTTTTCGTTCATCGGTGTAATTGGCCGTATCGATGATGCGGCGGTAGTTCCACATACCCAGCGGTCGAAATTCCGCTTCATTATCAAACATGGCAAGTTTTACTTTTTTACCGGTGGCACAGTTGCAATACCACCAGCTGATCAATTTATTATCATCGTAGGGCACATCCAACGAAGAAAAATACTCATACTCTTCCAGCTTTTCAATTCGATAGTCTTCCCCATCCGGATCCAATTCCAAAGCCGCTACCCAAGTTATGGGCTGCATATCATAGGGATTTGCAGCCTCCGGCGCATGTGGTTCTGCAGTTTCTGCTTTACTTTCTGCTCCGGTTCGATATTCGGCGCCCACAATGGGAAGCAAATCGCCGCAATCCGTCGCATCTAAAAAATAGGCGGCTTCAATATACTTTTCTTCGCCGTTTTGTAAGTTCTTCACCGTCACACTTTGGATCACATCGTTTTTCACTTCAGCCGATATCGCAGTCGTAAAATAATCCACTACCACTGTACCTTGTTCGATGTATTCCTTCAGATATCCGTTCAGAATTTCAACCGCTGCCTTTGGCTCATGGGGAATACGGGATACCCAGGCATTGCCCGGATTCAAATATTCCTGTTCCGCCACTTCTTTTTTCAGCTCCGGAATTTGACGATAGTGATCCCGCACATCCCGGCGATATTGCAGATACCGCTGTGTGCCACCAAATTCTTCGATCCAGCGATGTTCATCCGGAGGCACGGCCTGTGAGGAGAGCTGGCCTCCAATCCAATCGGTTTGTTCACACAAATATACTTTTTTATTTTCGCGGGCTGCGCTGATCGCCGCCTGCACACCGCCAAGACTGGCTCCGATCACGGCTACATCGTATTTCATGTTTCGGATTCTCCTTTTCAATTACTTCATCAGTTCCCAAAGTTCCTTTTTACTGGTCGATACCCCCGAAGCACCGCTGCGCATAATCGCCCGTACTTCCTCCGCCGTATCCACCAAGCCACCGCCGATGATTGGAATATTCAACTGCCCTTTCAATTTTGCAATGACCTTCGTCGCAATGCCCGGCATGACTTCGATCATATCCGGCTTGGACGCCTTAATACTTTCCAAGGTCGTATCAATGGAATGCGAATCCACCGCAAAGAAACGCTGCACGGTAAACAGCCCCACTTCGCGTGCTGTTTTGATGATGTTCACACGGGTACTGATGATACCATCCACCTTTTTCTGCTTCACATACTGCAGACCGGCCTTATCTTTGCCAATGCCTTCCGCCAGATCCACATGCAAAAAGATTCGCTTGCCACAGGCATGTGCCTCCCGCACCCGATCATCCAACGTCAAAATGCTCGGATTCAAATCAAACAAAATCTTCACCCCGGACAGCTTAGCGGCATCCAGTTCCTCCCGTGTTTTTACTGCAGCAATTATCATCCCATGACCTCCTATAACAAAAAAAGCTCCGGCATCGAACGACTTCGATCCGGAGCTTTTCCTATGTACTTACTCAATATTTTCAGTGGCAACTACGTTACTTCCGAATACATCTTTAATCATAACATCTCCAATGTGAATCGGCAAGGGGGCAATTACGGAATTGATCATTTTCATGCATTCGAATACTTTATCCTTCGGAATCGCACGATCGGTCTTTACGGAAACCGGACGACCATCGGCACAGCGAACGGTAGACGTAACCGTTCGCTGAGGATTTAAGCACTCATTCTCAGCATACTGCAGACCACGAGGGCAGCCATTACCGGTCACGCCCTTGATCTCTTTTCCTTCCAGTTCTACCTTCAGGTTACAGCCACGGGGGCAAATAATACAAACAAGATCTCTCGTCATCTTATTTCACCTCCAGTTCAAATGACAACTCAGCCACATTTTCAAAAGCTGCTGCCTTCAGCTGAATGTTTTCCATTTCGCCGGGAGCCACTTTCAGTTTGCGCTTTTTATAAATCTCGTTACGATTTTCATCGTAAACATGAATGGTTACATCACGATATACGTCCGCTACGCGGAAATAAACGGCCAGGTCCTTCTTCTGAGTGATTACCTGAGGCACGGTATAACGGATCTTGCCATCGGTCTTCAACGGAATGTTGATGCTTTCTGCAGCACCGGCATTCAAAATATACTCAGCTGCGCTGCGACCGGCAATTTCGGATTCCTCAGAAACATAGTCAACCAGGTCATGTACATGCAAAACGTTACCGCAGGCAAAAATACCTTCCACGTTGGTCTGACGATTCTGGTCAACCACAGGGCCACTGGTAATGCGATCCAGGGACACACCTGCACTCTTAGACAGCTCATTCTCCGGAATCAAACCAACAGACAGCAACAGGGTGTCACAGGGAATAAACTCCTCGGTACCGGGTACCGGCTTACGACCCTCTACCTTCGCAATGGTTACACCTTCCAGACGCTCTTTGCCGTGAATCTTTACAACGGTATGGCTCAGTTTCAAAGGAATGTTAAAGTCATTCAAGCACTGCTCAATGTTACGGGCCAGACCACCGGAATAGGGCATCAGTTCGCATACCGCATGAACCTTTGCACCTTCCAGAGTCATACGACGAGCCATGATCAAGCCGATATCACCGGAACCGAGAATCACGACTTCTTTACCGGGCATATAACCCATCTTGTTTACATACTTCTGTGCAGTACCGGCACTAAAGATACCGGCAGGACGGCTGCCCGCAATATTCAGCGCACCTTTGGAACGCTCACGACAGCCCATGGCCAAAATGATAGCCTTGGCTTCGATCTGGAAAATACCATCTTCTTCGTTAGTGGCGGTGATCACTTTATTGTCGGTAATATCCAGTACCATGGTACCCAGTTTAAAGGGAATCCCCAGTTCGCGCACCTTAGCTTCGTACTTCCAAGCATACTCGGGGCCGGTCAGCTCTTCACCAAATTTATGTAAGCCGAATCCATTGTGAATACACTGCTGCAAAATACCGCCCAGACTCTTATCTCTTTCTAAAATCAAGATATCGCGGATACCGCTTTCATAGGCTGCCACTGCAGCACTCATGCCGGCAGGGCCGCCGCCGATAATTACTAAATCTGTCATGGTTAGTTGATCTCCTTTGTTTTCGCAATGTTCACATAGGAATTTCCGCCTGCTTTGGTTACCTGTTCAATGGGAATGTTCAGTTCTGCTGCGATCATTTCCACGATATGAGGTGAGCAGAAACCGCCCTGACAACGACCCATCTGTGCTCTGGTTCTGCGCTTTACGCCATCCAGGTCCATTGCCTTCGGATTGGTACGCAGAGCAGCCAGGATCTCGCCTTCGGTCACACCTTCACAACGGCATACGATCTTACCGTATGCTTTATTTTCACGGATCATCGCATTCTTTTCTTCAATGGAAGCTTCACGGAATTTATGAGAAGCCTCACGATAGGGATTAAAGTTTTCGTTTTTCACCAGTTCGATGCCCTGCTCTGCCACCAGCTCTGCCACATACTCGGCAATAGCGGGAGCGGAGGACAAACCGGGAGATTCGATACCGGCTGCGTTAATGAAACCTTTCACCGGAGCAGTAATAATGAAATCACCGGTGCTGCCCACAGCACGCAGACCGCAGAAAGAGGTAATAGTTTTACCAAAGGGAATGGTGCTCACATTTTCCAGAGCTTCTTTAATGATCTTATCGAAACCTTCCTGAGTAGTGGCGGTATCTTCTTTATCGGTCATGTCTACAGAAGTAGGACCAGTCAGCAGGTTGCCGTCCACAGTGGGGCTTACCAGAATACCCTTTCCCATCTTGGAAGGGGTTCTGAATACGGTGTGAGAAATCATGCCGCCGCACTCTTTGTCCAACAGGATGTATTCACCGCGGCGAGGATGTACATCGAAGGATTCGTCGCCAATCATGCGAGCGATCTTATCGGTATAAAGTCCCGCTGCATTGATCACAACTTTAGCGGTAACCTTCTGATTGTTATCAGCTGCGCTGATCTCAAAACCTTCTTCGGTCTTGCAGATGCCGGCTACCTCAAAGTTACGCAGCAGTTCTGCACCGTTGTCCATAGCGTTGCCCACAGCTGCAATGGTCAGTTCGTAGGGGCAGATGATGGCGCCGGTGGGTGCGTACAGGGCGCAGGTCACAGGCTCCGAAAGATTAGGCTCCAGGGCGTGCAATTCTTCCTTTTCCAGAATACGCAGGTCGCGAACACCGTTTTTCTGACCGCGGGCCAGCAAACGCTCGATTTCGGCGTGATCTTCTTCGTTAAAACCGATAACCAAAGATCCGTTTCGTTTATATTTTACACCCAACTCCTTGGCTACGGTTTCCATCATTTCGGAACCTTTTACATTGAGCTTGGCTTTTAAAGATCCTTCTTTTGCGTCAAATCCGGCATGTACAATGGCGGAATTGGCTCTGGTGGCACCGGTGGCCACATCGTTGTTCTTTTCCAGAATACAAACCTTCAGGTTGTATTTGGTCATTTCTCTGGCAATCATGCCGCCGACTACGCCGGCGCCGATTATTGCAATGTCAAACATGTTCAATCCCCTTCTATTATTCTAAAATGTTGGAGGTAATATAGTCCACGCCGTAGCCGATCAGCTTTTCAGCATCTTCAGGCTGATCTACAGTCCAGCAGTTTACTTCGATGCCGGCCTCGTGAAGAGCCTTTACGTTCTCAGCCGTCAGGGCTTTGAAGTGAATGTCAAGATCCAACTTGGCATTTACCAAGCGCTCGATCAGGTCATCCGGGAAGGTGGAGATCAAGAACTGGATCTTCTGCTCCGGCAGCTGCTTGCGCAGTTCCACACAGTTTTCCCAGCTAAAGGAGATGAAAATCACGCTCTCCAAATAATCCTGTTCTTTAATAATGTTCACGATTTGAGTGATATGCTTGGGCTCCATCTGGTTTTTCAGTTCCAGCACTGCCTTCTTATCATACTTTTTGCAGATGCTGATATAATCTACCAAAATCGGAATACGCAGGTCGGTTCTGAATTTACCGGGCACCTTGCCGTCAAACAGCGGAATGCTCTGCAGTTCTTCCAGTGTGCTTTCTTCCACTACCAGATCCACTCCCGCAATACGCTGCAGGTTATCATCGTGGAATACCGCAATCTGCTCATCCTTCGTTACATGTACATCCGTTTCAATACCGTAGTAGGTTCTGTTACCGGCTACTACAAAAGCAGTATTGGTGTTTTCCAGTTCCAAACCACTGGCACCTCGGTGCGCTACCATTTTCACGGTACCTTTGTTCACTTTGATCGTGTCCATTTGATTCCCTCCTAAAAATAAAAAAAGACATAGCAAAACAAAGAGGGTCCTTCCCTCGCTCTGTTTTGACACGTCTCCTAATCTCTGCATCTCTTGTAGTATACCATCCGTATTTTTCTTTGTCAATGCTTATTCCGCAAAGCTTTCCGTACTTGGTTACCCGTTATTGATGTGTAAAATTCCCATCAACTACCATCATATTCCTTTTCTTTTTCCATTTCCAACATATGACTACTATTCTCTCTGTTGTATCTTTCCTTTCGCTCATCCAAACTACTATTTTACCCGTTCTCCTTTCATATTTTCCCATATTTACTCCGCATTTACCCGTTATTACTTTTGCACTTTATTTTTTAACTCGTTTTTTAGTAGTTACATCTTTGGATGCCTTTTACTAACTCGTAAAATACCCGTTATCGTTTACTCACACTCCTTTTAACGGCCATTTTAGTAGTTAGCTAATATCGAATTCGCCTAACTACTATTTTAAAATTTTGCAAATAAAAAAACTGACTTTCGTCAGCCTATCAAAGCACTTGGGACGGACCTGTTTGTCATTTGCCTATCAAGTGTCCTCTCCTCTGCAAAGGTCTGTCCCCTCTGCAGCCTCTATTTTTATGTCAACTCATATAATTCGATTACACGCCGGATCTCCGCATGACTCAATGTTCCATTTTTATCAAATGTTAATATTAGATTTTTCGAACGGGTAAAACCACACTTTTCATACTCGCGGACCTTCCATTCATGCTTTGCCATGTAATCCGGATCCTCTGGAAGACCCACGTGCTCCCACAACACGATCGAACCATCCTTCTTTCGAATCGTAAAATCCGGTTTCACAACTATGCCATTTGCGACACGAAACTCCTGTTCATAACTATAATCGATCTCCAGAGCAAACATGGTATCCGCAATACTCACTTCCGACTTTGATGCTACCATATCTCCCTTATCCGTCATATGACGATAATTCGAACTATACTTTTTCACTCCGGCCACTGCCATCGCCGCCTGCTTACGCGCTTCTTCCTCTCGCATATTCTGCTTCGCCAGTTCATAGCTTTCCCACACCGTTTCCCAACGTCTGCCAAGGACACGCAAAATCCGCTTCAACTTGCGAAAATAGGCCCGCACTTCCTGTAGCCTTTTTAACCATCCCTGCATCTCACGAATCTGCCGGCGAACTTCTTCAACTTCCCCCTTCTTCACATACCGATGCTTCTGCCTGCCATTTTCCCGAACCTGCCAATACGCATATCGCTTTCCCGGCCCCTTCCACACAATGCATCCCGGCGAATGCGGCAGCAGCGCCGCCAGTTTCTGCATTCGCAGATATACCAGCAGCGCCGCCTCACACGTCTCCGTTACATAACTTTTTTCATCAAACATCTGGTCACCTTCCTTATTCTAAAATATGTACGTGACCATTCTAAAAACTTATTCGGCCGCAGCCTGGATCTCCAGCACCTGACGCTGGGACTCCAAAATGAACTTTGTGTTCATCATAGTCGGCACACCCTGGATCTCCTGCATGAAAGCTGCCAAATAATCAATGGCAATGGGCTCACATTCAAGGATCTCCTCATGATCAGTGAACCAGTGAATGCAGTTCTCCGACAGACGGAAATTCATCATACCCTTCGTGCCCCAGAAATAGAAATTCCAGTACGTAGGCAGCAGACCCTTCGTTACCGGAGCCGCATAGGTTACGTCGGAAAGCAAGGACATATTGTCCATCTCAATCATAAACTGAGCCGCATCCATAAAGTTCGGAGCCTTCTCCGCATATGCATTCCAAGTTTTGGCACAGTTGATCTTGGTCAGATTCTTGCCGGTCAAATAGCGCACCAAGTCAATACCATGAATGGCAATATCGTTAATGGTGCCGCCCTGCTTGCCCTCTTCAAAATACCATTTCGGACGATTTTCAAAATTGAGTGCGTGCTGACCGGTAAAGGAAGCGGTGTAGATCTCGCCCAGTTCACCGGCTTCGATCATTTCCTTCGCCTTCTGCACCTGAGCCATATAGCGCAGATCCAGCATGCAGCAAAGCTGCAAACCCTTCTCGGCTACCAATCTTTCGATCTCGTCCAGTTCCTCCAAAGAAGTACACAGAGGCTTGTCGCAGATCACATGTTTGCCGGCTTTCAGCGCCGCAATGATCATGCCGCCTCTCTTCTGGAAATAGTCACCAATGGCGATAGCTTCTACAGTGGGATCCTGCAGCACTTCCTCGTAATTATTGTACGTAAAGGTAGTGCCGGTCATTTTTTCCGCCTCGCGGCGAGCTTCTTCATTCTCCTCGCAGCAGCCGGTAATGGTTACATCCGGATTTTCCTGTGCGGTTTTATAAAGGCCATAAATGTGGCTATGGCGAAATCCTGCAAATGCAATATTCATGTTTGTTCCTCCCGGAAATGTATTATGTCCACTATAGCACGGGCCTGTGGCTTTGTCAATTAAGCAAACAAGGCTGCTGCTTTTTCCATGCGTTCGGTGATCTTCACACCGAAGGGACAGCGGGTTTCACAGCCGCCGCAGCCTACGCAATTGGAGGCAGTGGCATTCAAAGCTTCATAATGCGCCTTTACAGAAGAAGGCACTTCCGGCTGCATCACGGCCAGATCATAGAGTTTATTGACCATGGCAATATCAATGTCCATGGGACAGGGTTTGCAATGTCCACAGTAGGTGCACTGTCCGGTATAGGCATGTTTGGGCGCTTCGGCCAAGGCGGACGCATAGTCCTTTTCCTCTGCACTGGCGGTATCGTAATGGGCAATATCCTCCAGCTGCTCCGGAGTATCCAGGCCCACCATCACCGCTGCCACCGCGGGACGGGTCAGGCAATAATGCAGGCACTGCATGGGAGTCAGTGCAATACCAAAGGGAGAACGCTTCGCATCAAACAGGCGGCCGCCGGCATAGCCCTTCATTACGGTAATTCCCACATCCAGCTGCTCACAAAGCTTATAGAGCTCTGCACGTTCCGGATCAATACCGCCTTCCGCTGCCTCAAACTTTTCATCGGAGTAAGCATCCTCTTCTTCGCTGGCCGGCAGCATATCGAAGGCCGGATTGATACTAAAGAGTAGCATTTCCACAAAGCCGCTTTCCGCCGCCTTACGGGCAATCTTCGGATTATGGGTACTCAAACCGATATGGCGGATGGTACCCGCTTCCTTCAGCTGCAGCACATACTGCAGGAAGGGACCATTTACAATGTCATTCCAGTCGGATTCCTGATCCACATAGTGGATCATACCCAGATCAATATAGTCCGTCTGCATACGGGTCAGCAGATCCTCAAAGGCGGGCTTTACATAGGCCAGATCACGGGTACGCACATACTGACCATCCTGCCAGGTGGAACCAATGTGACCCTGAATGTACCACTTTTCACGACGGCCGGCAATGGCCAAACCGATGTTGGTGCGCACATTGGGTTCGGACATCCAGCAATCCAAAATATTCACACCCTTTGCTTCGCAGGCTTCGATCACCGCTTTGCACTCCTCGGTGTTATGGCGCTCCAGCCACTCACCACCCAGGCCGATCTCACTCACCATCAGGCCGGTTTTTCCTAAACGTCTATAGTTCATATTTATTTCTCCTCGATTTCACAAATAATCTTTAACAATTCCGGTATCCACTTCTGTCGGCACCTGTGATAATGGGCCAATTCTTCTTCGGTACGATTGACCAGAGCAATGTCGGCGGCGGAATTATCGGATACACATAAAAGGGCAATGCCTTGTTTTTCCATCATGCGCATACACTCATAAAAGGCCGAAGTCTCCATTTCGATCAGCTCCGCTCCGGTGGCCAGGATCTCATCCAGGTGAGAATATTCGCAAATTACGTTATCGGTACAAAACACCTTCCGTTTTGCCATTTTGATTCCCTGCTCGGCAGCTTTTTCGATTACCTTATCCACAAAATCCATGTTATGAGGACGCACGGTTCGTCCGAAAGCCGTTGGTTCCAGCTTTTCACCCAAATAAATATTGCCGCTTACATAGGCATAGGATTCCAGGGGAGTTGCCAAAGAACCCAGCTGAATCTCCTTTTTCAGTGCTCCCACGGCACCCATGAACACGATTTTATTGGTGGGTACGTTGGTGAGCATCAGCAGATGATCGATCAGATTGGCCGCACTGCTGGCACACTGAATCCAGCCGATTTTATAGCCGGCAAACTTAACAACATAAGAACTCACATAGGCGTGCTGCGATCTTTGTTCTACTTCGTATTCATAGTTCTTTAGGATCTTTTCTGCCGTCCACGACGGCGCAATTACATACAGGTCCATGGGTTCATCCGATGCGATGCTGAACATACTGAATAACAGGTCATCGGTTTTATTATACTTCTGCGCGGTCTGCAGAATTTTTTGAGCTTGATTCATTTTCGTCCTTTCTTGTGTATCACTTACATATTCTTACGCATATATTCCAGCAGATCCTCTGCCTCGTCTTCGCTCTTGGCAAAGGTGACATAGCATACCTTCGTGGGCGACAGTTCTTTAAAGTGGGCTTTGATCTCGGCAGGGCTCCAGTCATTGATGTACAGACCCTTGCCTGCCTTTTGGATCCGTTTCAGCAGGTCAATCCAATTGGAAGAATTGGGCTGTCCCGCGCCAGGAAGCCATTGCACCACATCAATTTCCGGAATCTGCAGAATGTTTTCCATGTGCGGCAGAGCCGGAACCCCATCGAAATGATAGGAACAGTGGGTATGCTTGGAAGCCTCTTCCTGAATATATGGATAGATATAACGTTCACCCATGTTGGGGCCGCAGATCGCTGCAAAATCGCACTGTACCGTGGCAAAGGATTCCTTACTGTACAGCCAGTGCCAGCCGATGTGGCCTCGTTCGTCGAACTTACCGGCCTTGGCAGCCGCCTGAATGATGGGATTGTAATATTTCTGCACCTGTTTGAGTGCACGTTCCACCTCATCCGGCTCATCATACAGATCATAACACAGATCCATCGCCCCCCGCAGAGCACTTAGGGCATCCATGTTAGAATGCATATCGGGAGCGGAAAGCAGGAACTTGCCCTCGGAATATTTTGCAGCATATTCCATGAACCGCAGATAGCGGGCATAGTTTCCCTCCGGACTTTCATCCATAATACCGGAAAATTCGCTCCAATCCTGTACAATGGGCTCAACCCAGGTAGTATCGATTTCCTTTCCGCCGGAAGTCACAATGGGAGCGCCAAAGAAAGAGGCAAACAT
>JAZQWC010000004.1:0-19821 GCA_045632125.1 Bianqueaceae bacterium
CACTGCGAGTGCGGCTGTGACCACGATCATCATGACCACGACCACTGCGAATGTGGCTGTGACCACGATCATCATGACCATCATGACCACGACCACTGTGAATGTGGCTGCGACCACGATCATCATGACCATCATGACCACGACCACCACCATCATCATGGCGAAGGTGGTTTGAAGACGATTGTTGTCGGAGCAGTGTTATTCCTTGCTGGAATTCTTTTGCAGGTAACCACCGGAACCCATGCCGGTGAGGTGATGAATGCAGCCGGTATCGGTGGTTTGGTCTTGTTCCTTGTTTCATATGTAATTCTTGGTAAGGATATTATTTGGGAGGCCATCAAAGGGATCGGCCATGGTCAGATATTTGATGAAAACTTCCTGATGAGTATAGCAACCCTTGGTGCGATCGCCATCGGTGAATATGCAGAAGCAGTAGGAGTAATGCTATTTTTCCAGGTAGGCGAATATTTCGAGCACAGAGCGGTGGAAAAGAGTCGGAGTGCCATTATGGAAGCGGTGGATATGCGGCCTGAAATGGTGACCCGTCAGCTGAGTAACCGCGAAGAAGAAACTGAAACGATTCCTGCAGAAGACGCGGAAATAGGAGATATTGTACTGGTACGTCCCGGCGATCGTATTCCTTTGGATGGTATAGTGATCGAGGGTAACAGTCTGGTCGATACATCTCCGGTTACCGGAGAACCGGTTCCGGTCAATGTAAAAGAAGGAAGTGAAATCATTTCCGGTTGTGTTAACACGACTGGTCTGATCAAGATTCGGGTGGTAAAACCGCTGGATGAATCCATGGTGACCCGTATTTTGGAATCCGTCGAAAATGCTGCAGCCAGTAAACCCCAGATGGAGCGTTTTATTACTCGCTTTGCCAGAATATACACCCCCATCGTGGTGGCGATTGCCCTGCTTACAGCAATTGTTCCGTCCCTGTTGACCGGTAATTGGAACTACTGGATCTATACTGCACTTACATTTTTGGTTATTAGCTGTCCTTGTGCGATGGTGCTCAGCGTTCCGTTGGCCTTCTTTGCCGGCATCGGAGCCGGATCCCGCAAAGGTATCCTGTTTAAAGGCGGCACTGCACTGGAAGCTTTGCGCAAGGTGAAGGCAGTTGTCATGGACAAAACCGGTACCATCACAAAGGGTAACTTTGTAGTACAAACTATCGATTTGCAGCGCGACTTCGATTTGCAGCAGGTGCTTTCAGCGGCTGCTGCCTGTGAAGGTCATTCCAATCATCCGATTGCGCGCAGCATTGTGCAGGCGGCAAGGGAGCAGTTGGAACAACTTCCGGCCACGCCGGAAAAGGTGACAGAGCTGGCTGGTATGGGCGTTGAGGCTCGGATCGGAAACAGTGAAGTTCTGTGTGGCAATCACAAGCTTATGGTCGAACATGGCATTGAGGTTATAAAAGAGGATAGCTACGGAACGCATGTGTATGTGGCTATTGATAGCGTGCTGGCTGGTGTGATCCATATTGCAGATACAATTAAGGAAGACGCAGCGGAAGCGATTCGTAAGATGAAGCATGGCGGCGTGAAGACTGTGATGTTGACCGGTGATGCGAAAGAGAGCGCGGAAGCGGTGGCGAAGAACGTCGGCGTGGAAGTGGTGAAGGCAGAGCTTTTGCCTCAGGATAAACTGACTGCTATGCAGCAGGTGCGCGCTGAAGTTGGTGCGGTGATGTTCGTGGGTGATGGAATCAATGATGCTCCGGTACTGGCGGGTGCTGATGTAGGTGCAGCTATGGGGTCTGGTGCGGATGCAGCGATTGAAGCAGCGGATGTGGTATTTATGACCTCTAAAATGGAAGCGATTCCTCAGGCTATGGAGATTGCGCGTAAGGCTATGAGTGCAGCAGTACAGAATGTGGTGTTTGCACTGTTGATCAAGGTGATCGTCATGATCCTTGGACTTTTGGGAATTGCCAATATGTGGCTAGCCGTATTTGCCGATAGCGGTGTGGCTCTGCTTTGTGTGCTGAATTCAATTCGAATTTTAAGAAAATAAAATGCAGCAGGTTTTGTGTTATGCAAAACCTGCTGTCTTATTTTGGACAGTATGTAAAAGTTGATATGGAGGAAATGTGGTTTCAGAATACGACATTTAATTTAACTTCTTGCGATTTGCAGAAAAAAGTGTTATAATAGATGTCGTAGAAATATGATATTTATTTAACAAGGTCTGGAAATGGTGAGCAAATAGACAAGCGCTACTGGCGGAATTTTCGAAAAAGAGGATTCTAGCCAGCAATCATCATGTTCGGGCTACGTGTGAAAATAAGTATTATAGCAAGATTATTACAAAATTGGAGAAAAAAGTATGAGTAAAGTAACCATCATCGGAGCCGGTTCGGTCGGCTCGACCATCGCGTACACCATGGTAGTAAATGGCATTGCTTCTGAAATCGTTATGATCGACGTAAATGAAGAAAAAGCTTTGGGTGAGGCAATGGATATCCGTCAGGGTACCCCCTTCTGTTCTCCTGTATCCATCTATGCAGGAAGCTATCGTGATGCCGTAGGTTCTGATATCGTAATCATTACCTCCGGTGTGGCTCGTAAACCCGGTCAGACTCGTATCGATCTGGCTCAGACCAACGTGGGTATCATCAAATCTATCGCTCCTAATATCACCAAATATGCACCCAATGCAGTTTATATTTTGGTTGCTAATCCGGTTGATATTCTGACTTATGTATTTACCAAAATCAGTGGCTTGCCTGAAAGACAGGTAATTGGTTCCGGTACCATTTTGGATACTGCTCGTCTGCGTGCTCGTCTGTCTGAGTATCTGCGCATCAGCCAGAAAAACGTACATGCTTATGTAATGGGTGAGCATGGTGATACTTCCTTTATTCCTTGGTCTATGGCATCTGTTTCCAGTATTCCGTTGGATGATTACAGAAAGAGTATCATGGGTAATACGGACCTTGGTTTGGCTCCTGTATTTGACCATGAGGAGATCGAACACTACATGCGTACTTCCGGTGGTAAGGTAATCCGTCGTAAAGGTGCTACCTTCTATGCGGTATCTGTATCTACTTGCCATATCGTTAAGAGTATTTTGAGTGACAGCGATACTCTGATGACGGTTTCTTCTATGCTGCACGGCGAATTCGGCATTGATGATGTATGCTTGAGTCTGCTGTCTATTGTAGATCGCAGCGGTATTAAGGCAAAGATTACTCCTAATCTGACTCCCGATGAGATCGAACTGCTGCACCACAGCGCAGACAGCTTGAAGAGCGTTATTTCTCAGCTTGATATTTAATTATACGTATATATTATAAGGAGGAAATTCCAATGGAATACCGTATTGAGAGAGACTCCATGGGCGAGATGCAGGTGCCTGCTGATCGTTACTGGGCTGCTCAGACTCAGAGAAGTTTTCAAAACTTCAAAATTGGCGGCGAATTGATGCCCCGTGAAATTACCCAGGCTTTCGGTGTGCTGAAGAAAGCAGCTGCTAGAGCAAACTTCAATTTGGGTAAGATGGATGAAGAAAAGAAAGTTGCTATTGAAAAGGCTTGTGACGAAGTGATCTCCGGCTCTTTGAACGATCATTTTCCTTTGGTTGTATGGCAGACCGGTAGTGGTACTCAGTCTAACATGAATGCCAACGAAGTAATTGCAAACCGTGGTAATGAGATCGTAGGTAAGAAACTGCTGCATCCCAATGATCATATCAATATGTCTCAGAGTTCTAACGATACCTTCCCCACTGCAATGCACATTGCAGCGGTTGCTAGTATTGAAGACAAACTGTTCCCTGTTATGGACGAGTTTATTGCAACTCTGAAGAGACTGGAAGCTGAAAACGATGATATCGTTAAGAGTGGCCGTACTCATCTGCAGGATGCTACTCCTATTAAATTCTCTCAGGAGATCAGCGGCTGGAGAAACATGATCGAGAAGACTAAGGATATGCTGGAGAAGTCCTTGCCCGGTTTGAAGGAACTGGCTCTGGGCGGAACCGCAGTTGGTACCGGTTTGAACACTCCTAAGGGATTTGCTGAAGAAGTTGCTAAGGAAGTTAGCATTTTGACCGGCAAAGAGTTTGTAACTGCTGAAAACAAATTCCATGCTCTGACTTCTAAGGATGATCTGGTATTTGCTCATGGCGCTTTGAAGGCTCTGGCTGCTAACCTGATGAAGATCGCTAATGACGTTCGTTGGTTGGCAAGCGGTCCTCGCTGTGGTTTGGGTGAGATCTTCATTCCTGAGAATGAGCCCGGCAGCTCCATTATGCCCGGTAAGGTTAACCCCACTCAGTGCGAATCCATGACCATGGTTGCTGTTCAGGTTATTGCGAATGATGTAGCTGTTGGTATGGCTGCTTCTCAGGGTAACTTCGAACTGAACGTATTCATGCCCGTTCTGATCTACAACTTCCTGCAGTCTGCTCGCCTGTTGACTGACGGTTTGAAGTCCTTCCATGACAACTGTGTAGTTGGTATTACTGCTAACCGTGAAAAGATGAGACACAATCTGCACAACTCCTTGATGCTGGTTACTGCTCTGAATCCTTACATTGGTTATGATAATGCTGCTAAAACTGCAAAGTTGGCATATAAGGAAAATATTTCTCTGAAAGAAGCTTGCATTAAGTTGGGCTTCCTGACCGAAGAGAGATTTGACGAAGTATTCCATCCTGAGGAAATGGCATAAGTTCAAGACCAATGGTCTTGAATCTTGGAAAAGGCTGATCGTCTTTTTCGAAATAATATTTGTTCAGGTGAATAGATGTAACGAATGTTCGGTGCAACTGAACTTGTGTAACTCGCGCCGGGGGCGGCCTAAAAGCCGCAGCCCGGTAGCATGGAAATTTAAACTAGAGATTGGATGTGCGAGATGATTTTTAGTTATTATCCGGGTTGTACCCTGAGAACCAAGGGAAAAGATCTTGACATGTACGCCAGAAAGGCTGCTGAGGCCTTGGGTGTTACAATGGAAGAGATTCCTGACTGGCAGTGCTGTGGTGCTGTGTATCCCATGGCTAGCGATGAAATCGCAACCAAGCTTTCTGCTGTAAGAGCATTGGAAAGCGCTAAAGAAAGCGGTCAGGAACTGCTGACTCTTTGCTCTGCTTGTCATCATGTAATTAAACGTGTGAACAATGACATGAAAGAGAATGCTGATATCCAGATGAAGGTAAACAACTACCTGCAGTTGGATGAGCCCTACACCGGTGAGACCAATGTAATTCATTATTTGGAAATGCTGCGTGATAAGGTTGGTTTTGATGTAATTAAAGAAAAAGCTGTAAATCCGCTGAAAGGCCGCAAAATTGCTGCTTATTATGGTTGCTTGCTGCTGCGTCCCAGTAACGTAATGCAGTTCGATAATCCTGAGAATCCTACCATCATTGAGGATTTCATTCGCAGCATTGGAGCTACTCCTGTTGAGACTCCTTATCGCAATGAGTGCTGCGGCGGTTATGTAAGCGTAGAAAATAAGAAACTGGCACAGAAAAAAGTAGATGGCATCATTTCTTCCGCTATCGACAAAGGCGCAGAGATGATCATCACTGCATGTCCGCTGTGCATGTACAATCTTGACGCCAATGCCACCGAGCATAAACTGCCCATCGTTTACTTTACTGAACTGTTGGCAGAAGCTCTGGGTGTTAAATAAGGAGGGTTTATATGCAGAATTTAACTCAGGAACAAATCCTCAGAATGAGCGGTGTTGAAACTAGAAAGTGCATGAAATGCGGTAAATGCTCCGGTACCTGCCCGGCTTATGATGAGATGGAATATCATCCTCATCAGTTTGTAGCTATGGTAGAGAATGGTGATATCGATGCACTCATGCAGTCTGACTCCATTTGGAACTGCCTCTCTTGCTTTGCATGCGTAGAGCGCTGCCCCAGAAATGTTGAGCCGGCTACTTTGATCGAAGCTGTTCGTGTTGCAGTACTGCGTCGTCAGGATGGCAACCATATGAAAGCGGAAGATGTACCCGCTATGCTGGATGAAAAGATTCCGCAGCAGGCGCTGGTAAGTGCATTCCGTAAGTATAGTAAATAACTGAGAAGGGTGGAAGTCATAAGTGCAGAAGATAGGCGTATTTATTTGTCATTGTGGAACTAATATCGCCGCAACTGTAGACGTAGAGGCCGTTACTGAAGCGATTAAAAACGAGCCCGGTGTCGTATATGCGGTTAACTATCAGTATATGTGTTCCGAAAATGGTCAGGCGCTGATTAAAAAGGCAGTAGAAGACTACGGTCTGACCGGTATTGTTGTGTGCTCCTGTTCTCCCAGAATGCACGAAGCAACATTCAGAAAAGCAGCAGAAGCTGCCGGCATCAACCCCTACATGGTTGAAATCGCCAACATCCGTGAGCATGTTTCATGGATCCATAAAGATATCGTAGCAGCTACCGAAAAAGCTATTATTCTGGCTAAGGCTGCTGTTGCAAAAGTACATTTGAATGCTCCCCTGATCGCTGGTCAGAGCAATGTTACCAAGAGAGCCCTGGTAATCGGTGGTGGTATCGCCGGTATCCAGACCGCATTGGATATTGCTGAAGCAGGTTACGAAGTAGATATCGTTGAAAAAACTCCCACCATCGGTGGTAAGATGGCTCAGCTGGATAAAACCTTCCCCACCTTGGACTGTGCAGCTTGTATTCTGACTCCCAAGATGGTAGATGCCAAGACTAATGAGCTTGTTAACCTGTATACCTACAGCGAAGTGGAATCTGTTAAAGGTTTCGTAGGTAATTTCAATGTTAAGATTCGTAAAAAAGCCAGCTATGTAAACAATAATCTGTGTACCGGTTGTGGTGCATGTACCGTTAAATGTCCTTCTCGTAAGGCAAAGAGCGAGTTCAACATGGGCCTGACCAATCGTGGTGCAATTTACATTCCTTTTGCTCAGGCAATCCCGAATGTAGCTACCATCGATCCCGAGTACTGTATCCATTTCAAGACTGGCAAGTGCGGTCTGTGTGAAAAGACCTGTGCTGCTAAGGCTATCGACTTTAACCAGCAGGATACCATTATCGAGCAGCAGTATGGTGCTATCGTAATGGCTACCGGTTTCAACCTGATCAAACTGGATAACTACGATGAGTTCGGTTATTCCAAGTATGCTGACGTTGTAACCTCTCTGGAGTTCGAGCGTCTGATGAATGCTGCAGGCCCCACTCAGGGTACTCTGCTGCGTCCTTCCAATCATGAGCATCCTCATACTCTGGTATTCGTACAGTGTGTTGGTTCTCGTGATACTTCCGGCTGCGGCAAACCCTATTGCTCCAAGATCTGCTGTATGTACACTGCAAAACATGCTATGTTGGTACGTGATAAATATCCGGATACTGAAGTATATGTATTCTATATTGATGTACGTACTCCCGGTAAGAACTTTGATGAGTTCTATCGCCGTGCAGTAGAGCAGTATGGTGTTCATTATATTAAAGGTATGGTTGGTAAGGTTACCGATAAAGATGGTAAGCTGATCGTTCAGGGTTCTGACCTGCTGAATAACAAGCAGCTGAAGATCGAGGCAGATCTGGTTGTACTGGCTGCCGCTACCGAACCCGATCCTACCGCAAGAAGCATTGCTTCCATGCTGACCGCCAGCATCGATACCAATGACTTCATGAATGAAGCTCATGCTAAGCTGAAACCCGTTGAAAGCCCCACCGCAGGTATCTTCTTGTCCGGTATGGCTCAGGGTCCCAAGGATATTCCCGAGACTGTAACCCAGGCCAGCGCATGTGCTGCTAAGGTTGTAGGTTTGCTGTCTAAAGATCATTTGGTAAATAACCCCTGCACTGCTCAGTCTGATGAACTGAAGTGTAATGGTTGCTCCAACTGTGAAAAAGTTTGTCCTTATGGTGCAATTACTTATATTGAGAAAGAAGTTAACGACCATGGTGTTCGTGAAGTTCGTCGTATTGCTCAGGTTAACGGAGCAGTATGTCAGGGCTGCGGTGCTTGTACCGTTACCTGTCCTTCCGGCGCAATGGATCTGAAGGGCTTCACCACCAATCAGATTATGGCGGAGGTAGATGCAATATGTCGTTAAACGAAAACAAAAAAGAATATAAGCCTTTGATCGTTGCATTCTGCTGCAACTGGTGCAGTTATGCAGGTGCCGATCTGGCAGGTTCCAGCCGTCTGGCATATCCTGCCGATGTAAAGATCATTCGCGTTCCCTGTTCCTGTCGTGTAAATCCGCTGTTCATCCTGCGTGCATTCCAGCGTGGTGCTGATGGTGTTATCATTGCCGGTTGTCATCCGGGAGATTGCCACTATACTTCCGGTAACTACTTTGCAAGACGTCGTATGACCCTGCTGTTCAGTATGCTGGATTATCTGGGTATTGAAAGAGAGCGTACCAGAGTAGAGTGGATCTCCGCAGCAGAAGGTGTTAAGTTTGCTACCACCATGAATGAGTTTGCAAAGACCATTCATGACCTGGGTGAGAACAAGAAATTAACGGATCTGAGGTGCAAGAATGACTGAATTAATTAAAAATAAAGTCAGAGAGCTGTTGGAAAACCAGACAGTAAGCCGGGTCCTGGGATGGAAGACCGGTGAGTTCTTCTATGATGAAACTCCCGCTGTGTTCAATTCTGTAGAAGAATTGGATGAATTGGTATACGATGGTTTTTCTGCTCCTAACTTAAGCAAATATCTGATCAAAGAATCTAAAAAGGAAGGCAAAATTGCTGTCCTGTTGAAACCCTGTGATTCCTACAGCTTTAATCAGTTGCAGAAAGAGCACAGATTCAATCGTGACAACGTATACGCAGTAGGTATTCCCTGCCGCGGTAAGTTGGATATCGAGAAGATCAAAGCTCTGGGAATCAAAGGTATTCAGAGTATTAAAGAAGAAGGCAACCAGCTTGTAATTGAAACTCTGTACGGCACCAAGACCGTAGAGCGTGAAGAAGTACTGCTGGATCGCTGCTATTGCTGCAAGGGCAGCAAACATGTAGCTGCTGATGAAGTGATCGAATGTGATCTGCCTGAGCGTGAACCTCAGGATCGTTTCGACATGGTTGCTAAACTGGAAGCTATGACCGCTGAAGAGCGTTTCGAGTTCTGGAGAGGCGAATTGTCTAAGTGCATCCGCTGCAATGCTTGCCGTAACGTATGTCCTGCATGCTCTTGCCTGCAGTGTATCTTCGATAATCCGAAATCCGGTGTAGCTGCTAAGGCTAATGCTGATGATTTTGAAGAGAATATGTTCCATATTATTCGTGCATTCCACGTAGCTGGTCGTTGTACCGACTGTGGTGAGTGCTCCAGAGTATGTCCTCAGGGTATTCCGCTGCACCTGCTGAATCGTAAGTTCATTAAAGATATTAATGAATTCTACGGTGAATATCAGGCTGGTGAAGATCTGGATTCCAAGGGCGCTTTGACCGAATATACCAAGGATGATGTTGAGCCCAGCATCGTTCATGAGAGAGGCGGTAAATAATCATGTTAAGAATTGCGATTGATCGTTTGCCTGAACTGTTTGCCAAAATGGCAGAGAGCAAAGTGCTGTACTTGCCTATTGAAAAGAATGATCAGGTTGAGTTTTATCCCTGGAATGAAAATGAAAAAGTTCGTTTGGATAAGCTGAATACTTTGAAATCTGCAAAGGATCTGTTCTTCCCTCAGACTGAAAACATGATGAAATTCAAACTGGAAGGTAAGAATATTTCTATTACTGAAAATAGAGATCCGGTTGAACCCTTTGCCGTATTTGGTGTTCGCGCTTGTGATGCAAAGAGTTTCGAGGTTCTGGATAAAGTATTTTTGGCAGATCCGGTAGATACCTTCTACCAGAATCGTCGTGAAAATGGCGTAGTAATCACTATGGCTTGTAACGAACCCGAAGAGACTTGCTTCTGTGGTGCTTTCGGTATCGATGCTGCTAATCCTGCCGGTGATATTTCCTGCTGGATCGTGGATGATACCTTGTTCTGGAAAGCTAATACCGAAAAGGGTGAAGCTTTCAGTGCAGTTGTTGCTCCTGTAATGGAAGAAGCTTGTGAAAAGTGTGAAGCAAGAGTAGAAGCTCACAAAGAAGCTATCCATGCGATTCTGGATAAGCTGCCTTTGAAAGATCTGAATCTGGAAGGTTTTGATGGAGAACACCTGCTGGAGAAATTTAATTCTCCCAAGTGGGCCGAACTGTCTGAGGCTTGTCTGGGTTGCGGTACTTGTACTTTTGTATGTCCCACCTGCCAGTGTTATGATGTGCGTGATTATGACAATGGTAATGGCGTTCAGCGTTATCGCTGTTGGGATTCCTGCATGTACTCCGATTTCACTTTGATGGCTCACGGTAATTCCCGTAAGTCTCAGGTAGAACGTTTCCGTCAGCGTTTCATGCACAAACTGGTGTACTTCCCCTCTAATAACGATGGTATGTACTCCTGCGTAGGCTGTGGTCGCTGCTTGGCTAAATGTCCTATTTCTATGAATATTGTTAAAGTAATTAAAGCATTGGGAGGAGAAAGCAATGAGTGAGAGTTTAATTCCGATCATTGGCGTGGTAACTGATGTAAGAATCGATACCCCCGATGTTAAGACCTTCCGTGTTAATTCCTTGGATGGAGGCATTCCCTTTGATCATCGTCCCGGTCAGTGTGCAATGCTTTCTATTCCCGGTGTTGGCGAGGCTATGTTCTCTATTACATCTTCTCCCACTAACACAGAATACAAAGAATTCAGCATTAAGAAGTGCGGCTGTCTGACCGATTGGCTTCATCAAATGGAAGTTGGTCAGCAGATCACCATCCGTGGACCTTATGGTAATCCTTTCCCGGTTGACACCGAGTTTGCCGGAAAAGACCTGCTGTTCATCGCCGGTGGTATTGGTCTTGCACCTCTTCGTTCTGTAATTAACTATTGCCGTCACTATCGTGATCGTTATGGCAAGATTGATATCGTATATGGTTCTCGTTCTAAAGATGATCTGGTAGATTATCAGGAAATCATCAATGAGTGGTGCCAGGAAGACGGTATCAATGTGCATCTGACCATCGACCGTCCTCAGGAAGGCTGGGATGGCCATGTAGGTTTCGTTCCTAACTATGTTAAGGAATTGAACTTCGATACTAACAAGACTGCTATCATCTGTGGTCCTCCGATCATGATCAAGTTTACCTTGGCCGGTCTGCAGGAACTGGGCTTTGAAAAGACTCAGGTTTACACCACCATGGAGCTTCGTATGAAATGCGGTATTGGTAAATGTGGTCGTTGTAACATTGGTGACAAGTATGTCTGCAAAGATGGTCCGGTATTCCGTTGTGACCAGCTGGACGAACTGCCTAACGAATATTAATAAAGCGAGGACATAAAATTATGGAAGAAATGGTAAATGTATTTTTATTCGGTAAAAAGTATTCCGTTCCCTCTCATCTGACCATTATGGGTGCTATGGAGTACGCAGGCTATCAGCTGGTTCGTGGCTGTGGCTGCCGTAACGGATTCTGTGGTGCATGTGCTACCATTTACAGAATCAAAGGTGATCGTGATCTGCATGCTTGCTTGGCTTGCCAGACCAAGGTTGAAGACAACATGTATGTTGCAACTCTGCCTTACTTCCCCCTGATCAAGGAAGTATATGACATTAATAAAGTAACTCCTAACGAGCAGATCATGATGCAGCTGTATCCTGAAATCTATAGCTGTATTGGATGTAATGCTTGTACTAAAGCTTGTACTCAGAGCCTGAATGTTATGCAGTACATTGCATATGCTCAGAGAGGTGAGTTCGACAAGTGTGCAGAAGAGTCCTTCGACTGTATCATGTGCGGCGTTTGCTCTTCTCGTTGCCCTGCTAAGATCTCTCATCCTCAGGTTGCAATCCTGTCCAGACGTCTGACCGGTAAGTACCTGATGCCCGAAAGTGCTCATCTGACCAACCGTGTGAAAGAAATCGAAAATGGCGATTTCAATCAGATGCTGGAAGATCTGATGCAGAAACCGATCGAAGAGATCAAAGAACTGTACAACACCCGCGAGATCGAGAAATAAGGAGGGCCTACGATGTATACAGTAAATGAAATGTTAGAATCCATCAAAAAGGTGGAAGCAACTCGTCCCGCACGTCTGGGCGTTTTGCCGGAACGTTTGACCGCAGAACAGAAAGAAGCTGTACTGAGCCAGTTCCATCCTGACTACAAGCAGGAAGGTTTTGAGATCCTGCAGGTTGGCCCTAATAAAGGTGAGAAGGTTCCCACCGAGTTGGCTGCTCTGCTGCAGGCTAACAGCCGTGTAAAAGAGCTGGAAGTTGATCTGAACAAGATCGATTATGATGTAGATGTATTGGTAATCGGTGGTGGTGGTGCAGGTTCTGCTGCTGCAATCGAAGCTCACGAGAATGGTGCTAACGTAATGATCGTTACCAAGCTGCGTATTGGTGATGCTAACACCATGATGGCTGAAGGTGGTATTCAGGCTGCTGATAAAGAGAATGACTCTCCTGCGATCCATTATTTGGATGCTTTGGGTGGTGGTCACTATACCAATAAGCCCGAACTGCTGAAAAAGCTGGTTACCGAAGGTCCTGAAGCTATCAAATGGCTGAATGAGCTGGGCGTAATGTTCGATAAAGAAGAAGATGGTACCATGATCACTACTCATGGTGGCGGTACCTCTCGTAAGAGAATGCATGCTGCTAAGGACTATTCCGGTGCAGAAATCATGCGTACCCTGCGTGACGAAGTTCTGAACCGTGGTATTCCGGTTGTAGACTTCACCGCAGCTATTGAATTGATCAAAGATACCGAAGGTAAGGTAGCCGGTGCTGTTCTGCTGAACATCGAGACCGGTGACATCCTGATTGCAAGAGCCAAGACTGTTATCATCGCTACCGGTGGTGCTGGTCGTCTGCATTATCAGGGCTTCCCCACTTCTAACCACTATGGTGCAACTGCCGATGGTCTGATTCTGGGTTATCGTGCAGGCGCTAAGCTGCTGTATGCTGATACTTTGCAGTATCATCCTACCGGTGCAGCTTACCCCTCTCAGATCCTTGGTGCTCTGGTAACCGAGAAGGTTCGTTCTTTGGGTGCTCAGGTTCTGAACAAAGATGGTATTGCTTTCGTTCATCCTCTGGAGACTCGTGACGTAGAAGCTGCTTCTATTATTAAAGAGTGTGTAGAGCAGGGCGGCGGTCTGGAGACTGGTGATGGTCTGGCTGTATGGTTGGATACTCCTCTGATCGAAGAGCTGCACGGTGAAGGTACCATCGAAAAGAGAATCCCCGCTATGATGAGAATGTTCGGCAAATACGGTATCGATATCCGTAAAGAGCCCATCCTGGTATACCCCACTCTGCATTATCAGAATGGTGGTCTGGATATCAGTGCTGATGGTCAGACCGGTATCGAAAACCTGTATGTAGCAGGTGAGGCTGTTGGTGGTATCCATGGTCGTAACCGTCTGATGGGTAACTCTCTGCTGGATATCATCGTATTCGGTAGAAATGCCGGTCAGCAGGCTTCTGCTAAAGCTAAGAACGTAACCGTTGGTGAGCTGACTCTGGCTCATGTTGATGCTTTCGCTGCTGAAATGGATGCAGCTGGTATCGACAGTTCCATCGTATCTCCCAAACTGCTGCCTAACTATACTAAGCAGAAAGATATTTAATTGGGGGCAAAGTTTATAATGAGCAAGACACAAAAGAATAATAAAAAGTTCCTTTGGATCGCGATTGCTATCGTGATCGTTGGAGCACTGGCTATTTGGTGCGGCAGCGCAGCTGCCGACGCCAATGGCGCTGCCAGCACCTTTAAGGTATCTACCACGACAGCACTTCTGGCTGGTATTTTCGTAGTAGCTGCTTTGGGTTATCTGTTGGGTAGTATTTCCATCAAAGGTATCTCTTTGGGTACTGCGGGCGTATTTCTGGTAGCAATTTTATTTGGTTACCTGTGCACTTTGCCCGGCCTGGCCGAGATTCCGGTTCTGAGCAGCTTTTTCATGGCAGATTCTTCTGCAACTTTGAATGGCTACTATTCCAAAATTGCTCAGAATATTGGTCTGGTAATGTTCGTTACCTCTGTAGGTTTCATTGCCGGCCCTAACTTCTTCAAGAATTTGAAGAAAAATGCTAAATCTTTCGTTCTGCTGGGTGCAGTGATCATTCTGGCAGGCGCAGGTACTGCAGTTATCTTTGCTTTGATCCCCGGTATCGGCCCTGAGTTCTCTGCAGGTGTGCTTTCCGGTTCTTTGACCACCACTCCCGGTTTCTCCGCAGCTTTGGAAGCAGCTGAGAGCATTGGTCATGCAACTGATATTATCACCTTGGGTCATGCAATTGCATATCCCTTTGGTGTAATCGGTGTAGTTCTGTTCGTTCAGTTGATGCCTCGTATTTTGAAGGCTGATATGAAGAAAGAGCGTGAACTGCTGAAGATCGGTGCAGAAGAAAAGGCTAAAGAAAAAACTGGCCTGTTTGCATGTGATCCCTTTGGCCTGACTCCCTTTGCGCTGGCTGTCATCTTCGGTTTGCTGTTGGGTTCCATCACCATTCCGTTGACCGGTCAGGGTTATGCGGGTCCTTGCTTCAGCTTGGGTACCACTGGCGGTACTTTGATCATGAGCTTGATCTTCGGTCATTTGGGTAATGTTGGTAAGTTCTCTCTGAAAGTAACTGAGAGCACTGCGAAAGTATTCCGTGAATTTGGTTTGATGTTGTTCCTGATCGGCGCAGGCGTAAGCGGCGGCGTATCTTTGGTAAGTGAAATCGGCAAGTCTGAGCTGGGTGCTATGATCGTTGTTTACGGTCTGATCGGTGGCGCTATCATGACCATCGTACCCATGCTGGTTGGCTTCCTGTTTGCTAAGTATGTTCTGAAGCTGAGTCTTCTGAATGCACTGGGCTCCATTACCGGTGGTATGACTTCCACTCCTGCACTGGGGACTTTGATCAACACCGCTGAAACCGATGACGTTGCAGGTGCTTATGCATCTACTTATCCCATCGCTCTGGTATTGATCGTACTGGCTTCTCAGTTGATGATCACCCTGATGGCTTAATGCAATAAGACGATTTAAAACTCCTTCCGTGTAAAAATGGAAGGAGTTTTTTTGTGGAAAAACTGTACCGAATATAAAAATGCTGTTGTGAAATTGGGTCAAAGAAATTATAATGAAGTTATAATATTGATTCACGAAGGAGGGTCCAACATGTTGAAACTCTTGGTAACTATGCCGGTTGGAGCCGTAAAAGATTCTTTTTTAAATGAAGAAACGAAACAGCTTTTAGAACAGCATTTTGATGTATCTTATAACCCAATGGAACGAAATTATACAGCTGAGGAACTGGCAGAGGCAGCGAAAAATTATACCATTCTTGTTACCGGCTGGGGCACACCTCATTTGGGGAATACAGGGCTATTAACAAAGGAAAGTGAATTAAAGCTAGTGGCGCACACCGGCGGAAGTGTGGGGGATTTGGTAGACCATACTGCCTTCGAAAATGGAATCACTGTTATCAGCGGTAATGAATTGTATGCTGAATCCACTGCGGAAGGTGCACTGGCGTATATGTTAACAGCTCTTCGTCATATCCCGGATGATGTAGCCAATATGAAAATTCCGGGCTATTGGAAAACCGAAGGGAAAAATCCTACTGCCGGCTTGTTTGAACGGCAGATCGGAATCGTAGGCGTTGGCGCGGTAGCTCGTAATTTAATGCGCTTTTTGAAACCCTTTCGTGTTCAATTGAAAGTGTACGATACCTATACGATCGATTCTGAATTTCTGCAGGAAGTGAATGCCGTACAGACCGATTTGGAGGATATCTTCCGGACCTGTTCTGTAATTTCGATACATGCATCTCTGACACCTCACACAAAAGGGCTGATCGGCAAGAAGTATTTTAAACTAATGCAGGAAAATGCAATTTTCGTAAATTCAGCCCGTGGTGCCATCGTGGTGGAAGAGGAGTTGATCGAGGCGCTGCAGACTCAAAATATTCGTGCTATTTTGGATGTGTATACGGTGGAACCTCTTCCGGCAGAAAGTCCATTGCGAACTCTGGATAATGCATATCTTGTGCCGCATCACGGTGGCCCGACCATTGATCGCCGCAGTGGTATCGGCAGAGCAATTTGTGAGGATATTTTGCGCTTTGCGCAGGGACAGTCTCTTCGTTATGAGATCAAAGCCGAGCAAGCGGCACGCATGACGACTCATAATAGCTAAGGAGGCGGCAATGAAAAGAGCATTTAGTACCTTATGCTGTTTATCTTATAATATAGAAGAAATTTTTCAACTTGCTAAAGGTTTGTACATGGATGGTGTGGAACTGCGATTGGATATGGAACGTATCCGTGCGTGGCACGAAAACGACGAAGTATATACCTCGATTCGGCAGTGGCCGTCACAGGGTCTTGTCGTAACCGATATTGCAGCAAGTATTTCGGTGCGATGTTATGACGAGGTCATAATTGATGATGCTAAACTATGCATTGATGTGGCAGCCGGGATCGGGACAAAGGCGGTTCGGGTATTTGCCGGTGCCAATCGTAAACGATTTTCTGATAGAGTGGAAAATGATGAAATAGGAATTGTGAAAGGACTCCGGGCAATCTGCAGCTATGCGGCAGAAAAACAGGTTGAAATTTGGTTGGAAACACATAGTAGTCTGTCGGCAGCAGCTGCAGCACGAAACGTGTGGAAGTTAGTGAATATGCCAAATTTAAAGATCCTGTGGGATGTCATGCATTCCGTGGAGTTTCATGAAACCCTAGATGAATCCTTAAAGGCGCTGCAGGACTGTTTGGCTCATGTGCATTGGAAGGATGGCAGACCGGCGGAAGATGCAGATCTGTGTGAATACACACATACCGATTTGGGAGATGGAGTTATGTCGCTTCCAAAATTGGTGAGAAAACTGGATGAAATTGGTTATAAAGGTTATGTATCCTTAGAGTGGGAATCGCCGTGGCGAGCTGAGATTCGTGATCTGTACTCGGATCCGACTGTGCTTCTGGCGCGCTTTAATGAATTAATGGAAGAAGCAGAGGTGCAAAGAGTATGAAAGTTATAACTCTTGGAATTAATGAAAGTTTTCATGCAGGAAAATCACTGCAGGAGATGTTAGACTGGTCGGTGTCTCAGTGTTATAATCTGAAGAGTCAGAAGCCCGATCTAATCGTATTTCCTGAGGTGTTGTTTCGAATGCCACCTTTTGACATGAGTTTGTGGAATCCGTTTTTCAGCGTTGCAATAGAAGCCTTTGCTAAGGCTGCGCGTGAGATTGGATGTTACATTGTATATAACTGGTATGAGCCTCATGAAGTGGATGCCGAAAAGAGATACAATACAACTGTTATGCTGAACAAGCAAGGAGAGTTGGTGACAAAGTATCGCAAGATGCATACTGTATATGAAGAGTGTGAAGGACGAAGAGTAGTGCCTGGATCTGAAGTTTGCGTAGTGGATACTGAGTTTGGACGTATTGGTTTTGCTACCTGCTTTGATATTGGCTGGCGTGATCTTTGGGAGGAACTGGAAAAGAAGGGAGCACAAGCGGTAATCTGGACATCTGCTTATGATGGAGGAAATCTTCTGGAATCCTATGCGGCCATTCATATGTATTGGGTTATCTCTTCAGTGCGTACATATCATGCCCGCATCATCGATCCGTTAGGGCGGACTGTGGCGGAATCGGCTCGTTGGGATACCTGTGCGCTTGCAGATATTGATCTGCAGACCGAGGTGTTCCACATTGATCGTCAGTATAAAAAGATCGATGATGTACGCCGTGTTTTAGGTGATAAGGTAGAAATCCATACTCTGTCGGAGGCTAATGTATTTACGATTTCATCGAAGGATCCTGCTTGGCCGATGGAGCGTATTAAAAAAGAGTTTGGTTTGATGAATTATCGTGATTATCATGCTGAAGCAACGGAAAAACAAAACGAATGGCGAAAAAAATATTCCATTTAAGACAGCTAATGCAATAGATACACAAAGCCAAAAAAGAACCTCTCAGCGCATACTACGGTAGCGCGAAAGAGGTTCTTTCTTGTATTTTTACCATTTATTTTCTACTTTTTCAGCGAAGCCAAATAGATTTTTTACATTGAGTTTAGTTCCGTCATCTAATATGACAGTACCATTGAAATAACCAAAGACTTGATGTTGATCACTTTTCAAAACCTTGAAATCGGTACAGGAAGCACGATCGATTACGGGAGAGAAAGCCATAATAAAACGACCATCATCGCTGGAAAAGGTCCAGGGACGCAAATAATCTTCCTTTCCGTTTTTCATGGGAATATTGAACATGACCTGTGAAAGCTTGTGGGCTTTTCCGTTATAGAATAGCATATTTTCGCTGGCAGCAGATGTGTCGCCAAATCCGTAGCCAATATTGAATCCAAAATCTATGCCATCGACTAAACCGGAAGCGGAACCCCAATACCAAGTATTGTGATATGTCCAAACACCGCGGCCCCAGTCCAGCACCCCGAAGGATTCTGCAGGATCAAACTCGTAAAGTTCATTACCGATGGTTACTTTGCCGGAAACACGCATGCAATTGATTTTCTGATTGTAGTAAAAATGACCTTTCTTCTTAAACGGTGTACAGATTACGATGGATTCGTCCGGTTCATGGTCCAATATTATATCAATATCAATGGGAACTCCATCCTTAAAGTCATCCATATGGGCTGTTAAATGACGTTTACCCGGAGTGACATCGAAGGTCAGTTTATATCCTTTACCAGATATGGTCGACACACCGGTCGTCGAAGTGGGAGGTAATGCAGTTTTACCCATAGGAAAAATGCGCATGGGACTTTTGGTAATTTCCCAAGGAGTTCCTTGGAAAGACAAGAAGGAGATGGAATCTAAACCCATGTAGCTATTGTCAGCAATGGTAAGAGCGACGCCAAAACGATTATTTCCTGCGTAATAGTAATCCCACTCCTTAAGGCGAGTGAGGCCGCCTTTTACCGCTTTGCGGTCATAAATAGGTAAAAGATGTTTGGCAAAGCCAGCCTGAGTTAAGTTTCCGTTACGGTCGAGTAGGGGCGATGCCTGTGTAATTTCTCTTTGCATAAAATCCCTCCTTATGATATAGTATGGATATATTGTACCACAGTTCTTGTAATCAAACCACGTAATTTACAAGGAAGAAAGGATATATATATGAAGAAATTTGTTTTTAATCAGAATGAGATACTGGATGAGTTTGAATATGCCTATTCACCGGCATGCAAAGATCATGTGCAGTTTGATCAGCATGCCGATTGCATAGCAAATTATAAGGAAGAAACTCCGGATGATTTTGCGTATGTAAGTGTGATTCATAAGGAAAAATGCGCCGCGGGCGCAAAAGTAACAATCAAATGTGCTTTCGGAAAATTCGGTGCTCCGCTTATGGTGTTCACTAATGATGTGTCGTCCAATCAAGATGGAAGTAAATTGTACGGATTGCATTTTGAAGTGGTAGCCTATGAGAATGGATGTAACATCTGGCATATTGTACCGGATCCTTCCAATACAGAACGTCCAATCAAAACTACTAAAGTTGCCTTTGAAGAGTTTACGATTCAAGAGAATGAATTGATTGAAATTGGGGTATACTTTGAAAAAGGAAGAATTGTGTCTGTAATAAATGGTCATGAAATCATTTGTGAAAATGAAGATATTCCTGAAGAGTTTTACGTAGGTTTTACAGGATGTGAAGGTCCGAATCGTTTTTATGAAATGATTATTGAGTGATTATTAGTGCAAAGTGCACAACTGAAACGAGTTTTGATTGTGCGCAATAGACTAAAGGAACCAAAGTAAAAAAAGTTGAAAAAAGTCGTTGACAAAGC
>JAZQWC010000005.1:0-16849 GCA_045632125.1 Bianqueaceae bacterium
TTTATCGGCGGCCGTGTGCTGCAGTTTGTACTCATACTGCTGGCGGCCAGTGTGCTGATCTTCGCCATGAGCCACATATCGCAGATCGACCCTGTAGCCGTCATACTAGGCGGCAAGCAGACCTCGGCAGAAACCATCGCCGCGCTGCGGGAAAAATTTAATTTGAATGATTCTCTGCCCCAGCAGTACATAACTTGGATCACCGGCATGCTGCAGGGAGATTTCGGGCTAGATTTTAAGTATCAACAGCCCGTATGGGATCTGATCGCGGGCCGATTGCCCGTTACTTTGAGTTTAACGGTGTTTAGTTCGGTGATCGCCATGATCATTGCGATTCCGCTAGGTGTATACAGCGGTGTAAAGAGCAACACCGGTCTGGATCGCAGTGCATCACTGTTTTCATTGCTGACCATGGCCTGTCCGCCTTTCTTTATCAGCGTACTGGCTATTTATATCGTGTCCAACGTGGCACCCGGTATTTCCTTTACCGGAACCTTTCATACCATCGCGCAGATGATCGATCGCTTGTGGCTGCCCTGCCTGTGTTTGGCTCTAGGCATGATCGCCCTGGCGCAGCGCATCCTCCGTTCTTCTATGATCGATGAAATGAAGAGCCCTCATATTCAGATGGCACAGGCTAAAGGTCTTCCTGAAAAGACCGTGGTGTGGAAGCATGCCTTTAAAAATGCCTTGGTACCGCTGATCACTGTTTGCGGCATTCAGATTGGTAGTATGCTGGTAGGTTCGGTGCTGGTGGAATCGGTATTTTCACTGGCAGGCCTTGGCGGACTGCTTGTATCGGCCGTGCAGACCAGTAATTACCCTGTCACTCAGGCCATCACCATGCTCATGGTTTTCGTCTTCCTGTTAATCAGTACCGTGACCGACATTCTGTATGCGGTGATCGATCCTCGTATCCGCACCGGAAAAGGAGGCCGCAATGAGTAAAAAAGTAAGTCAAAAAGAAAGCAATCTTCGTTTATTCTTCACGCCGGCGGTCATCATCGCCTGTGTGATCCTGACCATTGTTGTAGGTGGAGCCCTTTTTGCCAATCTGCTGGCACCCTATGATCCCAATGCCATCGATCTGAGCCAGACCTTTGAAGGAGTCTCCGGCGACCATCTGCTGGGTACCGACTCCACTGGTCGCGATATCTTTTCCAGACTTTTATTTGGCGGCCGTACGGCACTGCTGAGCGCTCTGGCCATCGTGGCCTTTGCCATGATCTTCGGTATTCCCTTGGGACTTTTCGCTGGCTATTACGGCGGCTGGTTTGATAAGATCGTGCTGCGTGTATGCGATATCATCATCGCCTTTCCCTCGCTGCTGCTGGCCTTTGTATTTGTTGCCGCGTTTGGGCGCAATCTGATCAACAGTATTGTGGCCATCGGCATTATCTATATTCCCATGACGGCGAAGCTGACCCGGTCGCTGACCCTGACAGAAAAAACGAAAACCTACGTGGAAGCGGGACGCACCATCGGTTATTCCGGCCCCCGCATTCTGTTTCGCGAAATTCTACCCAACTGCGTGCCCTCTTTGACAGCACAGCTCACCCTGGACGTGGGCTATGCAGTGCTGGACTTGGCGGCGATGAGCTTCTTAGGTCTGGGCGTACAGCCTCCCACTGCTGACTGGGGTGCCATGTTGGAAGAAGGACAGTCCCTTTTATTCCTGCATCCCATCGGAGCCATTGCTCCCGGCGTGGTGATCGTGCTGACGGTGATCGCCATCAACCTGCTCAGCGACGGCGTAATGCGCTACATCGATCCTACTCAGCGCAAGCTTCCTCGCATGAAGAAAGCGCGACTGGAAGCCATGATCGATGCGTCGATTCGAAAGGAGGTCCATCATGAGTGATTTGTTAAAAGTACAGGACCTCCACATGTGGATCCAGACGGATAAAGGTTTGAATCATATTCTGCGAGGCGTGCAGCTGGACATTCAGCCCGGCGAGATCCACGGTCTGATCGGCGAGAGCGGCTGCGGCAAAACCATGATGACCAAGGCTACGTTGAACTTGATCGATCCAAAACGCACCGTAATCCGCGGACATATTGAATTTGAAGGACAGGATCTGAGCGAGCTGCCGGAAAAGGAGCGCCGCAAGATCGGCGGCAGCCGCATCGGCTACATCACTCAGGATCCCTTAACAGCGCTGAATCCGCTGTATACCGTGGGCGAACAGATCGCGGAAATGCTGCGGTATCATAAAGGCATGAAGAAAAAGGAAGCAGCAGAGGAAGCGGCTCGCCAGTTGGAGCGGGTAGGCATCAAGCCCGGCGCCGAGATGGCAAAGCGCTATCCCCACCAGTTTTCCGGCGGTCAGCTGCAGCGTATCTGCATCGCCATGGCTGTGTGCTGCGAGCCCAAGCTTCTTTTTGCCGACGAACCCACCACGGCCCTTGACGTAACCACCCAGGCGCAGATTCTGGATCTGCTGAAAAGTCTGCAGAAAAACGGCCTAGCGATCCTGTTGATCACCCACGACTTCGGCGTGGTATCGGAGATCTGCGAGCGGGTATCGGTCATGGAAAAGGGTGTGATCGTGGAAGAAGGACCCACCGATGAGATCTTCCAAAATCCCCAAAAGGCGTACACCAAGCGTCTAATCGACAGCGCGGTGAGAAAGGAAGGCGCCTATGAATGATACAAAAATGGCGGCTCAGCCGCTGCTGCAGGTCAAACACCTGTGCAAACAATATAAGCAAAAAGAAAACATCGTACAGGCTGTGGACGATGTGGATATCTCCCTGCAGGCTGGCGAGATTTTGGGCGTGGTTGGCGAAAGTGGCTGCGGTAAATCCACCCTGGCCCGCTGTATCATCCGTTTGATAGGCGCCGATGAGGGTGAGATCCTGTGGCAGGGCAGCGACATCACTCGCTATAGCGAAAAGCAGATGCGCAGCCTGCGTCCCCAGATCCAAATGATCTTCCAAAACCCCTTTGCATCCTTCAATCCTAGATTCTCTCTGGGGCATGCCTTGGAGCAGGTGGGTAAGTTTTACGGGCTAAAGCCCGAAGAATATGAAGCGAAGCTGACAGAACTACTGGCTTATTGCGAGATCGACAAAGAGCTGCTGCAGAGGCGGCCCTCTCAGCTGTCCGGCGGACAGCTGCAGCGATTGGCGATTGTGCGAGCCCTGCTTCCGTCGCCTAAGCTTCTCATCGCCGATGAGGCGGTGTCGGCCCTGGATGTATCCATTCAGGAGTCGATCTTGGTACTGCTGCGCGACCTGAGGGAGCGCTTTGGCACAGCAGTACTGTTCATATCACACGATCTGGCCGTGGTGAAAGCCCTGTGTCAGCGGGTGGTGGTTATGTATCGTGGACGCATTGTGGAGGAAGGCGATTGCCAGGAGGTGTTTGGGGCTCCGGCCCATCCTTACACCCAGGCGCTGCTGTCGGCTCGTCCGAGATTGGGCGAGCGACGCGGCGAGGAGCGTATCCTTCTGACCGGCGATGTGAGCGATATTAGCGGCTGCGAAAATGGTTGCTTGTTTGCGAACCGTTGTTTTGCGGCGCAGGTGGGAGAGTGCCGAAAGGTGCGTCCCGTAATGAAGCAAATGAGCGAGACCCATTGGGTTTCGTGTCATATAAAATAAGGAGGAAAAAAATATGAAAAAGACTTTGAAAAAAGTTCTGGTTGCCGTTTTAGCTCTGGCTATGCTGGTAAGCTGCTTGGTAGGCTGCGGCAGCGAAGATACGAAAGATGACGGCGCGATCATTAGCCAGCTGATGGCCGATATCGTTGCTTTGGATCCTGCTCGTTCCTACGACATCTCTACTATGCAGGTTCTGGGTCAGGTGACCGAGAATATTCTGGCACAGCAGATGGACGGCAGCATGAAGCCTCACCTGGCAAAGAGCTGGGAGGCTGTGGATGAGCTGACCTATGTGTACACCATGCGTGATGACGTTAAGTTCTCCAATGGTGATCCCATGACCATGGAAGACGTTTTGTTCTCTCTGAAGCGTCATATGGATCCTGAAGTGGCTTCTTACCTAGGCTGGATGGTGGAGAATGTTGAATCCATCGAGCAGACCGGCGATTGGGAGTTCACTGTTAAACTGTACGAGCCCGATGCTACTTTCCAGTACGTATTCGGTACTTCCGTTGGTTCTGTAATTCAGAAGTCCGCTTGCGAAGCCGCTGGCGATGACTTTGGCAGCACCGTAGAAGGTCTGGTTGGTACCGGCCCCTATAAGCTGGTAAGCTGGACTGTAGGCAGCGAACTGAAGGCTGTTTACAACGAGAACTACTGGGATCCCGCTTATAAAGATCCCGATGTAAAGAGCATCACTTGGACCATCATTCCTGAGGATACCACCCGTGTATCTGCTCTGACCAGCGGTCAGACTGATCTGGATACTTGGGTACCCGGCGACATGATCGACACCCTGGAGAAGGGCGGCGTTAAGGTTCAGATGAAAGACTCCGCTAACTTCATTTTCCTGGCTATGAACTGCCAGACTGAGCCCTTTAACGATGTGAACGCACGTCGCGCTGTGGCTTATGCAATTCCCAAGCAGGATATTAGCGAGAATATCATTGGTGAAGTAGGTGAAATGGCAACTTCTATGCCCATGGGTTCTTACCTGTATACCTTCGAAACCGAGAGCTGGGAAGAGTACGAAGAGAATGCTTTTAATTATGAGTATGACATGGAAAAGGCTAAGGAGTGTCTGGCAAATTCCGCATATCCCGATGGCTTTACTGTAAACCTGATCATCGACGAAGTGAACACCAACAATGCTATGGCTCTGGTAATTCAGGAGTCTTTGGCTGAGCTGGGCATCACCGTTGAGATCGAAAAGATGACCACCGATGAACTGATCAACCACGAGTTTGGTGGCGTTCTGGATGAGAACGGCTACCACACCTTCGATATGGGTCTGTTCGAGTGGGAAGCTGACTGGCCCGATCCCTCCGGTAACATTATGGGTATCTTCCATTCTGCATACATGGGCGAAGGCGGCAGCAACGTGCCCGGTTACTTCAACGAGGAAGTTGACGAGCTGCTGAGCCAGCAGGCTGCTTCCACCGACGAGGCTGAGCGTACTCAGCTGCTGCAGGATGCACTGGATATCATCATCGACGAGAGCCCGCTGGTTCCCATCAGCTACACCTACTACAAGATGGGTCTGGGCGAGAAGATCGAGTATTATGACAGTGTTACCTGGGGTCCTTACTTTAAGGATATGAAACTGGCTAAATAAGTTAGGTTTATGTCCGGCAAAGCCGGAAAGCAAACTGTAATGAATTTGTTTCCGAAGTTGCCGCGAGAGCGGCGACTTTGGAAGTGGTTTGCAAAAGAAAAGAGGAGTTAAGCATGATTCGAGCGAAAGATCTGGCAGCCAAGTTAGGAGTCTCGGCCGCCACGGTATCACTGGTGCTCAACGATAAACCGGGCATCTGCGATGACACCCGCCGAGAACTGCGAAAACGAATTGTCGATATGGGGTATGGCTATATGCTGAAGACCCCGGAAAAGAAGGCCGATGAGGCGGCAGCTGAGAGAAAAGCTACTAAGGAAGCTGCTGATCGGAAAAGATTTGCCTTTGTCATTTACCCTGTTTGCAAGGAGTGCGGTGATACGGCGTCATTTTATACCCAGGTTATGGAGGGGGCATCTGCCTACCTGCAAGAAAAGGGCTATGAAATGATGGTGTATCATGTGAAACCGGAGTGCGGATGTACGTTGGCTTGTCTGGCTGAAAAAGAGGTAATGGGCGTGATCGTGCAGAAGCCCTGTCTGGAAATGGTGGATGTGGCGGAGCTGCAGAGCATGAAGTTGCCCTTTGTGATGCTGGATACTTATTACACCAATGCAGAAATCAGCAGCGTGTCTGTGAACAATGAGCAGGGTGTATATAAACTGATCCGTCACCTGCGAGAGCAGGGGCATGAGCGCATTGGTTACATTAGCTGTGGGCTGGAGCGAGCTACCTTTGATGAGCGCAAAGGTTATTATTATATGCTGCTTTCTCAGCTGGGTCTGCCCTATCATTCGGATTGGTCCGTCCCCCTTGGCGATGAAGAAAGGCTTCGCCGAGTGCTGGAAGATCCAGAGGGTCCGACAGCTTTCCTGACGGATAATGATATCATTGCCTGGAAGGCGATCCAGAAGATCCGTACCTGTGGCTATCAGGTGCCGGAGCAGATCGCAGTGACGGGTTTTGAAGACCATAGTTTGGGACTGCTCAGCGATCCGCAGCTGACCACGATCCATGTACCTTATGCGGATCTGGGCCGAGAAGCGGCCCGTGTGCTGCTCACCAAGATCGCCCGCAGCGATGCCGAATCGGATGTACCGGTGAAGGTGGAGTTGGGTGTGGAACTTGTGGTGCGCGAGAGCACTGCCTACCGGGTAGGGAAATAACCGGTTCAATGAAAAGTGAAAATATGAATGAGTGGTCAGCCTGTGGATGAAATATCCATGGGCTGGCTTTTTGTTTGGCTTTTCATTTGAAATCAGCATTTTAATGTGATAAACTGAAATAACCAACAGTTAAAGGAGGGGTTACCATGTACACAGAAAATAGAAATAGTACACTCATTTTATACAGTAGCCGTGGAGGTACAGCCTTGGCTTATGCTGAGAGGTTGTCGGGTATGCGCGACTGCGACATAATGGAAGCCAAGGATGCTAAGCTGACACAGCTGCGGGCCTATGAAACCATCATCTGGATGGGCGGCGTGTATGCGGGCCGAATTGAAGGGCTGGAAACGCTGCAGAAATATCATAAAAAACTCACCGATCAGCGGCTGGCCATCTTTGCCATTGGTGCAGCGGTGGATGAGTTTGAGGCGAAAATCGACTTGCCCGGAGAACTCAGTGAAATTCCGCTATTCTACGGCCGGGGGCGCTGGAACTTAAAATCCATGGGTTGGAAGGATCAAATGATGATAGGTATGCTGAGGGCTGCGCAGGAGAAAAAACCGGAGGCGGTTCCTGAGTGGATGAATCAACTGCTGAACGAAGAAGAGCCACAGGACTTTATGGAAGACTACTATTTGGAGCCGCTGCTGGATGTGATCAGCGGCCGATAATGGAAGGGAGATGAATCACATGCGACAGTTTCACACCTTTCCGCCTTTATGGACGCCGGAGAGTAAGATCCTGATTTTGGGCAGTTTCCCCTCGGTGAAATCCAGGGAGCAAGGATTTTTCTATGGCCATCCGCAAAACCGATTTTGGAAATTGATGGCTCATTTATTAAAAGAAGAGATTCCCGCCACCATTGAGCAAAAACGCAGTATGATCTTAAACCATAACATCGCCCTATGGGATGTGATCGAAAGTTGCGAGATCGTGGGTTCTTCAGATAGTTCCATCAAAGATGTGAAGGTCAACGATCTGGGAATGATCGTGAAGAATAGTCAGGTGCGTCATGTTTTCGCCAACGGCGGAAAATCCTATGAGATGTATGGGAAATATGGCGAGGCACTGACAGGAATTCCGGCCATTAAGCTACCATCCACCAGTCCCGCCAATGCGGCCTTTTCGCTGGAGAAGCTGGCGGCAGAATGGGGTTGCATTCTGGAACATCTATGATATAATGTAATAAATCAATATTCGAAAACGATGTCTTCGGGGCAGGGTGAGATTCCCTACCGGCAGTAAAAGTCTGCGACCCGCGCAAGCGGCTGATCCGGCGTGATTCCGGAACCGACAGTAAAGTCTGGATGGTAGAAGGCGTGCGAAAATGAGTCATAAATTTGTACCTGATTTTAGCACCTGGAAGACGTGGTCTTTCGGGTGCATTTTAATTATTGCCGCCGCATGGAAGCGGTCGGCGGAAAATCAGGAGGTATTCAACATGAAAAATTCAAAAACTAAGAACATGACCACTATGGCCATGTTGGCCGCACTGGCCTTTCTGGTGATGGTGGTAGGACGCATCCCCATGGTGGCGGCGGCGCCCTTCCTTAAATATGATCCTAAAGATGTGATCATCGTGATCGGCGGCTTCATCTTCGGTCCCTTCGCGGCTTTTATGATCTCGCTGGTGGTGTCCATCATCGAAATGTTCACTGTGAGCGAGACGGGCATCATTGGTGCCATCATGAATCTGCTGTCCACCTGCAGCTTCGCCTGCCTAGCCAGCGTCATCTACAAAAAGAAGCACAGCATCAATGGCGCTGTGGTGGGCCTTGTCAGCGGCGTTGCCCTTATGGTGGCCGTTATGCTGGCTTGGAACTACCTGCTTACCCCCATCTATATGGGGTATCCCCGCGAAGCTGTGGCGGGTATGCTGGTGCCGGTCTTCCTGCCCTTCAACTTGATTAAGGGAGGCATCAATGCGGCCATTGTGCTGCTGATCTACAAACCTGTGGTAATGACCCTGCGCAAGGCCGGTTTGGCACCTAAGTCCACCGGAAGCGGCGCCGCAGGCGCAAACAGTCCGGCTGCTGCGAAAAAGCTGGGGGCATCTGTGATGTTGGCGGCAGCACTGCTGCTGGGCACTTGTATCGTATTTGCAATGGTGCTGGCAGGCATCATTTGATTTTGATGATTTGGAGGTTTTACTATGATCGACAAAACACTTCCCCATGTGGCGGTATTATTAGTAAAGAATAACCCTGCCGACTATCCTCGTTATGACCTGCCCGAAGGCTATAGCTTTGAATCGTTCCGGCCCGGCCGGGAGGACGATTGGGTGAGGATCCATTTAGATTCGGAGCTGATCGATGGCGAGGAAGCAGCCAGAAATACCTTGGAAAAGGAGTTTAAGGTGGATCCGGAGGGCATGACGAAACGCATGTGGTTTGTAATTGACCCGGAAGGTCGTGCTGTGGGTACGATTTCCATGTGGCCGGGCGGCGTGTTTGGTTCGGGATATGAGCGCGTGCACTGGGTAGCTGTAGAAAAGAGCCAGCAAGGCAAAGGTCTTTCCAATGCAATGATGACGAAAGCGTTGGATGTGTATCAAGAGGTGGGCGAGGGACGTCCGTTGTTTGTGCACACTCAGACCTGGAGCTATTTGGCAGCTGCGTTGTATGAAAAGTTTGGGTTTGAGCCTTACATGGGGCCGAAACCGGCAAATTGGAGCGCCGAAGCGGATTTTGAAGCCGACGCCATTAAGGGTTGGGGCATTATCCGCGAGATGCAGGCAAAATTGAAGAAGTAAAATAAAAGTTGGAATGAAAAAGCCGGATTTGTTGGAATATTTAAGGGGAGATATTCCAACAAATCCGGCTTTTTCATTTGAATTTAACTTATGGACGCAAAATTACAGCGTCGGACGATCGTGGAAGGAGTAGAACTCCTCATACAGATCAGCAATAATATTTTCTGTCTTTAGTTTGCGAACAATAGCCGCCAAATTGTCGGCGCCGCAGTCGAGCAGGGCTTCACCGTATTCGGGAGTAGCTCCGGTGGGGTCGCCGGCAAACTGATGGGGGTAGGAACCATACCAGTTCATGCCGGTAAATACGCCATTTTTAGAATACCATTCGGCACGGCGCAGAGGATAGGCTTCTTCTCGGTTAACCAAGTCCATGTGAACCAGGTCGGGACGGATCGCCATGATCTGGCTGGTTTCCTGAATATCGGCGTGTCCGCCGGGTGCGGGCGGACCAAATTTAGCATCCAATTCAGCCTTCTGTTCCTCGGAAAGATGGAAGCAGCTATAAGAATAAACGGTGTAGTCGCGGGGCTTTTCCAAAGTAGCCTGAACAAAGTAATTCAAGAAAGTGGTACTGCCTCCATGACCGTTGGACAGAATGATCTTTTTATAACCGTTACGACTCAGTTCTTCGCAAATGGCCTCTAACATCTGAAACTGCAGCTGACTGCTGACAGCTACGGTGCCGGCTTTGTGTTTAACTTCGGCCACAATACCTAAGGGGTAATATGGGAAGATCATAAACTCTTCCTGTTTCGCCGCGCGGGCTGCGATCTCACGGGCAATGTATACATCGGTGCCCAAAGGCAAATGATTGCCGTGTTTTTCCATACATCCCAGAGGAATCACACAAACACCACCGGTCACTTCTAAAGATTCAGCAAATTTGTTGACATTCAGTTCTTCCCAAAACATAATATCCTCCAATCTGAAACAGTACAAGCAGTACCGCGTTCATGGTTTAAAAGTTACTCTAAGCATAACATGAAGAACGCCATGAAGCAATGGTTTTCATTGACACTTTTTTAAGAAAAGAGTATACTTTGCATACGCAACAAGGAAAGAAGGAATACAAATGATCAAATTGCAGGCACATCGCGGTGTCAGTACTGAAGCGCCGGAAAATACGCTGGCCGCCATTGAATTAGCGGCCCATCAGGCCTATGCCATAGCTGAAGTCGACGTCAGCGTCACAAAGGATGGCAAGTTTGTGCTGCTCCACGACGATACCATTAACCGCACTGCCCGTCAGCAAGGCGGAGCTGCCATTGAGCGGCCGCTGCCCATAGCCCAGCTCACCTACGAGCAGGCTCTGACCTACGACTTTGGCAGTTGGTTTTCTAAAAAATATGAGGGTACTTCTATTCCCCTCTTTGAAGAGATTTTACAATTTGCCCGCAGCGCGGGCATCAAGCTCAAGATCGATAATAAATATCAGCGTTTTGCAAGAGCCGAGAAGGAAGCGCTGTACGCTCTGCTTGCGCAGTATGATGATATTGCTGCTTTGACCTGCAGCACTGTTGAAGCCCTTCGTGAAGCCTTGGATGCTTTGCCGAATATGGAATATCATTACGACGGACCTGTTTCTGCTGAAATCCTGGAGGAGCTGGCGTCCCTTTTGCCGCGAGAGCGGCTAACGGTGTGGGCGCCGCTGCAGAACCGGCATACCGGCTGGGTGAAGGTGGCCTTTGCGGATGAGTCATTGGCTCAAATGATTAAGCAATATGCGCGGCTGGGCTTGTGGATCCTGTACCGAAAGGAAGAACTGGCGATTGCTGAGGCGCTGGGCGCGGATGTGGTGGAAACCACGGGTAGTTTGAAACCGGTGCAGCGAGAAGGGGTGCTGGCGGATGTACATTTGCATTCGCAAAATTCCCACGATAGTCAGTGTCCGGTGGTGGATATGGCCAGGGCGCAGGCGGCGCGGGGTGTAGCGGTAATGGCGGTGACAGACCACTGTGATGTGGGATTCAGCGGCATTCCGGAGCTTTCCAATATTGAAGCATCTTTTGCTGAGGCGCAGCGGACCGGTGCGCAGGTGAAGGAGCTACAGATCTTGACCGGCGTGGAGATCGGAGGCAGTTTTATGCGACCGGAGCTGGCGGAAGTTGTGGCCAAGCATCTGCCCTATGATGTGATCGTGGGATCGGTGCATTCCATTGTGGATCCCATTACGCAGAAGCCGTTGGGATTGCATGGGGCTAAAGAATTTTCTGAAGAAAATATGTATGAATATATGGGCGCTTACTATGATTGTATGCGGATCTTGATCGATGTACTGGACTGTGATATTTTGGCGCACATGACCTATCCCATCCGTTACCTGACCGGTCGTTTTGGATATAAGGTGGATCTGGAACGGCTGCGAGATCGGATCGACGATATTTTGCGGGCGATCATTCGAAAGGGTATTGCGCTGGAGATCAATACATCCTCCTATGATTTACTGAATGATACCATGCCGGGTCGGGAATTGGTGCAGCGGTATTATGATATGGGTGGATATCTGGTGACGCTGGGTTCGGATGCGCACGCTGCGGACAAGGCGGCCAAGGCCTTTGATGAGGCGGTTGCCATGCTAAAAGAAATCGGCTTTGAAAACATATATTATTATAAAGACCGCAAAGCATTACAATGCAAATTAGTCTAAACTATCGGCACAAGATAATAAAGGTCTAAAACAAAAATCTCAGTGCATAGCAGCTTGACTGCTCGCACTGAGATTTTTAGTTTTAGATCAATTCGCACTGAGATTTTTAGTTTTAGACTTAAAGTGAATTATGAATCGTGACCTTGGTGATCTTGGGCTGATATTCAGCGGGTACAGTTCCATTGGCATCCATTGTATAGGTATAAGCTGCGATCATATCAACATAGTCCATACCATCCACTACCCAACCGAAGGCAGCGTACATGCCGTCCAAGCTGGAGGTGTAGGTGTTGGTGTGCATAATGAAGAACTGTGAGGTAGCACTGTTAAAATCGTCGCCGCGGCGGGCCATGGAGATGACACCGCGTACATGGGACAGCGGATTCATAATGCCGTTGGCAGCAAATTCACCGGTGATGTTCTTGTCGGAACCGCCGGTACCATTGCCGGCCGGGTCACCGCCTTGGATCATGAAATCGTAGATAACGCGGTGGAAGGTCAGACCATCATAGAAACCGCTTTCCGCCAGTTCTACAAAGTTGGCTACTGTTTCGGGAGCAAAGTCGGGAGCCAGCTCCACCACGATGGTGCCGGTTTTAGGCAGGTCCTCGGGCATGAACAGATTGCTCATATCTACCTCGATAGAAGCATAGGTCTTATCCATACGGCTTAAGGTATATTCAATGGAGGGGTAGATCATAAAAGCCAGCAGCAGGGCACAGCCAAAAAGAAGACCGAACCATTTTGCCTTAGGAGTGGGGGCTGCAGTTTCTTCGATGTCGCGCAGGATCTGAGCGGTCAAAGCCTTGGACACATCGATGTGCAGCATTTCGTGATGAAGTAGCTGAACCAGGTGCTCGTAGTTCTGAATGGGACAGTCTTTACGGCTCTTCATGCTATTTACGGTGCTGCGAGCCAGATCTTCCGCTTCATTCATCAGCTTATTAACAGCAATACCATCCATATCAAACAGCTCACCCACCTCAGTGTTGTTCAAGCCGGCGGTCGTTTTCAAAACAAAGATAAACCGATGGATGTTATCAAACTTAGACAGCAGATAGTTCACATACATTTCGGAAGGATCGGCATCTGCCTGGGCAGAGGGCATTTTGGCGGGAACTTCACCGATAGGCTCAAAGGCTTTTGCGTCTTGTTCTAAAAGAAACTGACGGCAGTAGTCGGCAGTCGCTTGAAGCAGCTGCTGACGTTCATCGGCAGCGGGATCCAGCGTATCCCACAGGTTAGCAAAGATTTGACGGGTAGCAACTTCAGCGTCTTTTGCATTTTTCAAAAAACGCAGGCAAAAGAAATATACGATTTTATGATTTTGATTATACAGGCGAACACGGGCAGTTTTGCTGCCTTTGGCGGCCATACTGGTAAACATAGACATAATATAGATCCTTTCAATCGAACATTCACCCGAAAGAGGGCGCGATATAGTTATTTTACTATATGAAACCCTAACTTGCAATAAAAAAGCGAGGGGAAAGATTGAACAATTTGAAAACGAAAGGTATAATAGAAAAAAACGATCAAAAGGACATGACATATATGAAGATATCAGGACTGCAAAAGCTGACGTTGTTGGACTATCCGGGCCGGATGGCTTGCACAGTATTTTTGGGTGGCTGCAATTTTCGCTGCCCCTTTTGCCACAATAGCCAATTGTTGGGAGCCGATGCGGAAATATTTATGAGAGCTGAAGACTTACTGACCTTTTTAAAGGGCCGGGTGGGCATTTTGGAGGGAGTTTGCATTACCGGCGGTGAGCCGACACTCCAAAAGGATTTACCGGAGCTGCTGCGGGCCATTAAGGAAATGGGGTTTGCGGTGAAACTGGACACGAATGGATATCGGCCTGATGTGCTGAAGGCACTGGTAGAAGAAGATTTGGTGGACTATGTGGCGATGGATGTGAAAAACTGTCCTGAGCGGTATGCCCTTACCTGCGGCATTGAGGAAGAAAAATTTGATCTGAGTCGTATCGAGGAGAGTCTTTGTTTTTTGATCGGCAGTGAAGCAGTCGATTACGAACTGCGCACCACAGTGGTGCACCCCCTTCATGACGAAGAAGCCATCGGCGCCATGGGCGACTGGCTCCTGAATCTTGTGCCGGGTCGACGGGCGAAGGCACTATATCTACAACCTTTTGTGGATCGGGATACGGTGGCGGTGGCCGGACTGTTTCCGCCTACGGCGGAGGAAATGCGCGAATATAAAGGGTTTTTAGAAGGGTGTGCGCAGACAGTGGAACTTCGTGGTATTTAAAAAGACACAACATATTGTGTTTTGAAAATATATTTATAACCATATCTTGACAATAATAGGTATCCGTTATATAATACGATCGATGCGTGATTTTCGGGAAATTTCGAGAGAAAATACCGATGAGCGCATCGATTTTTTGCTGTAAATTATTTAAATTCAAATTATATATAGGGGGTTAAGTTCATGTATCAGGTAGTAAAACGTGACGGTATGACCGTCGATTTTGACATTTCCAAGATCAGTACTGCAATGGTGAAAGCCTTTGAGGCGTTGAATAAGCACCATCATCCCAGCGTGATCAATATGCTGGCGCTGCAGGTTACTGCTGATTTCGAGGAAAAGATTACAGATGAGATGATCGCCGTGGAAGACATTCAGGATAGCGTGGAAAAGGTTTTGTCCGAATCCGGTTATGCTGATGTGGCTAAGGCTTATATTTTATATCGTAAACAGCGTGAGAAAGTGCGTAATGCCAACACCGCGCTGCTGAACTACAAGGATCTGGTGGATAACTATCTGCAGATCAACGACTGGCGTGTAAAAGAAAACTCCACTGTTACTTATTCTGTAGGTGGTTTGATCCTATCTAACTCCGGTGCGATCACTGCAAACTACTGGCTGAGCGAAATTTACGATCAGGAAGTAGCCGATGCACATCGCAGTGCTGCCATTCACCTGCATGACCTGTCTATGCTGACCGGTTACTGCGCAGGCTGGAGCTTGAAACAGCTGATCCAGGAAGGTTTGGGCGGCGTTCCCGGCAAGATCACCTCTGCCCCCGCAGGTCATCTTTCCACTCTTTGCAACCAGATGGTAAACTTCCTGGGTATTATGCAGAACGAGTGGGCCGGTGCACAGGCATTTTCTTCCTTTGATACATACTTGGCTCCCTTTGTTAAGGTAGATAACCTGACTCAGAAGGAAGTTAAACAGTGCATTCAGTCCTTCATTTACGGCGTAAACACTCCCTCACGCTGGGGTACTCAGGCACCCTTCTCCAATATTACTTTGGACTGGACCGTACCCGCCGATCTGCAGGATCAGCCCGCGATCGTAGGCGGTAAGGAAATGGACTTCACCTATGGTGACTGTAAGAAAGAAATGGATATGGTCAACAAGGCCTTTATCGAGATCATGATCGAGGGCGATGCCAACGGCCGTGGTTTCCAGTATCCCATTCCTACCTATTCCATTACCCGTGACTTCGACTGGAGCGAGACCGAGAATAACAAGCTGTTGTTTGAAATGACCGCCAAGTATGGTACTCCTTATTTCTCTAACTACATCAACTCCGATATGGAACCCTCTGACGTGCGTTCCATGTGCTGCCGTCTGCGTCTGGATCTGCGCGAGCTGCGTAAGAAATCCGGCGGCTTCTTCGGTTCCGGTGAATCCACCGGTTCCATCGGTGTTGTTACCATTAACCTGCCTCGTATTGCATATTTGGCAAAGGATGAGCAGGACTTCTACCAGCGTCTGGATAAGCTGATGGATATTTCCGCTCGCTCTTTGAAGACTAAGCGTACTGTAATTACTCAGCTGCTGGAAAATGGCCTGTATCCCTACACTAAGCGCTACCTGGGCACCTTCGCTAACCACTTCTCCACCATCGGCCTGATCGGTATGAATGAAGTGGGCCTGAATGCTAAGTGGCTGCAGGCTGACCTGACCCATAAGAGAACTCAGGACTTCGCCATCGAGGTACTGGATCACATGCGCGAGCGCCTGTCTGATTATCAGGAAGCTTACGGCGACCTGTATAACCTGGAGGCAACTCCCGCTGAGTCCACCACATACCGTTTTGCTAAGCACGACAAGGAGCAGTTCCCGAACATCATTACTGCCAACGAGAACGGCACTCCTTACTATACCAACTCCTCCCATCTGCCTGTAGGCTACACCGAGGATATCTTCACCGCTCTTGAAATTCAGGATGAACTGCAGACCCGCTACACCTCCGGTACCGTATTCCACGCCTTCCTGGGCGAGAAGCTGCCGGATTGGAAGGCTGCTGCCACCTTGGTACGCAAGATCGCTGAAAACCATAAACTGCCTTACTACACCATGTCTCCCACCTATTCTGTATGTGCAGACCATGGCTATTTGGCTGGCGAGCAGCATGTTTGCCCGCACTGCGGCAAAGAAGCTGAAGTGTACAGCCGTATCACCGGCTACTACCGTCCGGTTAAAAACTGGAACGATGGTAAGAGCCAAGAATATAAAGACCGCAAGGTTTACAATATTGGTACCTCTGTACTGAAAAAGAGCGCTCCGGTGGTAGAAGCAGCAGCTGCTGCAGTAGTAGAAAAGGCTGCAGAAGTGGCTGAGTCTTGCTGCTGCACCGAAGCTCCTGCTGAGGTTAAGGCTACCCTGATCTCCCGTGTGACCTGCCCCAACTGTCGCGTGGCTGAAGGATTGCTGGGTAAGGCTGGCGTGAACTACGAAAAGGTCATCGCTGAGGAAAATCTGGATCTGTGCCGTCAGTATGGTGTAAAGGGTGCTCCCACTCTGATCATCGAGGGTGCTGAAGGCTTCCAGAGCTACTACGGCGTACCGGAAATTAAGAAATATTTAGCTAGTCTATAATATTAATACAAAAGATAAAGGGCCGGGCAATGCCTGGTCCTTTTTTACGATCAATCTGTGCTGGATGGCGCAAGAATGGAGATAGAATCATGTATGACGTTGTAATCGTAGGCGGTGGCCCGGCAGGCTTGACCGCGGCGGTGTACGCCCTTCGCGGCGGCCGCAGTGCTTTAGTAATTGAAAAAAATGGCTTTGGCGGACAGATCGCC
>JAZQWC010000006.1:0-29583 GCA_045632125.1 Bianqueaceae bacterium
CCAGCAATCTCAAACATAACACGGCCCGGTTTAACAACGGCTACCCAATACTCAGTGGAACCTTTACCGGAACCCATTCGGGTCTCAGCAGGTTTTGCAGTAATAGGTTTGTCCGGGAAAATTTTGATCCAAACTTTACCACCACGCTTGATATAACGAGTCATGGCAACACGGGCTGCCTCAATCTGATTTGACTTAACCCAAGCAGGAGTTGTAGCAATCAAACCGAAATCACCATAAGTAATGCGGTTACCACGCAGAGCCTTACCAGCCATGGAACCACGGAACTGCTTACGATGTTTTGTTCTCTTCGGCATTAACATTAGTTATCGCTCCCTTCTTTGATAGCCTTGGTGGGCAGAACCTCACCATGGTTAATCCAAACTTTTACACCCAGCTTACCGTATGCGGTATTAGCTTCAGCAAAACCATAGTCGATATTAGCACGCAGAGTCTGCAGAGGCAGATTGCCTTCGTTGTAAGACTCGGAACGAGCGATTTCAGCACCGCCTACACGGCCGCCTACCATGGTCTTAATACCCTTAGCACCAGCCTTCATTGCACGGCCGATAGCCTGCTTCAGGGCGCGACGGAAAGATGCACGGTTTTCCAGCTGCTGAGCAATATTTTCAGCTACCAGCTGAGCATCCTTTTCAGGGCGCTTAACTTCCATAATATTCAAAGAAACTTTTGCATTGGTCATTGCCTGCAGTTCATCTTTCAGCATCTTAACGCCAACGGCTTCCTTACCGATGATGATACCGGGCTTTGCAGTCATGATGATGACTTTAACACGACCTGCTGCTCTTTCGATCTCGATCTTAGAAATACCTGCCTGATACAGTTTCTCTTTCAGGAAAGTACGGATCTTGTGATCCTCAACCAGGAGATCTCCAAACTGGTTTGCATCAGCGTACCACTTTGCATCCCAATTCTTAATAACACCGACTCTAAGTCCATGCGGATTAACTTTCTGACCCATGAGTCTCCTCCTTATCTCTCATTCAAAATAATCGTGATATGACTGGTTTTCTTCAGGATTCTGTCTGCGCGGCCCTGAGATCTGGGCTGAATTCTCTTCAGAGTGGGACCCTGATTTGCGAAAGCTTCCTGTACATACAGTTTAGAAACATCAATATCCATATCACGCTCTGCTGCAGCGTACTCAGCGTTGGCAACTGCGGAATCCAGTACCTTGCTGATGATGCGAGCACCCTCACGAGGAGTAGCGCCCAGGATAGCAGAAGCAAGAGCTACATCTTTACCTTTAATGGTATCCAATACAAGTTTTGCCTTCAAGGGAGCAATGCGAGCGAAGGTAACCTTTGCTCTGGGACGCAGGTCCTTCTGAGCATTACGCTCACGCTTGATTTGGCTTCTATGACCTTTAGCCATGATTCTTCCTCCTTATTCAATCGTAAGAGTATCCAGGGGGTGGATTATCTTCTTACGGATCCTTTCTTCTCATCTTTTCCATGACCACGATAGGTGCGGGTTGCAACGAACTCGCCCAACTTATGACCTACCATATCCTCGGTCACATATACCGGAACATGCTTTCTACCATCATGAACGGCAAAGGTATGACCAACGAAAGAAGGGAAGATAGTGGAACGGCGAGACCAAGTCTTGATAACCTGCTTGTCGCCGGCTGCATTCATCGCATCAACTTTCTTTAACAGAGATTCGTCTGCGAAAGGACCTTTCTTCAAAGAACGTGCCATCTGTTATGCCTCCTTATTTACTGTTCTTCGCACGGCTGCGTACGATATACTTGTTAGACTGTTTCTTCTTCTTGCGAGTCTTCAGACCCAGAGCAGGTTTGCCCCATGGAGTCATCGGGCTGGGACGACCAATGGGAGCTCTACCTTCACCACCACCGTGGGGATGGTCGTTGGGGTTCATTACAGAACCGCGTACGGTAGGACGGATGCCCATGTGTCTCTTGCGACCAGCTTTACCGATCTTAACCAGTTCGTGATCGCCATTACCTACGGTACCGATGGTTGCACGGCAGTCGATCGGAACCATTCTCATTTCGCCAGAAGGAAGACGCAGCGTTGCGAATTTACCTTCTTTAGCCATCAGCTGAGCAGCATTACCAGCTGCACGAACCATCTGGCCGCCCTTACCGGGTTTCATTTCAATGTTGTGCACATTAGAACCGGTGGGGATATTTCTCAAAGGCAGGCAGTTACCTACTTTGATTTCTACGTTTTCACCGCTGATTACGGTGTCGCCATCAGTCAGGCCCTCGGGAGCCAGGATGTAGCGCTTCTCACCATCGGCATAGGTCAGCAGAGCAATGTTAGCGCTGCGGTTAGGATCGTACTCGATACCGGTAACCTTTGCCGGAATACCATCTTTATTTCTCTTGAAATCGATGATTCTGTATAATTTCTTATGACCGCCGCCAATGTGACGAACAGTGATTTTGCCATAGCTGTTACGGCCGGCAGTGTTCTTAACTCGAACAACCAGAGACTTCTCAGGCTCGCTCTTAGTGATTTCAGTAAAAGCGGAACCGGTCATGTTTCTTCGAGAAGCGGTATAAGGCTTGTAAGTCTTAATAGCCATTATATATTCTCCTTTCGATATACTTCATTTCTAAGAATGAAATTACCGGGACTTGATCACTTTAGTTTCGATCAAATTCCTTCAAAAAACTCAATGTCCTTGCTCTCTTCAGTCAAGGTTACGATTGCTTTCTTGATCGCATTGGTGCGGCCAACAGTGTAACCTCTTCTCTTGTTTTTACCACGCTGATTCATGGTGTTAACTTTCAGGACTTTGGTACCTTCAAACATTTTTTCTACAGCTTCGCGGATCTGAATCTTGTTAGCTTCAGGATGTACCAGGAAGGTGTATTTCTTTTCGCCCATGAGCTGCATGCTCTTCTCAGTGATAACGGGCTTCAACAGTACGTCATAATATTTGATATCTGCCATTATTCAAACACCTCTTCAATCTTTGCGATGGCATCCTTGGTTGCTACGAAGTTTTCGTACTTCAGGATGTCGTATACATTGATCTGTTCTGCGCGAATGGTTTTAACATTCGGAATGTTGCGGGCAGAAAGAACCACGTTAGTGTTCTCACCGTTCAGAACTACCAGAGCTTTGCTCAGGTCGAACTGGTTCAGTACGTTCTGCATTGCTTTGGTCTTGATCTCGGTCAGGTTCAGATCTTCCAGAACTACGATCTTGTTATCCAGAACGCGAGTGGTCAGAGCGCTGCGGATCGCCAGACGGCGTGCCTTCTTGTTCATTTTCTTGGAGTAATCACGGGGTTTGGGAGCGAATACTACGCCGCCGCCTACCCACTGAGGAGCACGGATGCTACCCTGACGGGCTCTACCGGTTCCTTTCTGACGGTAAGGCTTTCTGCCACCGCCACGAACCTCTGCACGAGTCAGTGCGCTCTGAGTTCCCTGTCTCAAGTTTGCCAGGTGAGCAACTACAGCTTCATGCATAACGTGAACGTTTACTTCTACACCGAAAACGCTGTCTTTCAGTTCAATCTGACCGTTTTCAGCACCGTTCATTGTATAAACAGCTACTTTAGCCATGTTCTTACCTCCTTATGCCTTTACGCTGTTGATAACAGTTACAACAGACTTTTTCGGTCCCGGAACAGAACCCTTGATCAGCAGCAGGTTGCGCTCAGCATCAACACGTACAACTTCCAGATTCTGAACAGTGATTGCCTTGTTACCCATGTGGCCGGGCAGCTTTTTGCCTTTGAATACACGAGCGGGATCACTGGATGCACCCATGGAACCTGCATGGCGGTGATATTTAGAACCATGCTCCATCGGACCGCGAGCAAAACCATGGCGGTGAATAGCGCCCTGATAGCCCTTACCTTTGGAGATGCCGGAAACATCTACTTTATCGCCTACTTCAAATACGTCAGCCTTGATCTCTGCGCCCAGTTCATAGCCTTCAGCGCCTTCAATCTTGAACTCTTCAATGTGTCTCTTTACAGAAACGCCAGCCTTTGCGAAGTGGCCCTTCAAAGGCTTATTAACCAGTTTCTCGCGGATTTCGCCAAAACCAACCTGAATGGCGGCGTATCCATCATGCTCAACGGTTTTAACCTGGGTAACACAGCAGGGACCTGCTTCCAGGACGGTTACCGGGATCATCTCGCCGGTTTCCTGATCGAAGATCTGGGTCATACCGATCTTCTTTGCCATAATGGCTTTCTTCATGGTGTTTACCTCCTAATAATCTACAGCGGACCCGCTTTTCAGCGGTTCATCCTAGGTCATTAGCTGATATATGTCAACTTAAATAACCGACTGCATTAGTACCTTTTGCTTGTTTGTTACTTAAATAGTACTTAGTTCTTTGCTGCAACCTGAATGTCAACGCCAGCAGGAAGTTCCAGCTTGCTCAGAGCATCCAGAGTCTTTTTGGTGGGCTGCAGGATATCGATCAGTCTCTTGTGAGTTCTCTGTTCGAACTGCTCACGAGAGTCTTTATACTTATGAACTGCACGCAGGATAGTAACTACTTCCTTGTGAGTCGGCATCGGGATAGGACCGCTTACCTGTGCACCATTTCTTTTTGCTGTTTCCACGATCTTCTGAGCAGACTGATCGATCAGCTGATGATCATATGCTTTCAGAGTGATGCGGATTTTAGTTGATTTCTTTTCTGCCATAAAAAAACAGCCTCCTTATTCGCTTTAAACGCCTTGGCTCCCTTTCAAGATCCAAGGTCTTTTGCGACAAATACGACTGTACACTCACCCGTGTGTTTCCTCCTTGTAAACAAGCAAAGCAGGATTCACACAACTTTTGATCAATTGTACAGTGACCTTGCCGTCAGTTTCTTGAACTTGACATTCGCTCCCCGAGAATTCCCCCAAGCCTTTGTTTATCAGGCTTACGCAACCTCTCGGATCTTCGTTCTCAATGCCACGCTTGATATTGTAACACAGCATGTCTGTAAAAGCAAGAAAAAATTTCGTCGTTTTTCATGAATTAATATAAAAATTTCCCGCTTTTTTTGCATACATTTTGTGCAATATGCATATTCATTCCATTTCGCTTACATTTTGTCTTTTTACGAAAGACATCATTCCATTTCAACGTCCAACTCAACAGGACAATGGTCCGAACCAAGTACCTGTGTATGAATTTTGGCGTCAATGAGCTTATCTTTTAACACTTCACTAGCTATAAAATAGTCAATACGCCAACCTGCATTCTTTTCTCTGGCTTTAAAACGATAGCTCCACCACGAATATATATCTCTTTGCTCCGGATAAAAATGGCGGAATGTATCAATTAAACCGCTTTCCTTAACCGCTTTGAACTTACCTCTTTCTTCATCTGTAAAGCCAGCATTCTTTCTATTCGACTTAGGATTCTTCAAATCGATTTCTTCTGCTGCCACATTTAAATCACCACAGTAAATTACTGGTTTATTTTCTTCCAGTCTTTTTACGTACGCCAAAAAATCATCTTCCCATACCATTCTATAAGGAAGTCTTAACAATCCATCCTTAGAATTAGGAACATAAACAGTAATCAAATAATACTTTTCATATTCAAGCGTTATAACTCGTCCTTCATGATCATGCTCTTCGATTCCCAAACCATAAGACACCGCCAACGGTTTTTCCTTCGTAAAAATAGCTGTACCGGAATATCCTTTTTTCTCTGCATAATTCCAATAGCAATAATACCCCTCTGGGGCAAAATCAATTTGACCTTCCTGTAATTTTGTTTCCTGCAAGCAAAAAGCATCTGCGTCCATTTCTTTGAAAAAGTCAGCAAACCCTTTCTGCATACAAGCTCTAAGTCCATTTACATTCCAGGAAATTAGTTTCATATATAAATCCCCCTATCACTTCTCAAAAAGATATTATGACGAGGCAGTTTCAATACCCCTTATATCTGATGTAAAAAAAGAGGCGCCAATAGGCGCCCCTTCGTTTTGGTTAAATTATTCGATGATCTCGGTAATGGAACCGGAACCTACGGTACGGCCACCTTCACGGATAGCGAAACGCAGGGTGTTTTCCATAGCTACGGGGTAGATCAGATCGATGGTCATTTCTACGTTATCACCAGGCATGCACATCTCGGTACCCTCGGGCAGAGTGATTACACCAGTAACGTCGGTAGTACGGAAGTAGAACTGAGGACGGTAGTTAGTCAAGAAAGGAGTATGACGGCCGCCTTCTTCTTTCTTCAGAACGTATACCTGAGCCTTAGCTTTGTGGTGAGGAGTTACAGAACCGGGTTTAGCCAGAACCTGACCTCTCTGGATCTCGTCTCTCTGGATACCACGCAGCAGAGCACCGATGTTATCACCAGTCTGAGCTTCATCCAGCAGTTTGTGGAACATTTCGATACCGGTTACAACATACTTCTTGGTCTCAGAACCCAGACCTACCAGCTCAACTTCTTCAGATACATGCAGAACACCACGCTCTACACGACCGGTAGCTACAGTACCACGACCGGTAATGGAGAATACGTCCTCTACGGGCATCAGGAAGGGCTTGTCAGTGTCGCGCTCGGGAGTAGGAATGTAATCATCAACAGCATCCATCAGTTCCAGGATCTTGTCGCCCCACTCGCAGTCGGGATCGTTCAGAGCCATCAGAGCGGAACCCTGAATGATAGGAGTATCATCACCCGGGAATTCGTACTCGTTCAGCAGCTCACGGATTTCCATGTCTACCAGTTCCAGAAGTTCTTCGTCGTCTACCATATCGCACTTGTTCATGAATACTACGATATAGGGAACGCCTACCTGACGAGACAGCAGGATGTGCTCACGAGTCTGAGCCATAACACCGTCGGTAGCAGCACAAACCAGAATAGCACCGTCCATCTGAGCAGCACCGGTAATCATGTTCTTTACATAGTCAGCATGGCCGGGGCAGTCAACGTGAGCATAGTGACGATTGTTGGTCTCATACTCAACGTGTGCGGTAGAAATGGTAATACCACGCTCTCTCTCTTCGGGAGCCTTATCGATGTTTTCGAAAGCTACAGCTTCACCGGTACCCAGTCTGTGATGCAGGGTCTTGGTGATAGCAGCAGTCAAAGTGGTCTTACCGTGGTCAACGTGACCAATGGTACCAATGTTTACATGGGGTTTGGTTCTTTCGAACTTAGCTTTTGCCATTATAAATTCCTCCTATTAATAGGTTTTTAACAAATTACATCAGTCCTATTATATTGAATATGACTGGTTTTTGCAAGGGTTTTTCAAAAATTTATCGAAAAATCATTCGCGGCCCTTGGCGCTCAGGATTTTTTCGCTAACGCTCTTGGGTACGGGCTCATAGTGATCGAAGAACATAGAGTAGGTACCACGACCCTGAGTCTTAGAACGCAGGTCAGTAGCATAACCAAACATCTCAGATAGCGGAACGAAACCATGGATAACCTGAGTTCCGTTTACAGCGTCCATACCTTCGATACGACCACGACGAGAGTTAATATCACCGATTACATCACCCATGTATTCCTCGGGTACGGTAACATCTACTTTCATCAAAGGCTCAAGCAGAGTGGGAGCACCTTTCTTCATAGCTTCTTTGAATGCCATAGAACCAGCAATCTTAAATGCCATTTCAGAAGAGTCAACTTCATGGTAAGAACCATCGTAACACTCAGCCTTTACACCCAGTACAGGATAACCAGCCAGAGAACCGCTCTGCATAGCTTCCTGAATACCATCATCTACAGCAGGTACATATTCCTTCGGAATTGCACCGCCGACGATTGCGTTAACAAACTCGTACAGGTTTTCGCCGTTGGGATCCATAGGAATGAAACGAACACGGCAGTGACCGTACTGACCACGACCACCGGACTGACGAACGAATTTACCTTCAACGTCAACTTCCTTAGTCAAAGCCTCTTTATAAGCTACCTGAGGAGCACCAACGTTTGCTTCTACTTTGAATTCACGCAGCAGACGGTCAACGATGATTTCCAGATGCAGCTCACCCATACCAGCGATAATGGTCTGACCGCTATCGGGATCGGTATGAGTACGGAAGGTGGGATCTTCTTCAGCAAGCTTTGCCAAAGCAATACCCATCTTTTCCTGACCTGCTTTGGTCTTGGGCTCGATTGCAACAGAGATAACAGGCTCCGGGAATACCATGGATTCCAGAATGATCGGATGATTCTCATCGCACAGAGTGTCACCAGTGGTGGTGAACTTCAAACCTACAGCAGCAGCAATATCACCGGCGTATACTTTATCCAGCTCCTGACGCTTGTTAGCATGCATCTGCAGGATACGACCCATACGCTCTTTCTTATTCTTAGTAGAATTCAGAACGTAAGAACCGGAGTTTACAGTACCGGAATATACACGGAAGAAGGACAGCTTACCAACAAAGGGGTCAACCATGATCTTGAAGGCCAGTGCAGAGAAAGGCTCTTCATCAGAAGAATGACGAACGTCCTGAGTTTCACCATCCATAGAAGTACCTTCGATAGCAGGTACATCAACAGGAGAGGGCATGTAATCAATAACGCCATCCAGAAGCTTCTGGATACCTCTGTTACGATAAGCAGTACCGCAGAAAACAGGAATGATTTCTACGTTACATACAGCCTTACGAAGAGCAGCCTTCAGATCAGCAACGGGAATTTCTTCACCGTCCAGATACAACATCATCAGCTCTTCATCAGTTTCGCAGATGGACTCGATCATAGCGGTACGATATTCCTCTGCATCATCAGCCATATCTGCAGGAATATCAGTTACAGTAATATCCTGACCCTGATCATCATTGTAGATATAAGCTTTCATTTCCATCAAATCTACAATACCTTTGAAGTTATCTTCAGCACCAATAGGCAGCTGCATAGGAACTGCGTTATGGCCCAGACGATCTTTGATCATCTGTACTGCATTGTAGAAGTCTGCACCCACAAGGTCCATCTTGTTGATGAATGCCATACGGGGTACATTGTATTTATCAGCCTGACGCCAAACGTTTTCAGACTGAGGCTGAACACCGCTCTTAGCGCAGAATACACCAACAGCACCATCCAGTACACGCAGAGAACGCTCTACTTCTACAGTAAAGTCAACGTGACCGGGAGTATCGATGATGTTGATACGATTTTCATTCCAGAAACAAGTGGTAGCTGCAGAAGTAATAGTAATACCACGCTCCTGCTCCTGCTCCATCCAGTCCATGGTTGCGGTACCTTCGTGGGTATCGCCGATTTTATGGGTTTTACCGGTATAGAACAAAATACGTTCTGTCAAAGTGGTCTTACCAGCATCAATATGGGCCATAATACCAATATTGCGGGTATTCTCCAACGAATATTCTCTAGACACGACTTGTCCTCCTCAATTAAAACCGAAAATGAGCGAAAGCCTTGTTAGCTTCAGCCATCTTGTGGGTGTCTTCTCTTTTCTTAACAGAAGCACCGGAGTTGTTAGCTGCATCCATAATCTCGTTAGCTAAACGCTCCTGCATGGTCTTTTCACCACGAGCACGAGAATATGCAGTCAACCATCTAAGACCCAAGGTCTGTCTGCGCTCAGCGCGAACTTCCATGGGAACCTGGTAGGTGGCACCACCTACACGTCTTGCTTTTACTTCCAGAACCGGCATGATGTTATTCATGGCAGCTTCGAAAACTTCCAAAGGAGCTTTCTCAGTCTTAGCTGCGATCCGGTCGAACGCGCCGTAAACGATCTTCTGGGCTACACCCTTCTTACCGTCCAGCATAATGCTATTAATCAGTTTAGTTACTACCTTGCTTCCGTACATGGGATCCGGCAGAACATCTCTGTGGGCAATATGTCCTCTTCTAGGCACGATTCTTCCCTCCTTAATTATTTTTAATTAAATCATAGGTACTCACATTATAGTCCTACGTGTCTCGCACCAATCTATCGGGCACTGCCCTATATGATTGGCACCTTATTCCCTACTATTATTTTTTCGGGCGTTTTGCACCGTACTTGGAACGAGCCTGACGACGGTTGGCAACACCAGCCGTATCCAGCACACCACGTACGATATGGTAACGTACACCGGGCATATCCTTAACACGGCCACCGCGAATCAGAACAACGCTGTGTTCCTGCAGGTTATGACCTTCACCAGGGATATAAGCGGTAACTTCTACGCCATTGCTCAGACGAACACGGGCGATTTTACGAAGAGCGGAGTTAGGTTTCTTAGGGGTATCAGTCTTAACTACAGTACAAACACCACGCTTCTGGGGAGAAGAAACTCCAGTAGCTTTCTTCTGAAGGGAGTTCCAACCTCTCTGCAGTGCAGGAGCAGTAGACTTTTTCTCAGTAACCTGTCTTCCTTTTCTTACCAACTGGTTAAAAGTAGGCATATCGGCACCTCCTATTTATATTTATCGGCAAAAAAGTGGACCTGCATAAAGCAGGTCCACGCTTTTGCGCAGACTCGATGAGTATAACACGCAAATCAAGTCTTGTCAACAAAATATTTAATTTTTTTGCTTATTCACCATCAATATTGGTTTCAGCATTCATAGAACCTAACACATCATCCAAAAGAGCACCTAAATCATCAGCAAAATCCTGACTTTCATCGAAGGCGATCTCATCGTCTTCATCCTCATCCTGAACAGGAACAGGCTGAATTTCAACAGGCTTCTTAACTGCAGTTTCAATGGGATCTCCATTCAGAACAAACTCAGCTCTCTGGTACTGACTCATACCGGTACCGGCCGGAATCAGTTTACCGATGATTACATTCTCTTTCAGACCAATCAGAGGATCGATCTTGCCCTTGATGGCAGCTTCGGTCAGTACTCTGGTGGTTTCCTGGAAGGAAGCAGCTGACAGGAAGGAATCTGTTGCCAAAGAAGCCTTAGTGATACCCAGCAGCACGCGCTCGCCAGTTGCAGGCTCCAAGCCATTCTCTTCTGCAATTGCATTCTTCTCATCAAACTCCAGAACATCCACTAAGGAACCGGGCAGCATATCAGTTGAACCATTGTCTTCAATACGTACGCGACGCAGCATCTGACGAACAATGATCTCTACGTGCTTATCATTGATATCTACACCCTGCAGACGGTATACGCGCTGAACTTCCTGGATCAAATAATCCTGTACAGCCAGCAGACCCTTGATCTTCAGAATATCATGAGGATTTACAGAACCTTCGGTCAGTTCATCACCAGCCTCGATCACCTGTCCATCTTTGACTTTCAAACGAGCACCATAAGGAATCAAATAATTCTTACTTTCTTTGCTCTCCGGATCGGTAATGATAATTTCGCGTTTCTTACGAGTGATGTTCTCCTGAACTACACCGCCGAACTCGGCAATCACTGCCAAACCTTTGGGTTTTCTTGCTTCGAACAACTCCTGTACACGAGGAAGACCCTGTGTAATATCGTCGCCGGTAGCAATACCACCAGTGTGGAAGGTACGCATCGTCAGCTGAGTACCGGGCTCACCGATAGACTGAGCTGCAATAATACCAACTGCTTCACCCATGCGAACCGGAAGGCCTGTGCTCATGTCAGCACCGTAACACTTAGCACAAACACCCAGCTTCTGTTTACAGGTCAACATAGTACGAATATATACTTTTTCAATACCTGCAGCTACAACTTTAGCAGCCTGAGCAGGACCGATCATAGAATCAGCAGGTACAATCAATTCGCCGGTTACCGGATGAGTGATTGCATTGATGGACCAACGTCCGCGGATTCTTTCTTCCAAAGGTTCAATAGTTTCGTCGCCATCCTTGTAAGCGGCAACCCACATACCTCTCGGATCTTCACCCTCTTCACAGCAATCTTCTGCTCGAACGATCATATTCTGAGAAACGTCAACCAAACGACGGGTCAAGTAACCAGAGTCAGCAGTACGCAGAGCGGTATCAGCCAGACCTTTACGGGTACCATGTGCAGAAATAAAGTACTCCTGTACATCCAAACCTTCACGGAAACAGGACTTAATGGGCAACTCAATGATTTCACCACTGGGGCTGGCCATCAGACCACGCATACCGGCAAGCTGTTTCAACTGGTCGGTCGAACCACGCGCACCAGAATCGATCATCATGTAGATGTTGTTATCTTTTCCAAGGCCGGGAAGCAGCAGATCGGTAATATCACGAATGGTATTAGTCCAGGTTTCAATAATTCTCTTATGACGCTCTTCGTTGGTAAACAGACCCCTCTTGAACATACTCAAAATCTTAGCAACTTCTTTTTCTGCCTTTTCGATCATACCCTTCTTGGCATCAGGAATGATAACGTCAGAAGCAGCTACCGTGATTGCACCACGAGTAGAGTACTTGAAGCCCAAAGACTTAACATTATCCAGTACACTTACGGTAAAGGTAATGCCGTGTACATCAATACATTTCTGCAGAATCTTACCCAACTGTTTTTTGCCAACCAAGAAGTTGATCTCGTAGGGCAAATAAGTTTCAGGTCTTTCAGGATCACGTTCCACATAACCCAGATCCTGAGGCAACTTTTCATTCAGAATGATACGGCCTACGGTGGTTTCAACCAAACCGGTTACAGTCTGTCCGTTCACTTCAACGCTGCGACGGATTTTAATCAAACTGTGCAGGGTCAGTTCGCCATTAACTTCAGCCAGAATTGCTTCATTCTTATCTTTAAACACACGGCCCGAACCCTTATCCTCAGGACGCTCCATGGTCAAATAGTACATACCCAGAACCATATCCTGAGAAGGAACGGTTACAGGACCACCATCAGAAGGCTTCAGCAGATTGTTTGTAGACAAAAGCATGAAGCGGCACTCAGCCTGAGCTTCTACGGACAGCGGTACGTGTACAGCCATCTGGTCACCGTCGAAGTCAGCGTTAAATGCTGTACATACCAGAGGATGCAGCTTGATCGCTTTACCTTCAACCAAGATAGGCTCGAAAGCCTGAATACCCAGACGGTGCAGAGTAGGAGCACGGTCCAGCATTACAGGATGCTCGCGGATTACTTCTTCCAGTACATCCCATACTTCTGTTTTCAAGCGCTCAACCATTCTCTTTGCAGACTTAATATTATGAGCCAGTTCTTTTTCTACCAGCTTCTTCATTACAAAAGGCTTGAACAATTCGATTGCCATCTCTTTGGGCAAACCACACTGATAGAACTTCAATTCAGGACCTACAACGATAACGGAACGACCGGAATAGTCAACACGCTTACCCAGCAGGTTCTGACGGAAACGACCCTGTTTACCACGCAGCATGTCAGACAAGGACTTCAGAGCGCGGTTACCGGGACCGGTTACCGGACGGCCACGACGGCCATTATCGATCAGAGCATCTACAGCCTCCTGCAGCATTCTCTTTTCGTTTCTAACAATAATGTCGGGTGCACCCAGACTCAGCAAACGGCGCAGACGATTGTTACGGTTAATTACACGACGATACAAATCATTCAAGTCAGAGGTAGCAAAACGTCCACCATCCAGCTGAACCATGGCACGGATATCCGGAGGGATAACCGGAACCACGTCCATTACCATCCACTCAGGACGGTTGCCGGACTGCAAGAATGCCTCTACTACTTCCAGTCTCTTGATGATACGCAGACGCTTTTGTCCGGAAGCGTTAATCAACTCTTCCTTCAGTTCAGCAGTCTGTTTTTCCAAATCGATATCCTGCAGCAATTCTTTGATTGCCTCTGCACCCATACCAGCGCGGAAGCCATCGCCAAACTTCTCCTGAGCATCGCGGAATTCGCGCTCAGTGAGCAGCTGCTTGTACAGGAGGCCGGTATCACCGGCATCCAGTACGATATAAGAAGCAAAATACAGAACTTTCTCCAGTGCTCTCGGAGGAATATCCAGAATCAGACCCATACGGCTGGGAATTCCTTTAAAGTACCAGATATGAGATACCGGGGCAGCTAATTCAATATGACCCATTCTCTCACGACGAACTTTTGCCTTTGTTACTTCTACACCACAGCGATCGCAAATTACACCTTTATAACGGATGCGTTTGTACTTACCGCAGTGACATTCCCAGTCTTTTGTGGGACCAAAGATACGCTCACAGAAAAGACCATCTCTTTCGGGTTTCAACGTTCTGTAGTTGATTGTTTCGGGTTTCTTTACTTCACCATGAGACCACTCACGGATCTTTTCAGGAGAAGCAAGACCGATCTTAATCGCATCAAACTGAATGGATTGATGAGTTGTTTTTACAGCCATCTAAGCGTACCCCTTTCTTATAGATCATCACCAAACATGGGATCTTCCAAAGTTTCAATCTCGCCAACAGAGAAACCGCTGGCAGCCAGATCAGGATCGAAATCCAGATCATCATCATTTTCCTCATCCAGATCCAAAGGATCTTCATCAGGATTATGGTCATCGTAGTATACAGAACCGGTCTCGATATCTTCGTGGCCTTCCATATTTACATCAATGCCTTCACCGTCATCACCCAGATCCTCCTGGATCTCTACTTCCTGTGCATCCTCAGTCAGTACACGAATATCCAGACCCAAGGACTGCAATTCTTTCAGCAGAACCTTGAAGGATTCCGGTACGCCGGGCTCAGGAATGTTCTCGCCCTTAACAATGGCCTCGTAGGTCTTTACACGTCCTACGATATCGTCAGACTTAACAGTCAGGATTTCCTGCAGAGTATAAGCTGCACCATATGCCTCCAGGGCCCAAACTTCCATCTCACCGAAACGCTGACCACCAAACTGAGCTTTACCACCCAGAGGCTGCTGTGTTACCAGAGAGTAAGGACCTGTGGAACGAGCATGGATCTTATCATCTACCAGATGATGCAGTTTCAAATAATACATATAACCAACGGTTACATGATTGTCGAAGTATTCACCGGTACGACCATCACGCAGCGGCAGTTTACCATTACGGCTGATCGGAACACCAGTCCATTCTTCTCTATGCTCCAGATTGTTACCCAGATATTCCATGATTTCAGGATGCAAAGTCTCCTGATACTTAGCCTGGAATTCTTCCCAATCTTTATTTACATAGTCATCGGCCAATTCAAGCATATCCTGAATATCCAAACCGCTGGCACCATCAAAGATGGGAGTAGCGATCTTGAAGCCCAGAGCCTTACAAGCCAGACCCAAATGCACTTCCATTACCTGACCGATATTCATACGGCTAGGTACACCCAGAGGATTCAGTACGATATCCAGCGGACGACCATTAGGCAGGAAAGGCATGTCTTCTATCGGCAGTACACGGGAAACTACACCCTTGTTACCATGACGACCTGCCATCTTATCGCCCACAGAAATCTTACGTTTGTGAGCAATATAAACGCGTACGGTCTCATTTACACCGGGAGCCATTTCATCACCGTTTTCACGGGTGAAAATCTTTACATCAACGATGATACCCTCTTCACCATGAGGTACACGCAGAGAAGTATCACGCACTTCACGTGCCTTTTCACCAAAGATAGCACGCAGCAAACGCTCTTCTGCGGTCAGCTCGGTCTCACCCTTAGGTGTTACCTTACCTACCAAAATATCACCGGCATGAACCTCAGCACCAATACGGATAATACCGCGCTCGTCCAAATCTTTCAGTGCGTCATCGCCCACATTGTGGATATCGCGGGTAATCTCTTCCGGACCCAGCTTGGTGTCGCGAGCTTCAGTTTCATATTCTTCAATGTGCACGGAGGTGTAAACATCCTCTGCCACCAGACGTTCGCTCAGAAGAACAGCATCCTCGTAGTTATAACCTTCCCAGGTCATAAAGCCGATCAATGCATTCTTACCCAGAGACAACTCACCTTCATCAGTAGAAGGACCGTCTGCAATCGCCTGACCGGCTTTTACAAACTCACCCTTATCCACAATGGGACGCTGATTAAAGCAGGTGCTCTGATTCTGACGCTGGAACTTCAGCAGATCATAGTCATCTACATTACCGTCAGCACGACGAATTACAATACGATTGGAGGAAACGCTCTCCACTACACCGTCTTCCAATGCAATTACACAGGAACCGGAGTCAATCGCAGTCTTGTACTCCATACCGGTACCAACAACAGGAGACTCAGTAACCAAAAGCGGTACAGCCTGACGCTGCATGTTAGAACCCATCAGCGCACGGGAAGCATCATCGTTTTCCAGGAAAGGAACCAGAGAAGCTGCCACAGAGAATACCTGACGAGGAGATACGTCCATCAGATCGATCTCGTTAGGATCCATTTCAATATTATCTTCACGGAAACGACCCTTAACACGATTACTGATGAAATGTCCATTATCATCCAACTGCTCGTTCGCCTGAGCGATTTTATAATTTTCCTCTTCATCAGCAGTAATATAACGAATCTCGTTAGTTACTACCGGAACACCTGAGGATTTATCCAGAGTTCTATAAGGTGCTTCAATAAAACCATAACGGTTGATACGAGCATAAGTTGCTAAAGAGTTGATCAGACCGATGTTGGGACCTTCAGGGGTCTCAATGGGACACATACGGCCATAGTGAGAGTGATGTACGTCTCGCACTTCGAAACCTGCACGATCACGGGACAAACCACCGGGACCCAGTGCAGACAAACGGCGCTTATGGGTCAGTTCAGCCAGAGGGTTGTTCTGGTCCATAAACTGAGACAGCTGAGAACTTCCAAAGAATTCCTTAATAGCAGCTGTAACAGGACGGATATTGATCAGGCTCTGGGGAGTTACTTCTTCCAGATCCTGAGTAGTCATACGCTCACGTACCACACGTTCCAATCTGGCCAAGCCAATACGGAACTGATTCTGCAGAAGTTCACCTACGCAACGGATACGACGGTTACCCAAATGGTCAATATCGTCTACATTACCGATACCATATTCCAGATGCAAATTATAGTTGATGGAAGCCATAATATCTTCAAAGGTAATATGACGAGGCACCAACTCATAGGAACGCTTTTTCAGCATTTCCAGAAGTTCTTCACCTTCAAGTTCCTGCTCCAGAATATCAACAAGTACAGGATAATATACGTCTTCGGTAATACCACACTCATGCAGTGCCTCCTCAGGCAGGTCCAAATGAGCACGAATATCAACAGCCAGGTTGCTCAGGATTTTTACTTTCTGATCTTCCTTCTGCACCCAAACGTAGGGAATACCGGCATTTTGAATCTGACGGCACAGCTCAGCAGACAATACAACGCCTTCTTCAGCCAGAACTTCACCAGTGGAAGCATCCACTACAGCTTCTGCCAGAACAAGACCTGCAATACGATTTTCAAGAGCAAGCTTCTTGTTGAATTTATAACGACCAACATGAGCCAGATTGTATCGCTTGTCATCGTAAAACATAGAATACAGCAGGCTCTTGGAGCTCTCTACTGTCGGAGGCTCACCGGGACGAATTCTCTTGTAGATTTCAATCAAGCCCTCTTCTACGCTCTTTGCATTGTCACGCTCGATGGTAGCAAGCAGTTTCGGGTTTTCACCAAACAATTCAATAATCTCAGCATCAGTACCAACACCCAGAGAACGGATCAGTACAGTAACCGGGATCTTACGAGTACGGTCTACTCGAACATGAAAAATATCATTGGAATCGGTTTCATATTCTAACCAAGCACCACGATTGGGGATAACGGTGGAAGAAAACAACGGTTTTCCGGTTTTGTCGATGGTTTTCGCATAGTAAATACCAGGAGAACGTACCAACTGGCTTACGATTACTCGCTCAGCACCATTCAGTACGAAAGTACCGGTCTCTGTCATAAGCGGGAAATCGCCCATGAAGATTTCATGCTCCTGCTTTTCCTTCGTTTCCTCATTGGTTAAACGAACCGTTACTTTCAAGGGCGCAGAATAAGTAGCGTCCCTTTCTTTTGATTCTTGTATAGTATATTTGGGTTCAGAATTCAAATTAAAATCGATGAATTCTAACGACAAATTGCCGCCAAAGTCCGTGATCGGGTTAATATCTTCGAAAACTTCTTTTAAGCCCTCGCTGATAAACCAACGATAAGAATCCTTCTGCACGTCCAACAAATTGGGCATTTGCAGAACTTCCTTCTCTCTGGCAAAGGACATTCTCACACGGTCTCCATACGGCTGTGGATGGATACGGTTTTTTTCCATAAATTCGTTTCACCCCTTGGCTAAATTTATCTTGCTAATGCGCATAAAATCGCAATATAATGCAATTTACAACTTTATCACAGAAGTCAAGATATGTCAAGCCATTTTTGCAAAAAAAATAAAAAAGGTTCGCAGGATCTCTCCTGCGAACCCGTAGGTATCAGTTTGCACTTCAGCCTGAATTATTTCAGGGTGATCTTTGCGCCAACTTCTTCCAGTTTCTTCTTCAGCTCTTCAGCTTCTTCCTTGGTAGCCTGCTCTTTCAGTACTTTGGGAGCGGACTCAACCAGTTCCTTAGCCTCTTTCAGGCCCAGACCGGTGATTTCACGAACTACTTTGATAACTTTGATCTTCTGATCGCCAGCTTCGGTCAGCTCTACGTCAAATTCAGTCTTCTCCTCAACTTCAGCAGCGGGAGCAGCAGCTACCATAACACCTGCAGCAGCGGATACGCCGAATTCTTCTTCGCAAGCGGTAACCAGGTCATTCAGTTCCATAACAGAAAGCTCTTTCAGAGCATCAATGATTTCTTGTACGCTAAGTTTAGCCATTTCAAAAAACCTCCATAATATTTTGATTTAGATTTTATTTAAGTTTATACCGCTGAAAAATTATTCAGCAGCTTCTGCGGTTTCCTCAGTAGAAACACCGCCGCCATTCTTCTTTGCGATCTCGTTAACCACACGAGCAAAGGAAGACATGGGAGATTTCCAGCTGCCGAACAGGCGAGCCAGCAATTCGTTTCTTGAGGGGATCTTTGCGATCTTCTGGATGTTGTTCTGGTCATAGTAAGTACCAGCTACAACGCCACCCTTAAATTCCAGGGGAGCAAATTTGTCAACAAACTTGTCCAGTTCTCTTGCACCTGCAGTTGCATCATCATAGCTGATTGCAACAGCGGTAGGACCTTCCAAGTGAGGAGCCAGTGCTTCGAACACGGTATCTTTGATTGCAAAGTTTACCATAGTGTTCTTGTAAACTTTAAAGTCTACACCAGCTTCGCGCAGAGCTCTACGCATCTCGGTATCCTGACCTACGGTCAAACCACGAGAGCTTACCAGTACTACGCCTTCTGCTTTTTCCAGCTTGCTCTTGATCTCATCAACAACAACCTGTTTTGCTTCAATTTTAGCCACTTTACGTTTACCTCCTATCAGATTTTTGAACCCTTGGATCAATCCGTCGGATCGATCCGATCAGATTCTCAACCTTTGACATTTTCCGCAGTAGCGAAAAACGATCGCACAGCTTTCACCAACCGACCGGTTAGATCAATTGGTGGGCTAATCAAAAATTAAACCCTGTCCAGACAGAAACCGGACAGGGTTTAAGATCATCTCCATCAGTAGCTGATTTTGATACCTCGGCAGGCCTTATCAAGTTACGGCTAACGCCACCTGCTGTCTCCGGTTTATATAATCAGGTTCATCGACTTTTCCAAGTCAACGGGCCGATTATAGCAAATCCATATTGATTTGTCAAGTCCTAACTTCAAATCCTTTGACTTTTCGTTAGGGAGTCGTCAGTTCTTATTCCTCAGCGCGAACAGGGCTGATCTTAACGCCGGGGCCCATAGTAGAGCTCAGGGTCAGGCTGCGGATGTACTGACCTTTAGCCGCAGCGGGTTTAGCCTTTATGATAGCACCAATCAAGGTATGGAAGTTCTCTAACAGCTTCTCAGGGCCAAAGGAAACTTTACCAAAGCTAACATGAATGATGTTGGTCTTATCAAGACGGTATTCCACTTTACCGGCTTTGATATCATTGATAGCCTGAGTTACATTCATGGTTACGGTACCAGACTTGGGGTTGGGCATCAAGCCTTTGGGACCCAGCACACGACCCAGACGACCAACTACACCCATCATATCGGGAGTAGCAACAACAACATCAAACTCGAACCAGTTTTCACCCTGGATCTTAGCAACTAATTCTTCAGCACCTACATAATCAGCACCGGCAGCTTCTGCCTCTTTAGCCTTCTCGCCTTTAGCAAATACCAAAACGCGAACGGTCTTACCGGTACCATGAGGAAGTACAACAGCACCACGTACCTGCTGATCAGCGTGACGTCCGTCAACGCCCAATTTAATGTGAGCTTCTACAGTCTCATCGAATTTAGCAGGAGCAATAGCCAGTACGTTAGCAATTGCCTCAGCAGGGCTGTACTGGGTCTGCTTGTCATACTTCTTGACAGCTTCTAAATACTTCTTTCCTCTTTTCATCTTGTTAACCTCCTTGTGGTTTTAACGGGGAGTGACCCTCCCACAATGAATCACACAGCTTCGGCATCTTGCCGAATTCAACTTTTTCCCTAGGCCAGCGGTGCCCGGAAAAAGCTTATTTCGTTAATCGGGCGAGCCCGATTTGCAATTCGTTGTACCGTTAATTATTCAGTTACGGTGATGCCCATGCTGCGGGCGGTACCAGCGATCATCTTGTAAGCAGTTTCAACGCTGGCTGCATTCAGATCCTTCATTTTCAGCTTGGCGATTTCCTCAACCTGAGCCTTGGTAACGGAACCTACTTTGTTCTTAATAGAGTTACCGGAACCGGACTGAATGTTAGCTGCTTTTTTGAGCAGGATAGCAGCCGGAGGAGTTTTAGTTACAAAAGTAAAACTCTTATCCTGATATACGGTAATTACAACAGGAATGATCATACCTGCGTCGTTAGCGGTTCTTGCATTAAATTCCTTGGTAAATGCCTGGATGTTCACACCATGCTGACCCAAAGCGGGGCCAACCGGAGGAGCAGGAGTAGCCTTACCTGCGGGAATCTGCAGCTTAATATAACCTGAAATCTTCTTAGCCATTTAAACTTTACACCTCCATTGTGATAGATAAAACAGAATCTCTAGGATTCAACTTAGATTTTCTTGATATGCTCGAAGCTAAGTTCTACGGGTGTTTCTCTACCAAAGATAGAAAGGTCAACCACGACCATACCCTCTTCAGCATCGATCTTAGTGATCTCGCCGACAGAACCTTCGAAGGGACCGCTCATAACCTGAACGCTCTCTCCCACCTCTACATCAATCTTATATTGAGCAGAGCTGATACCCAGACTCCGAACCTCTTCCTTAGAAAGGGCTACGGGCTTGGATCCGGGACCTACAAATCCGGTAACACCTCGGGTATTACGTACGACATACCAGGTGTCGTCATTCATAATCATATTGATCAGAACATAACCGGGAAAAACCTTCCTCTGCACAACGACCTGCTTGCCGTTTTTCTCTTCCACACTGTCCTCAAGGGGAATCTGTACTTCGAAGATCTGCTCCTGCATATTGCGGTTGCCTACGGTCTTCAAAATACTCTCTTTCACCTTATTCTCATAACCGGAATAAGTGTGGACTACATACCATTTAGCTTCTTCTGCCATGAAAACTCATCCTCTTCATCTTATAGGAAAATATCTTCCAATCTTCGAATAATCCAGCTAAAGACCAAATCATAGATACCGATGATGACCGACATAATAGCACATACAAGCAGAGTGATACCGGTTTTCTGAAGGATTTCCTTCTTGTTAGGCCAGTTGATCTTTTTGATCTCACTCTTTAGTTCTTTAAAACTAATCATTGCTTCGCCTCCTCATCGCCAGAGCGTTATGCTCTTAGCTTATTTGGTCTCCTTGTGAAGGGTGTGACGCTGACAGAAACGACAATACTTCTTAGTTTCCATCCTATCGGGGTGTTTCTTTTTGTCTTTCGACGTGTTGTAATTCCGCTGTTTACACTCTGTGCACTCTAATGTTACTCTGGTTCGCACGACTTCCACCTCCATTGGTTTGTTTCTTTGCTTTGTACGGACAAGGCCCTTTTTGCGAAAATCCACGCAAAAAAAAAGAACCTAGACCAGTTAGCCTAATGAGTTTACCATACCCCCCTCGGCTTGTCAAGCGTTCTCATCAACTTTTTCCTAAAAAACTCACCAAAATTTCCTTCAAAAACTCATAATCTTTCAATATTTCGCCTTGCCAGCACCCAGCAGTATACCTCCACCCCGGGCCATATCTCCCGCAGCACACGAATGCACTCGGTCATCGTACTCCCCGTAGTATAAATATCATCCATCAAGCAGATCCGCCGCGGCACCACCTCGCACTCCCGTGCTGCAAAAGCTCGACTCACGTTCTGTCGACGTAGTTCTTCACTTAAGCCCCGCTGCGGTTTGGTATCCTTCACACGTTCCAACAACTCGCCATAAGGCACCCGGCACAGCCGGGCAAGTTCCCGCGCCATCACCTCTGCCTGATTGTATCCACGATTTTTTAGTCGCTTCTTCGCCAGAGGTACAGCTACCACTCGGTCGAAATCCATCTTTGCCGCCCACTCAGCGCCTTCCTCGTACATCCACCGAGCAAAGAACTGTCCATAGGCGCGGCAACCCTCATATTTCATTCGGTATATCGCCTGCTGCAGCTGATCTTCATACACAAAACCACAGCGCACAAACTTTGAATCATCCATAGGCTGCTCATTTACAAAATCCTGCCAATGGCAAAGTTCACAAAGCCCGGTTTCCGTCTTTGGATCGATCACTCCACGGCACAGGACGCAGCGTTTGGGAAATACTGCATCCAAAACAGCCTCTCCCATTCGCCGCAGCCACCTCAAAAACTCTATCGAAGATACAGTTTTTATATTCAAACTTTTAAACTCCTTCAAACATCCTTGCAATCTCGCGTAATCTTGCCTCCAGCGATGAATACCGCACCGCCTGACGATCATTATCCACCATCTTGTGCACCATAGCTTCATCACCGATCACGACTACATATCGTTTCGCTCTGGTCACAGCCGTATACAACAAATTACGACTAAATAAGATCTCCGGTCCACTGTGCAGCGGAATTACTACAATCGGGCTCTCCGTACCCTGCGATTTATGAATCGTGATCGCATAGGCCAGTTCCAATTCCTCTAAAGCCACATAATCATATTCCACCTGACGCTTGTCATCAAACAGCACCGTCACGATACGCGTCTTGGTATTGATCTGTTTAATACGTCCAACATCTCCGTTGAATACGCCCTCGCCCTCTTCTAAAGGGTATCCGTATCGGTTCAACACCTTCCAGGCCAAGCTATAGTTGTTCTTGATCTGCATGACCTTATCGCCTTCGCGAAATACCATGTCACGATACTCCATCTCCGCCTTTTTCGAAGATTTTGGATTTAACGCTTCCTGAAGTCGAGGATTCAAATTTTCAACACCCAAAAAACCACGCTTCATAGGAGTCAGCACCTGAATATCATCCACAGGGGAACACTGCGCAAATTTAGGCATTCGTTTCAAAATAACCTCCACCATGGTGCGGATCACATCATCCTTCACTTTGCGCTTCATAAAAAACAGATCCGTATCCTTCTGATTAAATACCGGATACTGCCCCTGATTGATCATATGCGCTCCCACCACGATGTCGCTCATGGCAGCCTGACGATAGATCTTGGTCAGCTTTTTCACCGCGACAGCTTCGCTTTGGATCATATCTTTCAGTACATTACCTGCACCCACCGAAGGCAGCTGATCTTTATCACCGGCCAAAATCAACTTGGTTCCCGGCCCGATCGCCTTCAGTAAATGATTCATAAGCGTCACATCGATCATGGACACTTCATCCAGAATTACCACATCCGTCTCCAGCGGATGTTCTTCATCCCGCTGAAAAATCTGCTTGCCGCTCTCGGCAATGCCGAATTGGATCTCCAGCAAGCGGTGAATGGTTTTGGCCTCTCGTCCGGTAGCCTCCGTCATTCGTTTGGCCGCACGGCCTGTAGGCGCCGCCAGCATATAGGTTTTATCATCCTGCTCCAGCAATTCCAAAAGAACATTGATGATCGTGGTCTTACCGGTACCGGGGCCACCGGTGATGATCAGTACACCTTCCTGCAGCGCCGCCAACACCGCTTCCCTTTGCTCATCAGAAAGTTCGATCTTCAGTTCCTTTTCAATTTTCTGCATCCGCAGTCTGTATTTTTCTTCATCAATGGCCTGAGGCGCTTCCACCAGTTCCATAAGCCTGCGGGCCACGCCGGCCTCAGCCGTATAAAAACTCTTCAAATATACGCGTTCTTCTTCCAGTTCGCGTTTCTGTACCAGTTGTCCTTCCATCACCGATTCAGTCAAAGCATTATCCACCATAATGCCACTGATACCGATCAGGTTGAACACCTCATCTTCTAACTTATCCAACGGCAGATAAGTATGTCCTTCTCCCGCTGCATTCTGCAGGGCGAACCGAATGGCACCGCGGATCCGACCGGGTGATTCTTCCGGAATTCCCATTTGACGCGCAATCTCGTCAGCTCGTCGAAAGCCGATACCCTGTACCCGTTCTGCCAAAATATAAGGATTTTGTGAAAGTACCGATACCGTCTTCAGGCCGAACTCTTTGTAAATACGCATGGACATATTCGGCGTCAGCCCGAAACCCTGCAAAAATACCATGGCTTCCCGCGCTGCACTCTGCGCCGCAAACTGTTCACCAATTTCACAGGCCTTGGCACTACTGATGCCCTTAACCTCCGCCAGCCGCTCCGGTTCCGACTCAATAATATGGAAGGTAGTATCTCCAAATTTTTCAACAATTCGATGTGCCAGAGCCGCTCCAATGCCTTTAATCGCACCGGAACCCAAATACCGCTCCATGGCGTCTTTATCCTGTGGCAGCATCCGGCTAAAGGAACTCACCTCAAACTGCTCGCCGTAGGTATTGTGTTCCTTCCAGCGTCCATGAGCTTCGATCCGTTCGCCCACCTGCAGATCGGGCATGATGCCTACTACCGTCATTAACTGAAGGCCATCATCCGACTCCACTTCCAGTACTTTATAGCCGGTATCTTCATTCTCGAAAATACACTCATTCACATAGCCGGTAATCCGTTCCATTTCGTCCAGCATCTGCTGATGCATCGGCTGGTACATTGGCTGGTATTCCATTCAAACCTCTTATCTTCGTTTTTCGCTCAGTTGCTCCACATAACGTCCCGTACCGATGGCAACGCAGGAAATTGCATTATCTGCCACAAAAGTGGGGATCCTGGTAGATTCTCCAATAATTTGATCCAGACCGCGGATCAAGCTTCCGCCACCGGTCATGACGATTCCATGTTCATAAATATCTGCTGCCAGCTCCGGAGGTGTTTGCTCCAAAACATTATGCACAGCTTCTACAATGGTGTATACCGACTCCTGCAGAGCCTCACGCACATCAAAATTGCTCACCATAACACTTACCGGCAGACCGGTGATCATATGGCGGCCTTTAACTTCCATTTCGACCTCGTCCTCATCTTCGCTGACGGTGCCCACCTGAATTTTGATTTCCTCCGCTGTGCGCTCACCAATCAGCAGATTGTACTTGCGCTTCACATAACGAATGATCGCCTCATCAAAATCATCGCCGGCCACCTTTACCGAAGTGCTCTCCACAATGCCGCCCAAAGAAATGACAGCGATGTCCGTGGTGCCGCCGCCAATATCAATGACCATACAACCGCTGGGTTTGCTAATATCCAGTCCCGCTCCCATAGCTGCCGCAATGGGTTCTTCGATCATATGTACACTGCGGGCACCCACCTGATAACAGGCATCGGTAAAAGCCTTACGTTCCACTTCAGTAATTCTGCAGGGAATACAAACTGCCACCATGGGTTTGATCAAGCGTTTACCAATGGTGCGCTGCACAAAATATTTCAGCATTTTTTCCGTATATTGATAATCGGAGATCACGCCGCCCTGCAGCGGACGAATGGTATGCAGATTCTTCGGCGTGCGACCCATCATTTCATAAGCCTTTTGTCCAACCGCCTCAATTCGTGTCTGATCTTCCTTGCGGATCGCCACCACAGAAGGCTCCCGCAAAATAATACCTTTGCCTTTGACATATACCAACACAGTGGATGTGCCAAGGTCGATTCCAATACTCGTTGAAAATAGCATGTATGTCCCCTTCTTCGCCGCCACGCGGCGTATGTCTTCGTGCCGGTCCCTTTATATACCGGCAAATTCAGTAACTTTCATTATAAAATAGGCCTATTTAATTGTCAATAACTTCACCGCGGTATTTCTCTTTTGTGGCCTGCCCGCCGCGGATGTGGCGCTCTGCTTTGTTGATCTGCAGCACTGCTCGGGCCTGCCTCGCCAGTTCCGGCTGCACATGGGCCAGCCGTGTGGTAATGTCTTTGTGTACCGTACTTTTGCTAATACCGAATCGCCGGGCTGTTTGACGCACCGTGGCCCCGTTTTCCACCACATACAATCCGATCTGGATGGCGCGTTCTTCTATATAACCTTTCAAAAATGCTCCCCCCGACACATTGTTTTTACAATGTATGCGGAAGGAGCATCATCTATTACCGTATTTACAAAGCCTTCACTTCGTCCAGCCAGGCGGCAGCCACCGCATCGCTGGGCATCTGCAGGTCTCCGCGCGGGGATACGCCTACAGAGCCTACTTTGGGTCCATCCGGCAAGCAGGAGCGTTTGAACTGCTGCTGGAAGAAACGCCAGTAGAAGTTACGCAGCCAGCGCAGCAGCACCTCATCCTCATAGGTGTCACCAAGGGCCACCTTCGCCAGACGATAGATCTTGCTGGGTGCAAAGCCATAACGCAGAGCGTAATACAAAACAAAATCGTGGATCTCGTAAGGGCCAACGATCTCTTCCGTTTTTTGAGCGATCTCGCCGTCTTTTGCCGGAAGCAGTTCAGGGCTAACGGGCGTTGCCAAAATGTCACGCAGCACCGCACGCAGCTCTGCGCTAGTCAGCTCGCCTGCATAAGCGGCGATCATGTAACGGATCATGGTCTTGGGCACATCTGCATTCACACCGTACATGGACATGTGGTCACCATTATAGGTAGCCCAGCCCAGTGCCAGTTCCGACAAGTCACCGGTACCAACCACCATGCCGCCCTTTTCGTTGGCAATATCCATCAGGATCTGAGTACGCTCGCGAGCCTGACTGTTTTCATAGGTAACATCGGTTATGGAAGGATCATGACCGATATCGGCAAAGTGCTGATTCACAGCCGCCATAATATCCACACATTCCAAAGTTACACCCAGGTACTGGCACAGCATCTCTGCATTACCCTTGGTACGCTTGGTGGTTCCAAAGCAGGGCATGGTCACGCCGATGATGTCCTTGCGGTCGCGACCCAGCGCATCCATGGCACCTGTAGCCACCAGCAGAGCCAGGGTAGAATCCAGGCCCCCGGAAATACCAATGACCAAAGTCTTACAATGGGTATGCTCAATACGCTTTTTAAGACCTGCGATCTGCATGTTCATAATGGCCTGGCAACGGCGCTTGCACTCCTGCATGTTGGCAGGCACAAAGGGATTCTGGGGAATCCGGCGGATCAAGCCATTTTCCTGCTTTCTTACATCAAAAGGAATGTATTCGTAGTCCTCATCCTCCGCCGCCGGAAAATGCGCATTTCTGCGGCGTTCGGAAGTCAGAAGCTGCACATCGATCTCGCTAATGGTCAATCCGTACCGATACAGCGGACCTTCTGCCAAAATGGTACCGTTTTCACCAATCAGCCGCTGTCCGGCATACACATGATCGGTGGTGGATTCACCCTCACCGGCATTGGCATACACATAGCCGCAGTACAGTCTAGCCGTCTGACCGGCCACCAACTGACGTCGATAGTCTTCGCGGTCCACGATCTCGGCCGTCGCGGCCGGGTTTACAATTACAGTTGCACCGGCTGCCGCGTGCCAAGTAGACGGCGGGCAAGCTGCCCACAGATCCTCGCCGATCTCCGCTGCTACCAGCAGCTGCGGCATCTGATTACACTCAAACAGCAGGTCGGTACTCAGATACACTTCATCCTCACCGATCATTACCGGCTGGAAAATAACCTCGGCAGGCTTGAAATGGCGGTCATCCCTAAGCTCGCTCTTGGGCACCGCACCAATAATGTGTCCCTGATTCATAAATACTGCACAGTTATACAGGCAGTGGCGATGGCGCACAGGCGCACCCACAACCACAAGCATATCGCCCACGCTCTTCGCCAACTTGGTCAATTCCTTCTCTGCTGTATCCAGCAAAGTCTCCTGCCAGAACAGATCGCCGCAGGTGCTGCCGGTAATAGCCAGTTCCGGAAATACCAGGATCTGCACGCCTTTTCCATTGGCCGCGCCGATCAGTTCTCTCATTTTTTCACAATTATATGCCGGGTCGGCCACTCTCAGCTGAGGAGTTGCAGCCGCCACTTTAATAAATCCATCTTTCATCGTATCCTCCAATCCGAAGCACTGCCGCTCATCCGCTGCCCGCTTCGTGTCAAGATACCATATTTATATCACATTTCCTGCAGGATTACAAGATTAACCAAACAGTTTATGATACCACTCCACCAGCTTAAACTTAAAGCTCCTCGGCTGATGGATCAGCTCATTCTGCGCCTGCGGCAAATGCTCCGAAAGGTCCTCCTCCATCTCCTGCGCCTCCGTCTCCTCCACAAAACAGAGCGTCGGAAACATCACACACCACCAGTTACGCCCCTCTGCCTCCCCAATCTCAATGCGCAGTGCTTCATACCGGCCCGCCGGCAAAGTGACGGAGCCATAGCTTTTCGTGGGAAACTCAGACTCGCCCACCACCACCTGAAGTTTCTGGCTGCTGCCCGCCGCCCGCAGGGTGCGGCCGGCCACGTCGGTGATCTGCGGAAGATGACTTAAAATATAGGCTCTGGTGGCTTCTTTTGAATCCGACTCTTTGATCCCCGGCTCCAAATAGTCGATCACGGCATCACGGACCTTGAGCTTGAGCGCCTGATCCTCTTCACTGTCACTGTTGGCCAGCACATGGAAGCGGAAAAAGTTTTCGGTTAGCAACTGTTCTTCCTTACCTGCCATGGTAAATAGGGTAGCAATGAGAATGGTTATAAGGCTGCCGATTATTAACGCTATTAGAAGGATGCGATTTTTATCTTCTCTGAGCCACGCGGCGATTTGATCTGTATTCATATGAAAACTCCTTTGTAATAACTTCATTTGATACAGAGAGGATTGCCCTACTGAAAGTAATTTATACAAAGGAGTGGAAAAAAATAAGATTTTCGGTTACAATATTTGAAACGATTATATATAGAAGGAATTATACGCTATGCGCTATTCTCATATTCGAAAAGGCGAGTTTCTTCGCCGCCCCAACCGTTTCATTGCCCACGTTTTGCTTAATGGCGAAGAAGTGATCTGCCATGTGAAAAACACCGGGCGTCTTAAGGAGCTTTTGTTGCCCGGCGCCACCGTGTTTTTAGAAGAATCCAACAACCCCGCCCGCAAGACCCGTTTTGATCTGGTAGCTGTGATGCGTGGTGACGAGGTGGTGAACATCGATAGTCAGGCTCCTAATCAAGCCGTGGGTGAATGGCTACGCGCAGGGGGATTGTTTGCTGATGTTTCCTATGTCAAGGCAGAAGCCCGCTACGGTGATTCCCGCTTCGATTTTTATATTGAATCC
>JAZQWC010000007.1:0-7307 GCA_045632125.1 Bianqueaceae bacterium
ATAAGGCTGCCGATTATTAACGCTATTAGAAGGATGCGATTTTTATCTTCTCTGAGCCACGCGGCGATTTGATCTGTATTCATATGAAAACTCCTTTGTAATAACTTCATTTGATACAGGGAGGATTGCCCTACTCAAACAAGTTTATACAAAGGAGTGGAAATATATTTGAATATCGTGTAAAATTATTATAGCTTTATTTTCTTCATTCTATGTAATCAAAGGACTTTACGTTATGCGCTATTCTCATATTCAAAAAGGCGAGTTTCTTCGCCGCCCCAACCGTTTCATTGCCCACGTTCTGCTTAATGGAGAAGAAGTGATCTGCCATGTGAAAAACACCGGGCGTCTTAAGGAGCTTTTGCTGCCCGGCGCCACCGTGTTTTTAGAAGAATCCAACAACCCCGCCCGCAAGACCCGTTTTGATCTGGTAGCTGTGATGCGTGGTGACGAGGTGGTGAACATCGACAGTCAGGCTCCCAACCAAACCGTGGGTGAATGGCTTCGAAAGGGTGGCTTATATGCTGATGTGTCCCATGTAAAAGCGGAGGCCCGTTACGGTACTTCCCGCTTCGATTTTTATATTGAATCCGCCTCCGGTCGCAAGGCCTTTCTGGAAGTCAAAGGCGTCACCCTGCTGCAGGATGGCGTAGCCCGCTTCCCGGATGCCCCCACCACCCGCGGCGTGAAACACATTGAAGAGCTGGTCAAGTGCAAAGAGGACGGCTACGAAGCCTACATTCTCTTCCTATTAGAAATGAAGGGAAGCCGGTGGATGGAGCCCAACGATGCCACCCATCCAGCCTTTGGCAAGGCACTCAGGGAGGCGGTTGAAAAGGGCATTAAAATTCTAGCATACGATTGCATCGTAACACCGGACAAGTTAGAAGTAGATAAAAAAGTAGAGGTCAGACTGTAAAGTCCGACCTCTTTCTTTTCAACTGAATGTTATACAATTTCATCCGACAGCTGGATCTCTGTAAACTTCTCCGGGTTATGATTGTCGGCCACACCGATGGGATCCCAGGACCAACCTACGCTGGTGGGTTTACCGTTCAGACTCATGGCCTCATAGCGACCAAGGAAAAGCTTCCAGATCTCGCCGGCCTTAGGCGGTAGGCTGTGTCCGGTGGACAGGTCACGAAAACCTTTCCAGGGGAACTTGATCTCGGCGGTCCAGCCTTTGCTGATCACCGAAGGATCGTTGATCTTACCATCGATCTTCACCGCGGTCTCCAAACCTGGGAAATCCCAGTTATGGTAGGTCCAGCGCAGTCCGCGGGGGTTAATACCTTTCCAGAAATAGGCATCGGTACGGTCGAAGTTACCGCCGAAGGTTTTGGCATCGTTCTTAAAGATGTCAAATCGCTCTTCCTTAAACAGCGGATTCTTCAAAAACGCGTCCTGCCAGATGTAAAACACTTCATATACCACATTTAACGCATTCAGTTCCAGCTCGTAGTAGCTGTCACCGCCATCGATGAACACTTCCAAATCGTTTTCCACCCAAAGCAGAGAATCCCGCTCCGTCAAGGTTGCCGCCGGGTAGGGCTCCTCACACCAGAAACCCACATACAGAGCTTCCTCATCCCACATGAGGGCTGCACGGGTATCATACAAGCCAGGGTTGCCGCCCACCGCATCCACAAAACGATGGGATTTTTCGCAGCGTTGCCACTCGGGCTTAGTCAGGTCACCATCGATCTTGATGGGCGTGGTTACTCTTTTACACTGATATGCCATGATCAGAACCTCCTATAGCTCTCGATGCGGCAATAGGATACCTGATATTTCCAGGGGTACTTAGCCTTACAGCGACGCACCGCTTCCCGAGCCGTTTCGTATTTTTCAAACAAACCAAACACGGTGGGGCCGCTGCCCGTCATCATGGCACCGGTAGCTCCCATCTCCATCAGATCCTTCTCGATCTCGGCGATCACCGGATACTCCGCCAGCGCCGCCGGCTCCAGCTGATTCACCATCAGCGAACAGATCTCTTTCAGATCTCCCTTACCAATAGCCTGGATCATAGCCGGAATGTCAGCCTGTTTCAAGTTTTCCTGTTTATCAAACTGTGCATATGACCAAGGCGTGGAAATACCGAAATTCGGTTTTACCAGCGCCACGTGAGTCTCCCGCATGGGCATGATCCGCTGCAGTTTCTCCCCGCGGCCCGTGGCCAAGCAGGTGCCGCCCAGCAAACAGAATGGTATATCAGACCCCAGCTGCGCGCCCAGTTTCATCATTTCATCCATGCTCAGCCCCAGATCAAACAGCCGATTCACACCCTTGATCACCGCAGCCGCATCCGCACTGCCGCCGGCCATGCCCGCCGCAATCGGGATCTTCTTATACAGCCGGATGTGAAAGCCGCCCGTGCCATAGGTCTGCTGCATCAGCTGACCCGCCCGATAGGCGATGTTTTTCTCGTTGGCTCCCAAAAAAGGCAGGTTACACTCCAGTGTGATCTCTGCATCATCCCGCTTATCCAGCGTGATCTCATCCCAAATGCTCACATGCTGCATGATCATGGTCACATCATGAAATCCGTCTTCTCTGGCTGCGCCCACATTCAGCGCCAAATTGATCTTACCATAGGCTCTTTGTCGTACACTTCGTTCACTCATTCGTATAACCTCCTATCAGTCTATGATAGTACCATTATACAACTTTTTGCAAAAATTTCAACCTCTTCCTTCATTTTACCATAAGCACCGCCTGATCCCCCAGCTGCTCCAGCGTCTCCGGCCGCACCCGATATCGTTTGCCCACTTCCCAAACGCCCTCACCGGGCAGCAGGAAGCAAAGCGCCATGGAAGGCCTTTCCTCCTCCTCTTTTTCCGAAAATGCAAGATCCGTCACCACAGACTGCATCGTCTCTTCCAAAACTTCCACTTCCAACGCCAACTGCGCCTTCACATCCAAGCGCCTTTCTCCCTGCAGCTGCGCCTGCACCTGTTCCATATGGGCCGACACCTCAGCCTTATGGTCCGGCCGCAGGCCGTTAACCGCTTCCGTCGTCCTAAAGGGGACGGGCTCCGTGAAAGAGATGACCGGACTTCTATCGTCGGCGGTCAAGCAAAAGGCGGTGACATAGAGGACTCCCTCGATCTGCAGTTCACCCTCCAACAGAGTGATATCGTCGATCTTCGGCTGCGCCGTAGTATAAAATACCTGTAGAGCCATGGGCAATCCCTCTGGAATCTCCAATGCTTCTTTTACCTCGCTGGAAAGACTGCGGCGGCAGATCTGCTGCTGCATAGGGCACTGCAGACGGCTGAGGGTAACTTCCTGCGCCATGTCATAGGCATCCGCCAGCAGCGGGCGCTGCTCTTCTACGCTGACTTTGACATGGCAGTCCACTACCATTTCCATTTGGATCCGGCGCAGCTCGCTATCGGAGTCCGGCATAACCTGCAGCATGGTTTTTACAATATCCATCTGCAGCGCTGTGTTCATGCCATCGGCGGCCCCTGTCACATCGATCAGGCCTGCAAATTCAGTGGCATGATCCACAAACTGCACGCCATTTTCCGTTTGATAAAGAACACTGACCAGAATCTCGCCCTTCACTTGCACCCGGCCCTCCAGAAGCTGGCAGCTGCGGCGGTGAATGGAGGCATCGTACCATAAGATCTCCTCGATGTTAGGGCTGCCCTCTCGGATCTCTGCCGTTTCTCGTACGATCAGCTTTTCCTCCTTGTCACCGATCACCCGGCGCATGGGCTGCCGTTTTTGCTGAATCACTAGGGTATCTGCCCCCACCACATCACTTACCACCGAGGTATCCTGATATCGGGTGACCTTGGCTTCGATTTCCAATAGGGCGCTTAGACTCATTTTGCGACCATTGAGCAAAATGCAGCGCACATTTTCCGGCTGATAATTCATTCGAAAGCGCAGCCTCTGCCCGTCCTGCGCCAAACCATCCAGGTTAATTTCTTCCTCCACCGGCAGGGCCGTGGTCAGGCTGCACAACCGAGGCATCTCCTCTTGACTCAGGTAGAGTACTGTAAACTCCAGCTGTCCTTTTATTCGGATCCGGCCGCGTTCCTGTACGACCTCCGCCGGAAGATAGCAAGCACTGGTCTGCAAGATCTTATCGGCATCCGGCTTACGATCCGGCACGATTACATCTCCCTTTACTGTCACCTGCAGCAGCTGCATCGGGCAAGCCGCCGCACTGCTATATGTTTCTCGAATCAAATCTGCCACTTTTTTCTCCCCCTTAATACAATATGAATTCAACATTTTTTGAAGTATCTTCCATCTTCAGGATCATATACGGATAGGACGGCGAGGTGGATACCACTTCTTCCGGTGCCGGCGCGATCAGTTTGGCTTCGATTAGGATCTCATCTTCGTTTTCCTTCACCGCCACCAGCTGAATACTAAAACCTCCGGTGTTCTGACGTCCAAAACCAAAGGCAATGTACATCCCCTCGTTATCCCGATAGGAAAATCCAAAGCCCTTTTCCCTTTCTTTATAGATTTTTTCATTCACCTTATGAGGTACCTCGCTGCCGGACACGATCTCGTAAACAGCATCCTGCATGTTCTCATAGGTTCGTTTGGGTGCTTCTTGTTTACCGCAGGAGACAAGCACCGCTGTCAGCAGCAAAATGATCAGCACGAGCGTGCATCGTTTCTTGGTATTTCGCATAGGCCGTCTCTCCTTTTTCACAGTTTATTCCGCTGCTTCTAAAAAAGAACAACAAAAAGCAAGCCCCTTGAATTTTCTTCAAGAGGCTTGCTCATTTTTACAGTATCAATTTTACTTATTCTGCAGAACTTTCTTCCTCATCAGCACCGGACTCTTCAGTACCGGCATCAGAGCCTTCAGTACCGGCGTCGGACTCTTCGGTAGTGGTACTGGATTCTTCAGTCATGCTGCTGGATTCCTCTGTAGTAGTACTGGATTCTTCGGTGGTGGTGCTGGATTCCACATTCGGAGCGCTGGACTCCTGCTGCTGGATGGCAGCAAAACCGCTGAAGTACAACATCTGATCATCCATACCTTCCAGGATCATAATGGACTGATGCTGATCCTGATATCCGGTACGGGTACAGGTGATGGAATGGCCACCGGGTGCCAGACGCACCTCAATGCTGTCGCCCTCCAACTCGCCCTGATATACGCCATCCACATACAGGGACACACCCCACAGGCTGGCAGAAATGGTTACCAAAGTGGTGCTTTCTTCAAATTCAACCTGAACCTGCTGATAGGGCTGGCTGATTTCAAATTCTAGTTCCACATCCTCATAACCGGGAGCGGTGAAGATACCGGTATATTCGCCATAGGCCAGTTCAACCTCATCCACACCCTTATATTCCTGACCATTTACCAGAATGGTCATTTCTTCTTCAATGTTGCTGTCGAATACAACCTTGCCCTTCTTATCTTTCACGCTGGGCAGTTTCAAAGTATTCTCCTTACCGGCACTGATAAATACCTTACCGGTATACAGGGTTTCCTTATCATTTTTGATCTGGATCTCAACAGAGCCTTCCTGAATATCGAACGGATCCATAGCAGCACTGATCACCATTTCAATGGGATCCCCGTTAATCGGATTCAAAATCAAAGTCGCATTCACATACTCTTTTAGATTTTCAATCGTCAAACTACCGGTCGCATAGGTTACATCGATGGTATAGATATGATCACCCAATGCCTTTGCAGTATAAACTGTATTCTTGCTAATGGATTTCACATCAAATGCCTGGTCCTGATACAGACAGATCAACTTCTCATCGATATAATAGGTCTGACCTTCAATGCTAATGATGCTGCCATTGGGTACAGCATTCGTCACATTTTCCAGAACAATTACAGTCTGAGAATGGGTCAGCTTTGTAATCTCGTTCGCTGTTCCGGCATCATAGGAAACATCCACCAAGTCTCCCACTGCCACACCATTCAAGATCACAGGAGTCTGTTTGGCACTCAGGCTCACTTCTTTTTTGCTAACAGCATCATAGATCAAAACAGTTTGATTATTCGAATCAATTGCCGTTACCACACCAGACACCGACTTCTGCTGCACCATGATCACACTGCTCTGATCCACAGGCTCCTTTTCTTCGCCTCTGTTAAAGAACCATACGATCACCGCCACCAGAATCAGTACTACAATACCACAGATGATTCCAATGATCAGCGGTTTTTTGCTTCTTTCATCGTCTTCATCATCTTCTTCACCGGATAGTACTCTCCAGTCTTCATCTGTACCATACTGCTTTTTAGGGCCATTCATTGCGTTCGGGCTATTCTCCTTTTTCAAAGAAACATAACCGGCGGCAGGCTGGATTTCATCGGTTTCTTCCTCTGCTTCGTAATCGTACTCGTCCTCATATTCGTCTTCGTACTCATCTTCGTACTCGTCGTCTTCATACTCATACTCGTCGTCATATTCGCCGTCCTCGTATTCATATTCGTCGTCGTACTCACCGTCTTCGTACTCGTACTCATCATCATATTCGCCGTCTTCGTATTCATAATCTTCATCATACTCAAACTCAGCGGTCTCGTACTCGGAAGTATCAGTCGTGCCGCTTTCCTCTACCAAAGGCTCTACAGCGGTCAAATGGATCTCCGGCTTCAAACGATTTAAGCTGGTAACTGAGGTATCGGAAAACTCCTCCGGATCCGGCTGCTGTCCGGTTCCTTCTACTCGAATGGGCTTTCTGCGCGTCTGCGACATTTTAGCCTTTTCTTCCGCCTGCAAACGCAGTCTCTCTTTTTCCGCATCTTCCGCCTTCATGCGGCTTTCTGCTTCCGCTTTTGCTGCTGCAGCTTCTTCCTCCGCTCTTTTCTTAGCTGCAAATTCAGCCTCGATCTGACGGCGAGTCGCCTCTCTAGCCGCAGCACGTTCCTGCGCCAAACGCTCTTCTTCCTGTCTGGTTACTTCTTTTTCTTCTTTGGCAGCGAACAGATCATCAAAACTCCATTCGTCCTCTGCACCGTTTTTATTATTTTGAACGTTCGAATCGGAAAAGCCCCAAAAATCATCCAATTCAAAGCCATTATTCTTCGAATTTGTCTCTTTTTTCATATGTTCCTCCTTGTGCTCACTTCGGTCTCTCTGTTTTTTGTTCCATATGAATGTATTCAACGCCTAAAAAAGGGCATAAAATTACAAAATATCATTATGATTATAACACATCCCGACTTTTATCGCAATACATAGGAAAGCTGCTTCAAAAATTCTTTTCTCTTTCCTTGCTGCGCCTGCCATTCCTCCAGCTTTCGTTTATAGGCAATCGGCATCCAACTTCTCTTCATATGATACGCTTCACTGCAC
>JAZQWC010000008.1:0-100051 GCA_045632125.1 Bianqueaceae bacterium
TGATTTTTATCGCCTCACTGTCAATGGCCATTTTGTAGGCTTTGGACCGGCCCGTACCGCCAAAGGGTATGCTCGGGTGGTTTCCTATGATCTGTCCGCCTACGACAATCAAAAACTTTATGCCCATGACACCAGCGTTCGCGGCATGATCCAGCGCCGCCGGCCTAACGAGATCCGTATCGAGGTGGCGGGCTATCACTGCAGTACCCTGGCTACCGCGTTGCAGGCTTCCTTCCTGGCAGCGGAGCTTTTGGACGCAGCTGGCACACCGATTTTGTACACCGGCGGCGAATACGAAGGTGAAGGCTTTTACTGCTTCCATCATTCGCGCCGGGCGCGAAATGTTGAACGCTATTCGGTGCAGCGGCATTTTACCGAGATTTGGAATGAACATGTGGAAGATCCAAAGGCTGACTTCCTCCGGACGGAGGTTGAGCCGATTGAAGGGATGGTGACCTTCCTTCCCAGAGCGGTACCTATGCCGCGATACGAGGTGAAAGATATGGATGGATTTGTGAGCCGCGGAATCTATGAGGCTCAGGACCCGACTCGCTTGACTTCCTATTCTTTCCCGCCGGAAAAAGAACCGGACTGGGGATATTTCTCAGAGGAAAAAGTGGAGTTCAAGCCCTTCCGCTATGTGAACGGTCAGAAGCTGATTCAGACCGAGGAGAGTGGACGGCTGCCGATTCGTCTGCAGGCCGGTGAGTGGGCTGTGGTGGATTTTGAGCAGTTGGAAGTAGGTTTTCTGCGGTTTGCAGCCGAGGCGGAAGAAAATGCCGAGGTGATCCTGGCCTTTACCGAGTATGTGGAGGAGACGCCCTTCAGCTTTACCCGTATGAATGCCCAAAACGTGATCGAATATCACATTCCAAAATATAAACAGCTGCAGGCGGAGAGTTTCGAACCCTATAGTTTCCGACAGGTGCTGGTTTTGGTGAAGCGAGGCAGCATCTGTTTGGAGAGCGTGGGCTTTCGGACTTTTGAACGGCCTATGGAGGGAGCACGAGAACTGCCGCTGAGCGATCCGCAGCTGGCGGGCATCTATCGGGCCGCCAAGCGTACCTTTGCCCATAATGCCCTGGATATTTTCATGGACTGTCCTTCCAGGGAGCGGGCCGGTTGGCTGTGTGATTCTTTCTTTACGGCTCGGGCCGAGCATTTCTTCTTCGGCGAGACTCTGGTGGAAGATGCTTACCTGCAAAATTATCTGCTATATAAAAATGAAGGAGAATTTCCCGAGGGCGTGCTGCCCATGTGCTATCCCGCGGATCCTCATGAAAATAATAAATTCATTCCCCAGTGGGATCTGTGGTATGTGCTGGAAGTATGTGAATATCTAACTAAGCGCCGGCCGGATGTGGATAAGGAGATCTTCCGCTCCACCGTGGAGGGCGTGCTGGGCTTCTTTGCGCGCCATGAAAATGCCGATGGTCTGTTGGAAAAACTGCCATCCTGGAACTTTGTGGAGTGGTCCGCGGCTAACACCTGGGTGCAGGATGTAAACTATCCCACCAACTTCCTCTATGCCGGAGCCCTGTGTGCAGCGGCGGAGGTGTTTGACCGCCCGCAGCTGCGGGAAAAGGCTGATGCGATCTGCCTGGAAGCCATTCGCCAAAGCTTTAACGGCGAAGTGTTCTGCGACCACGCGATTCGCCGAGAGGAGGGCAATTTGGAGCTGCAGCCCCATGTGTCGGAGGCCGCTCAATATTATGCACTGCTGTTTGGCGGAATTTCTTTAGACGAACCCCGATTTGAGGCGCTGAAGGCTCATGTCTTCGACAATTTTGCGGCCTTTGCCGCTGGCTGTGATGTGAGTGAAAGCGATGGACATGGCATTGAAAATGAAGGAAGCACTCGATTGACTTTTTGCCCGGTAAATGCCTTTATTGGGTTTTACTTGCGACTGATGCTGTTGCAGGAACGGGGCGAGAAGGAGCTTTTGGAACGGGACATGAAAGCCTTTTTCGGTCATATGTGCGAACAGACTGGCACACTGTGGGAATATAAAACTACCCGAGGTAGTTTAGATCATGGCTTCGCTTCCTATGCAGCAATGGTGCTGGCGGATTTGACGTAATTTGTATTGCAAATACCCTTGATGCGTGCTAAGATAAACACAAATGTGTTCGAAATTTTGGAGGTACTTAACAATGCAAGGATCTATTACTTTTGAAGAATTAACGGCAATGGAAAAGGATTTTTTGGCCGATCGTTCCAATCGCATCGCCATGAACGCCGTTGTGAATAATGGTCTGCTGATCAGCGCCAAAAACGCTGAGGTATACCGCAGCACTACCCATAATTTTTCTGTGAATATCAAACAGGGTGAGATCACCAACCAGAAGGCCAGTGGCCGCTGCTGGATGTTTGCGGCGCTGAATACCATGCGTTTTCAGGTGATGCAGAAACTGAATCTGGACACCTTCGAGCTGTCCCAGAACTACACTCTGTTTTACGATAAATTGGAGAAGGCCAATTACTTCTACGAGAGCATTCTGCAGACTTTGGATGAGCCCGTGAGCGGCCGTCTGATCGCTCATCTGTTGTCCGCACCTCTTAATGACGGCGGTCAGTGGGATATGTTCACCAGCCTGATCGAAAAATACGGTATCGTGCCCAAGTCTGCCATGCCCGAGACCATCATCTCCTCCAAGACCGGCGAGATGAACAGCACTTTGACCGAAAAGCTGCGCGGCGATGCCTGCATCCTGCGTCGTATGTATAAGGAAGGAAAGTCCATGGAGGAGCTGCGCGCTGCTAAGGACGAAATGATGAAGACCATCTACAATGCCCTGTGCATCTGCCTGGGTGTGCCGCCTAAAACCATCGATCTGGAAGTGCGCGACAAAGACGATAACTTCATCCGCGACACTGGCCTGACTCCTCAGGAGTTCTATAACAAATATGTGGGCATGAACCTGAAAGATTACATCAGCGTGATCAATGCACCCACCGAAGATAAACCCTACTACCACAGCTATGGTGTTAAGTTCCTGGGCAACGTGCTGGAAGGCAACGCTGTACGCTACGTGAACCTGCCCATCGAGGAACTGAAGAAGGCCGCCATTGCTCAAATGCAGGACGGCAAGCCCGTATGGTTCGGCTGCGATGTGGGCAAGCGCTCCGAGCGTGACCTGGGCGTGATGGATCTGGATCTGTATCACACCGAGCAGCTGCTGAACACCGAGTTTACCATGACCAAGGCTGAGCGTCTGGACTATGGTCAGAGTCTGATGACTCACGCTATGGTATTCCAGGGTGTGAACCTGGACGAAGCCGGCAAGCCCACCCGTTGGCGCGTGGAAAACAGCTGGGGTAAAGAGCCCGGCAAAGATGGTTACTACGTAATGACCGACGAATGGTTCAACGAATACATGTACCAGATCGTTGTGAATAAAAAATATCTGCCTCAGGAAGCCCTGGATGCTTACTACAGCGAACCCATCATGCTGGAGCCCTGGGATCCCATGGGTTCTTTGGCACTGTAATTGGGAGGTTTGAATCATGACAATTCAAAAATTCACCGCTGCCGATGGCGCATTAGCTGCCGCTCTGTTTAACAAATATGCCGAAGTGGGCTTTGTGCATAAAAAGCTTGCCGAGGCTGACTTCATCGATCAGTTTGTAACGTCTACTGATCGCGCTATTAAGATCAATGTAGCCGCCAAGGCGGAAAATGACGATCTGCTGGGCTTTGCCAGCGGCTGTCTGGTGCCCGGTAAAGATATTGGTTACATTACCTTCGTTCTGGTGGATGAAGCTGTCCGTCGTCAGGGCATTGCTGCTCAGCTTCTGGCTGCTCTGGAAGAAGAGATGAAGGCTGAGGCTGAGGCAAACGAAGCTTTGACCGCACTGACCAAGTTCCAGATCATCTTCTTTAATCCCGTTGCTCTTACCTGGATCGTACCCGGTACCCCCGGTCACGATCATCCCAATGCACCGGGTATCGATGTGGCTTCCGATGCTTACATTTTCTTCAAAAATCAGGGCTATTTGGATCGTGTATTCCAGAATTCCTTCTACCTGCCCTTAGATAAATTTGCATTTCTGCCTGAAGTGCAGGCTAAGATCGATGCTCTGCCTGAGCATGACCTGAGCATTACCATTTATGATCCTGCCAAACATTACGGTTTGGAAGAACTGATGGATGATCTGGGAAGCGATGACTGGCGTGAGCAGATCCTGGGTAACGTGGCCCGGGAAGATGGCGGTGATCCTGTGATCATTGCTGAGCACAAAGGTAAAGCAGTCGGCTTTACTGGCCCCATCCGTGTACAGGAAAGCGGCCGTGGCTATTTTGCCGGTATTGGTGTGCACTCCGAGTACCGCAAATATGGCTTGGGTAAGTCTCTGTTCTCCACTTTGTGTCAGTCCTTAAAGGATATTGGTGCCGGTTACATGACCCTGTTCACCGGAGAGACCAATCCGGCCCGCCGCATTTATGCATCCGCCGGTTTTAAAATTGTAAAGACCTGGTCCGATATGCAAAAAGATATCTAAAAAGCTTTGCTTTTTAGATATCTTTAAGAAGAAGTCGTCTGCGACGCCTTCTTCCGGTTGAATGCTTTAAACTATAAATACAAGGAGATTTATCATGGCTGAATTTAAACAGAAAGTAATTATGGCCGTTGGTGGCCACATTGGTGATATGGAGTTGACAGCAGGTGGTACTCTGGCTACCCTAGCACTGAAGGGACATAAGATCGTAACGGTAGCCCTAACTGCCGGTGAGCGCGGCTGCCCCGCAGGCATGACCGTGGCCGAGTATCGTAAGCAGAAAGTAGAAGAGGCCCGTGCCTTTGCTGAGATGCTGGGCGGCGAGAGCGTTGTATTTGACTACCCTGACTGCGAACTGCCCACCAGCATGGAAGTTGGTTTCCAGTTATGTGATGTGATCCGCAAATACCGCGCCGATGTACTGCTGACCCATTGGAAAGGTTCCATTCATAAGGACCATATTGCCACCCATCAGATCGTATTGGATGCTCAGCAGTTTGCCGGTCTGCCCTCCATTGAAAGAGAGTATCCTGCTAAGTTTGCTGCAGGTCCTTACTACTGCGAAAACTGGGAAGATCCCTATGATTTCGTACCTCATACTTACATGGAAGTATCTGATGAAGGTTTTGAACTGTGGGAGAAGGCAATTCAAAAGCACTGGTTTGCAGTAAATTCCAAGGACTTCAAATATAAAGATTACTATACCCATTTGATGCGTGTGCGCGGCATTGAGGCTCGTAAGTATCGTGCTGAGGCCTTCATGATCGAACGCATGTCCCAGCGTGTTTACAAACAGGAGTTTTAATCATGAGTGAAATCAAACTGCGCGTCGGCGTTATCGGCTTGGGTATGGGTAAATCCCATGCTAAAGGCGTAAAGATGACCGAAGGTGCCCAACTGTATGCGATCTGCGATAATGATGAGCAGACGCTTCGTGAGGTTGGCTTCGAACTGGGCGTGGAGCGTCAGTATCTTAATTATATGGACATGATTGCCGATGAAAATTTGGATGCGGTAATCATCGCCAGTCCCGATCAAGATCATCGAGAGATGATCGAGAACTGTTTGCAGGCTGGCCTGCACATTTTGTGTGAAAAACCTCTGGCGCTGACTCGTGAAGATATCGATGCCATTGTGGCGGCCGTGAAGCAGAGCGATAAGAAGTTCATGGTGGGTCAGATCTGCCGTTATACCCCTGGTTTCAAGAAAGCGAAGGAGATCATTGAGTCCGGTGCCATTGGCGAGTTGACCTTTGTGGAGTCGGAGTATGCTCACGACTATGTGAATGTGTTTGCAAAGCGTGGCGGTAATTGGCGCTGTGATCCGGAGCGTAACGGTGTTGTGGGCGGTGGCTGTCATGCAGTGGATTTGCTGCGCTGGATCGCCGGTGACCCATATGAGGTGATGGCTTATGGCGTGCATAAAACCTTTGCAGATGTTACACCCTATGATGATACCCATGTGGCCATTATGCGCTTCCCAAATGGCGTAATCGGTAAGGTATTCATTTCCATCAGCTGTAAGCGTGATTATACCATGCGGTCCGTATTTTACGGCACCGAGGGTACCGTTATTTGTGATAATACCAGCCCGGAAATTATCGTGTTTAAGAAGGAAGTCTTCCCTGGTATGGACAATCATGAACTGCCCATTAAGGTGAAGGTGGATATCAACAACCACAATGCGGCCGGTGAGTTTAAGGAGTTCTTTGATTGTGTGGTGAACGATAAGCCCGTTGCCACTACTGTGCAGGAGGGTGCGAATACCATCGCAGCCTGCCTGGCGATCATGGATTCTGCCAATGGCGGGCAGCTGGTACAGCCGAAGTATTTTGATTGATGAGCGGGAGGTTCGGAGCTTCGGTTCCGGAGGGTACTGCTTAGGAGGATTTGTATGAAGATGACAGATAGGCAGCGTAAGCGGCTAATGCGCAAGAAAAAGCGTCTGGCTAAGAAGAAGGCCAAACGCATGAGAAAGCTGGAGAAGAAATGGGAGAAAAAGTCCCTGAAGTATTTTAAGCTGGCGCAGCTTGTCATGGGCGCGCTGCTGATCTGGAAAAAGAAATAAAAAAGTGGGCCTCGTGCTCCATGTCGAACTACAGTGGTAATACTAACCAGTTAGTATGTTCTCCATGGAGCACGAGGCCCACTTTAATTTATGTACAGTTAAAAATACAAAAGTAAAAGAAAGTAACTGAATGCGTTCAGTTACCATTTTCGTTTTTTGAAAAATAACTGAAAATATTCAGTTATGAGTATAATCGGTAGACTGGATAACTGAATCCTTCAGTTAAACTTCCAAGAATATAAGTGCGTAACGGAATATTTTCAGTTGGAACTTGAGAAAGCCTCGAAAGTAACTGAAGAATTCAGTTAAAAATGGAAAAATACAAATCGTAACTGAACGAGTTGGGGGAGAGCCAAGTGGAAGACTCATTCCACTGTGCTGACCAGCTCATCCAGATCTTTCCGTTTTTTCTTTCGCAGAGGATCGCCCTCTTTGGCGTAGCCCAGGGTGATTACAAGGCGCACGGGCGCATCCAGATTACAGATCTTGCCAATGCGGTCGGAATCTAGCCAGCCAAGTATGCAGGTGCCAAGACCCTGAGCCGCAGCCTCAGCAGTAATGTAGGCAGCAGCAATGCCGATATCGATGGAACGATAGTCATTCTTTTTCAAACGAGCGCCCATGGCAGCGGTGGCCACATAGGGCTTTTCAGACAGCACCAACAAGATGGGAGCATCCGGTGCAAATTTGTTCATGCCCATTCCTTGAACAGCCTTAGCTACCTCGGCAGCGGCGGCACCTTTACATACAGTAATGTGGTAGGGCTGACCATTGCAGGCAGAGGGAGAAAGGCGGGCAGCCTCTAAAATACGATCCAGTTTTTCCTGCTCCACCGGGCGGATGGGATCATAACTGCGGCAGGACTGCCGGTTTTCTGCAATTTCAGTAAAATTCATTGAAGTTCCTCCAAAATGTCAATTAATTCCGTACTGGGATCTTTGCTGTGGTGTCAAAACGGTAGTGCCCAACTGTTCCTTAGCCATTGCAATCAGTTCTTCATACGTATACAAATCAAAATATCCCAAAAGAAGATTACGATCAGCATCATGGGTGCCTACGTAAATTTTTTGGTCTTCGGCATGGTAGCTTAAACAATGATCAACATTGGTTTTTAGTGTGTTTTCTTTGGTATCAATGATATTCAATTTTTGACTGGTCAGCACAGAAAGATCACCATTAGGCAAGATCGTCCACTGAACATTATGGATGTTGGAAGGAAGATCGATATTGATCTTGGAAATAAAGCTTCCGTCAGCTAAAGAATAGCTATACATTTCGCTACCGCTGTAAATCACATATAAAATCTGATCATGACAATAGATTGCCTGCGGAGTCATTCCTTTACAGGGAATCGACAGCAGTTCAGTGAGAGAAGTATCATAGAGTCGAATCTGATTCTGTGTGGCAATCACAAACTGATCTTCGCAGGACGTCCAGCTTACAAGAGGTGCTGTTGCTTCGTCTGCAAAGGAAAGACCTTCAATAAGAGTTTGATCTTGCAAATTTAATACACAAAATTCATTCTTATAGTTGACCGCCAGCGCGAAAGTTTCCTGTTCATTAACATAGATGAAATATGTGAAGAAGCCAATCGGTGAGGGGATCGATTTTTCGGTACCATCCGGATATAGACATATATAAGAAAAATCTAAGGGATGGTCGGCGGAGCCATAGCCTTCATATAGTATCAAGGAATCCGACATGTAAAATGTGTCATCGGAGGTTCCGTTAAAAATATATCTCATTGGAAGATAATTTGGATCAAAGAGTCCGGTGGTCAAATCAAAGGCCGCGACAGAATCCTGGTCGTCTGTATTATACGTAAACAATAATTTGTCACCGCTGTCATCAAAACCAATAAAATAAGGGTAGTTCGCGGTGTACTCTTCAGCCAGAGCCGGGTAGACTCCATAGCGATCTTCATCGCCAAAAATCACAATAAAAGGCTTGGAGAAGTTATAGGAGTTATAAAGAACCGTACGACTGCCTTGGGTTTTAGAATAGGTAAAACCAAGAAGAGCCAAATAATCATCAAAGGATTTCTCGGAACTCAAAGTTTTCCAATTTGGATCATGAAGATCAAATACATAGCGAAGGATGGTACCTTCATCTTGCAGTACAACATAGGAGGTATCTTCGAGTTCCAAGACGCTGTCAGAATCTTTGACATAGCAGAAAGTAGAGAGGAGCTCTCCGGTATCCGGCATATAGTTAAACCAGCTTCCATCCAAATGGACCGAACTGAAGAAGCCGTCTGCGATTAGTAAATTGACAATGACAGAAGGATATTCCACATAAGCCAGCGTATCACCGGTGGCAAGGTCTACAATGCCCATTTTTTCACCGGCTGTGGTAACGACAGAAGGAATTCGCTCACCTTCTTGCGATAAATAGTCGTAATATTGAAGACTATATTCATATCCAACAGCAAATTGAACATATTCCAGTTTTTGTTGCCAACGAAGACTTCCATCGGTATTGAAACAAGTAATGGTACTATAACTGTCGGAATAAATATAAGTATCTTCCAAACGACTATTACCCCAACCGGCGTAGATGTCCCATATGCCGGTAATAAGCAGTGCATCATCGGTATACAGGATATGATTGATATCATCATAGGCCTCTTCAAACAGGGAAATCTGCATATCATTCAAATTGCAGAGGGCTGCATATTCACCGGTAGAGCCCAATACCATAGTCAGATGCTCACCATCGGAGGTGTATTCGATCCAATCAATTTCATATGGATAGATCGCGTCGGAGTAATCGCTTTTATAGGTGGGCAGAAGAGTATCCTGAAGGACTTGTCCACTTGTGGTATCGACTATAACCAAATATTCGCCGGCACTGCAGGCTAAAGTGGATCCGCAGGGGGATACAGCAAAGGTGAAGGTATATCCGGTGGTATCTTTATAAGTGTCCAGCGATGTGCACCACAATTCTTCGCCGGTTTCAGGCTGATAACAATAGAGCTGTTGTGTACAGAGCACCAGTAGATTGTTATCAGCAGTGGTCCCAATTTGATGAACCGTTGTAGGCAGAGTGAGTTCTTGCAACTGTTCATAGGAATCTGCCTGCCATACAGTAACGATGTTGTCGCTATGGCTGACGAAAAGCAGATCTTGATCGTAACTGAGCAAATAGTCAGAAATCACACCGCCATGTGTATAGGAATTTTCCACACGCATGGTTTGATTATGAGGATGCACGTAGGCACCTAATGCTTGAGAAAGAGCATATTCTGCCTGGGGTATGACAGGTCGGTCGTCATTAGAATCTTTAGGAAGAGCCTCCAGAGCCAGCAGCATGGCGCTGACCCGATCACCTTCTTCGAAAAGTGTCAATGCCTCGTTAGATAGATATTTCGATTGATTGATCAGCGACTGTTCGTAGTTGGAACGGATCTGATTGGCACTCCACGCGAAATAAACGGAAAGTGCAACCATACAAACCATGACAGCGGACACGGCAACGGTAATTCGGCGCATACGATACTGACGCTGACGACGTTTTAAGTCATCATAGGAACAGCCAAGTAAAGCTGCCGCTAATCGGGGCAATTCTTCACGACGGGCTTTACGAAAATCACCACGATAGTCACAGGAAAGAGGTTCAATAGGGACCTGTACTACCTGTGATTCACCGGATTCCAGTGTCACGGTGGTTTCCTCATACTGCAGGATCTCCGGAATCACTTCGCCGGGTTCTCCGTCCACCAGCACCGTCAAAATTTGTCTGCGGCTATGAGTTTTTAAAAAGAACTCGATCTCGCGCTGTACCCAAATGGATTCTTTAGTGTTGTGGGAGCAGATCACGATCAAATAATCCGAATGGACCAGCGCATTTTCAATGGTGGTATTCAGGTCACTGGTGATCGGCAGTTCCTCTTTATCGCGAAAAATGCGATCGATTTTTTTCATACCGGTTGATTTGCGGATGGCGGCCGGCACTTTGAACTGTTCTAATCTTTTTTGGATCTCTGCGGCCACCTTGATGTCCTGTGGGGCGTGTCGATATGAAATAAACGCATTATAATGGGTCATTGGTTATCCTCCTGACAAGCACGCAGAAGTTCCGGCAGTGCCAATACATTATCCCGATCCATCTGTTTATAATCAACATGGCCCCCGGTCACCTTGTTTTCAGATTCAGATAAAGAGTCAAGCTGCTCCCAAGGAATCAAACAACAATGGATACGGCGGATCAGATCTTTTCCAATGCGATATTTGGTCGAACCCTGAGCCGCTTTTTCCATCAGATACACTTCGCAGCGCTCCTGAAACTCCTGTGAAGTCATGGCACGAAAGCCCATGGCATAGTGAAAGGCACACCAACGTAGATGTTCACTGCGAGCCATATTTTCCAAAAGTTCAGCAGAAAGCTGCCATTGACCACGAACCGCGTCCTCAACTGTACAGTGCGCCATGCGCAAAAAAGATGCAGCATAGTCTGCAGACGCGCGACTGCTCATACGGCTGAAATAGTCGCAGCTACGCCAGTTTTCCTCAGCAGTACGACCATTACCTTGGCAATAGCTTTGATTCAGGAGCATAGCCATACGGTCGATCTTTTCGGAGGAAAGTACGTCACTTGTGTATACATCCCAATGAAGGGAAAGATCTTCTTCAATTACACGAACGCCCCGGCTGCTGCACAGATGTACCGCCAAGTTGCTGCCCTGCAGCGTAATAAAGTGGCGCAGCTGCACGGCGATCTCGTTATTTAAATCATCGTCTCCGGTGCAAACCACAATATAATGCAGTCGGTTCAAATTCTCGGAAAGAAAGGAATACATGCGAGTGCTGCGGGCATCGTGACGGTGTACATCAATGGAATAGGTTTGGAACAGTTCGCGGCATTCGAAGAGCATTTTGCCCATGACTTCATCGTAATTAGGATCGAACAGAGTCAGGCGGAAATGACTGCCCTCGAACTGACCGTTCATGACCAGTTGTTTGATCACGGCTTGACCAGCACTGCCGCAACCGATTACGAGAGCGTGAAAATCCTGTAAAGCTGTACCGGCCTTATCGAACTGAATACAATCGCAGAGGGGACGGCGATGGACAAGCAGACGAGCTGCCATGTCGGCGGCATTTACAGCAATCACATTGCCAAAGCCATAGGAAGTCTCGGAAGCGAGAAGATGGTTTTCGGTTCGATCTTCGGCGCCGATGATGGAAAGGGAAAGCTGATCGGATGCAATGCCTCGTTTTTGGCAGGAAGTTAGCAGTGCAGCAGCATACATCTGATTTGAAATTTCATCATCAGAAAGTGCATATAAGGTGACATGGTGCCGTCTAGGAGAAATACCGACGCTTTTGAGAAAGCGTTCGGTGGCTTCCAAAGCGTCACGATCGGTGCGCAGTGCACAGTTTAAGGAAGCGATTGTGTCAATACAATCAGAATCCGGTGCATCATCAACGAAAAGAATGGCATTGTGACGATCTTCTAAAAGCTGACGGGCAAAGCTAACAGTTTCTTGAGAAACATGATAGATAATGGCTAGTTTTTTGCGGCGATTGACATATAGGCGCAAACGACGCAGAAAACGAGCACCAATCACGGAAACGGCAGCTCCGGTGGCAGCAAACACACCCATGAACTGCAAGATCCAGAAAACGGCTTCCACCCAGGCATACTGCATGAGGGGAGCATCACAGATCAGATCGTATCCATTTTCACCCAAAAATAGGGTACAAACCGAAAAAGCAGATCGCAGCACAGCCAGCAAGGCGTTATCCAATAAAGCGGCGTAACATGAGCCGTAAATGAGCAGACCGCCGATGGCGGTGATGACCGCACAAACTGCAATAATGCGATTGGAAATCTTAGGACTGGCAGCCAAATTGATGAACACAGCTAAAAACAGAGCTGCTGTCCACAAAGTAATAATAAGAGCGGAACTCATGAAAATTCTCCTTAAAAACCATCGGTAAACAGGATATCTTTGCGAACAAATACGTCACGCAGACAAGCAGGGTCGGGGCACTGTACGCCTTCCAGGTACAGAGCCTCGTCTACAGTCAAGGCACCCACTACCAACTGAGTGAGCACCTGCACACTTACAGTCAGATCAGGATCGGCGCAGCCTTCAATTTTTTCTACGGAAATGGCGCAGCCGCCGGCAAAATGCACCAGATAGCAGCCGGTATTGATGGGCAAGGAATCATCAGTCACTTGTACGCTGAAGGCACCGGAACGAGCCGGATAGCACATCAGCTCAAGGGCACGGGGTACATTGACAATACGAGCCATGCCGTTGGCATTTACTTCTAGCTGAACGTTATAGCACTCGGGAATCATGTGAATCAGCGGAACGGATGCAGGCAGTTTAAGGGTTACTTCGAAATACTGTGCACGAAGGCTATACAAGAAACCTAAAGCAGAGCGCAGTGCAGCTGCATCGCGGTACACAATATCCAGAACACGAAGGGTGTATCCATTTTTGCCCTCGGGGTCCACGGGCTTAAAAGTGATAAAAGCAACATCGCCGATGCGATAGGTATAACGTCTGATTTTGTAAGGATCTTTGGCAACGCGATCCCACTGAGAGTCCTTGCGGCAGATGCACAGGTTTTGCTTAGAACCGAAGTCACGGTACATGTCTTTTAAAGTTTCAGCATCAGTTACCAGCTCCACGGGATGCTCACAGCGAAAGTCCTTTAAAGACTCCATGGGAATCGTGTACTCGTGTCCTCTTTGGACGAGTTCATAACCGAATTTTCTATAAAATACATGGGAAAACGGATATAAAGAGGAGAACACCACGTCATTTTCCCGCCATGCGGGCAGCAGAGCTGCAAAAATGTCGCGGATACCGCCCTGGCCACGGGCTTCGGGCATGGATGCCACACCGCCGACGCCGGTGGTTTTCACAAGGTGTCCGTCGAACCAGGTGTCGAAGTCATGGATGACCATGGCGGAAGTAGCGGGATTGCCGTAGCCCCAAATTTCGGAAGGACCGGTGTGGGGCTTGTATTCGTAGGCGGCGGTATCGAAGGAGGATACAAAAGCGACCGCTTCTATTTTGTTGAATTGCAGAAGGTCTTCGGCATTTTCCAGAAGACGTACTTTTGAAATTTCGTTCATGGGTTGTAGTCCTTTCATGTATAAACTGATTTCTATTATATAGGAAGCGGGTTCGCTTGTCCAGTAAGATGCAGAGATGGCAGGTTATTTATATGGCAGATATTAAATAAAGCGACAAATTTATTAAATTTGTTTAAAGAAAATGTATGAAACCAAACAAATGCTTGTCAAAGCTGAATTTTAGAGTATAATAGAAATATATAAAGTTTGAGGAGGATATCATGAACGCATATCAAATTATTATAGATACAAATTCTGACCTGCCCCAGAGCTATGTGAAAGAAAATAATTTGCTGCAGATTCCGCAGTATTATTCCATTGGAGATACAGTATATGAAGGAGCCGGCGGCGTAGAGCCTTCGGAGTTTTATAAAATGATGCGCGATGGTGTTATGCCGCAGAGTCAGGCTATCAATCCTGCTGTAGTGGAAGATACCTTCCGTAGTGTGCTGGATGAGGGTAAGGCGATTTTATACCTGAGTTTTTCAGGTGCTCTGAGCGGCAGCTGTGACATCGCCCGCATGGTGGCAAAGCAGCTGATCGAAGAGGACTACCCTGAAGCGCAGATCGAGATCGTGGACACTTTGACTGTATCCTTGGGAGAAGGTCTTTTGATCAATAAAGCTTTGCAGCTGCAAGCGCAGGGCAAGAGCATCGAAGAGGTGCGTGATTGGCTGGAAGAGAATAAACATCACCAGCTGTGCCGCTTTACTGTGGATGATCTGTTCCATTTGCAGAGAGGTGGCCGCGTATCCAAGACTACCGCAGTGGTGGGCAGTATTTTGAATATTAAGCCCTTGCTGGAATTGAATCCGGAAGGAAAACTGGGTCAGGCCGGTACCGTGCGTGGACGTAAAAAATCCTTGTTGGCTTTGGTGGATTATATGGAAGAGCGCATCAAAGGCTATGAAGAGATGAACGACCTGGTGGGTATTGTACATGGTGACTGCCCGGAGGATGCCCGATTTGTAGCTGAGCAGGTAACCAAGCGTTTTGGTATTAACAACATCATGATCAACGATGTAAATCCCAGCATTGGCGTACATTCCGGCCCCGGAGCGTTGGGTGTGCTGTTCTTCGGAAGTAACCGATAAAAGAACATATAGTAATACATAGAATTTAAATCAGCGCGCTGGCCTGGGAAGACTGGGCCGGCGCGTTTTTTAGAACATCGAAGATGTTTTGAACGGAGGATAAAATGATTCGTAATATTGTGCTTGACATGGGTGGTGTGCTGTTAACATGGGATCCGCCCTATATTGCATCGAAGATTTCAGTAAAAGATGAAAACCGAGAGCTTTTATTAAATGAAATTTTTAGATCCGTGGAATGGGGCTATATGGATAAAGGTACCATGACGGAGGCTGAGTTTCTGGAGCTGGTATTGAGCCGTTTGCCGGAATCCGCTCGGGAGGATGCCCGTATTGCAATGGAGGAATGGGACTACTATATGGAACCCATTAATGGCATGCTGCAGTTGGTGCAGGAACTGAAGGAGAAGGGCTATAAACTATTTCTTTTATCCAACGCCGGCTTGAGATATCACAAACGGTTGGAAAAGCATGCGGCCATGCAGCTGCTGGATGAACGCTTCATTTCGGCAGAACATCTTTGCGTGAAGCCAAGTCGTGAGATCTATGAAACATTTTTGAATCAGTATGACCTTCGGCCTGAGGAGTGTGTCTTCATCGATGATCTGACTGCCAACATCGAAGGCTGTCGCGCAGTGGGAATGAATGGTATTGTATTTGACGGTGATACAAGCCGCCTGCGCGGTGAGTTGTCTCGCCTTGGCGTGGATGTGGAAGCAAACTTTCGTATGGTGCCGGTAAAGTCAAATGAAGATGTGCGGGTGCTGAGTCAGATCGCCAATGAAGTGTGGCATCAGCATTTTGCATCGATTCTTTCGCCGGAGCAGATCGATTACATGGTGGATAAGTTCCAATCATATCCGGCTATGCTGCGTCAGCGAGCCGAAGAGGGCTATCAGTATTATTTTATTCACGAAGAGGGCGGTGAAGCGGCCCTGCCGGAACATGAAGCCTATGGTGGTCACCGGGGTTACGTGGGCTTTCGCGTGGATGAGGATGCACTGTTTTTAAGCAAGTTATATTTGCTGCAGCCCTATCGCGGTCGGGCGTTGTCCAGCCGTGCTCTGGACTTTTTGATTTCCGTTGCCCAGCAGGAGGGCTGCCGTAAGATCTGGCTGACGGTGAATCGATATAATGATCATACCATTGAAGTGTACAAGCATTGGGGCTTTACTGTGGCCCGGGAGCAGTGTGCGGATATCGGCAATGGCTTTGTGATGGATGACTATGTTATGGAAAAGGTTGTGCCTACGGTGGAAGTATAACTTTAGGAAGCTGGCTGTGCTAGCTTCTGGCGAATGGATTTTGATGTATAACAGGAGGTTGAATGATGAGTAAAGCATGTGTATTTTTGGCTAATGGTTTGGAAGAATGCGAAGGTCTGGTGACCATCGATATTCTGCGCCGTGCAGGTGTTGAAGTGACTACAGCATCGATTCACGAGGATAAGTTGATCAGTTCTTCACATAATATTTCGTTTTATGCAGATGTACTGGCCGGCGAGCTGGATATGGCGCAGTTCGATATGGTAGTGCTGCCCGGAGGATTGGGTGGAACCAATAATTTGGCTGCCAGTTCTTTGGTGGCAGAGACGGTGAAGGCCTTTGCTGCGGATGAGTCAAAGCTTGTAGCTGCGGTTTGTGCAGCTCCCAGTGTGTTGGGTATGCTGGGCTTGCTGCAGGGCAAAAAGGCGACCTGCTATCCTGGTTTTGAAGATAAGCTGCTGGGAGCCGAGGCCACCGGTGAACCTGTGGTGGAGGATGGCAACATCATCACCGGTAAGGGACTGGGTGCGACCATTCCCTTTGCGCTGCATTTGGCTGCCCGCCTGGAGGGCGCTGAAAAGGCGGAGGAGATCCGTCAGCAGATCATGTATCCCTTTGAGATCTAATTAGCTGGGCTGCTGCGTCAAGTCGTGTGATGCAGCAGCTTTTTTGATGTGCGTGTTCAGTTATAAAATCCAAAAATAGAGATTTAACTGAAATCGTTCAGTTGAAGAAACGCAAAATAGATTTTTGACTGAAAATGATCAGTTGTGTACCGAATAATAATGAAAAGTAACTGAAAGAATCAGTTATCAAAATGAAAAAAAGCATAAGTAACTGAAGAAAATCAGTTATTTATGCTTTTATGTATTGATGTAACTGAAGAAAATCAGTTATTTTTAAAAAAAAGAAAAACGTAACTGAACCACTTATCCCAATTTCGTCTTTGCTCGTAGATACAGTGCACCCACACGGCAGGCACGCTTATAGCACTCGGCAAAATACTGTTCGATGGGCATGGCTAAATATCCATCGTGCTCATGGCGACCCTTTGGGTTCTGAATCTTCATTTCAAAGGTCAGCGGCCCAGTATAGGGAGAAGCAGCCAACGTTTCAGCGATGGCCGACCAGTCGGCAATGCCGTCGAAGGGAAGCAAATGCAGATCATCCCGACCAGAGAGGCGTCCGTTAAAATCCTTGGTACCCAGATTATCATGAAAATGGGTGTAAATGATTTGATCGCCGAACTGGGCCATCTGATTCGGCAGCAAATAGGCAATCTCATGGCCGGTGTCCCAGCAAAAACCAAAGTTCGGATGAGCTTTAAAATGCCGCAGCAGTGCACCATGGAATTCTTCACATTGCAGATTTTCAATGGCGATCTTAGTATCGGTACCTTCCGCCATACGCAGTAGGGTTTCGAAATTACGAAGTCCAATTTCAGTAGGCGCAGGGTAATCAAAGGCAGCGGTGGCGTGCATAACCATTACGGGAATGTGGTTGTCGATGCAATCCTGCAGACAAAGGCGTAGTTCCAACAGGTGGGCATCGGTGGGCACGCCTTCCTCCCAAAGGGCATTCGCACGGCGGCCGGGAGCGTGCAGAGAATGAAAATCCAAGCCTAATTCATCGGCCAGAGCCTTCAGCTTGGCCACCTCGCCATTGGGAGCTGTCCAATAGTGGAAGAAGGATTCAAAGCCTGTCTGCTTCAAAAGCCGTAACTGATCTTCGAAAGAAATACCGAACTGTGCGTTGATGGACATGCCAAGTTTTAAGTTATACATAGAAATCCTCTAATAAATTCGTAGTAGTTTATGTGCGTTCACATTATAAATTATCGGTATTGGGAAGTCAACTGCGAAAAACTCACAAATTCCCCTTGACAATCCGCTTCAATTTGAGTATCATTAGGCCATCTATGCAAATATGCATAACAGCAACAGACAGCGAAGAAGAGGAGTACATCCGGCAAGGCATCAGAGAGGGAAATTCATCGGCTGAAAGGTTTCCCGGTCGAACGAAGGATGGAAGGTAGCTTCAGAGTCGTCAGGACAAACGGTTGGTCAATTTTTCCGCTGCGCGGAAGGCTCGCAGAGCGAGCAAAATGACGAGCCCAGTAGTTTTGACCGGGTCGTCCCGTTACAGGCGGGGGCGATGATAGTCGCCTACAAAGAACAAATTAAGGTGGTACCGCGGATTTCGCCCTTAGCAGGCGTAATCCGCTTTTTTTATTTTCGCAATTGTTGCTTAATATTAATCAATTTTGGAGGTAAATCATGCAAAACTTGCCGACCACTTACGATCCGAAACAAATCGAGGGTCGTTTGTATCAGAAATGGGAAGAAAATAAGTATTTCCATGCAGAAGTAGACGAAACCAAGAAACCCTTTACCATTGTAATTCCGCCGCCAAACATTACCGGTCAGCTGCACATGGGTCATGCTCTGGACAACACCCTGCAGGATATTCTGATCCGTTGGAAGAGAATGGAAGGCTATAACGTACTGTGGCAGCCCGGCACCGACCACGCTAGCATTGCTACCGAGGTTAAGGTAATCCAGAACATGGCAGCCAAGGGCATCCGTAAAGAAGATGTAGGCCGCGAAGGCTTTTTGAAGGAAGCTTGGGAGTGGAAAGAGACTTACCATGAGCGTATCATCAGCCAGCTGAAGAAGATCGGCGCATCCTGCGACTGGGATCGTACCCGCTTCACCATGGACGAAGGTCTGTCCAAGGCTGTACAGGAAGTATTCATTCGTCTGTACAACCAGGGCCTGATCTACAAAGGCAAACGCATCATCAACTGGTGCCCCAAGTGCCAGACTTCTATTTCCGACGCCGAGACTCTGCATGAGGAGCAGGCAGGTCATTTCTGGCATCTGCGCTATCCCTATGCTGATGGCAGCGGCTATATTGAAGTAGCCACCACCCGTCCCGAGACTATGCTGGGCGATACCGCTGTAGCTGTACATCCCAGCGATCCCCGCTACGCGGACAAGATCGGCAAGAAGCTGATCCTCCCTCTGGTAAACCGCGAGATTCCCGTAGTAGCTGATCCTTATGTAGAAAAAGACTTCGGAACCGGTGCTGTTAAGATCACCCCCGCTCATGACCCCAACGACTTTGAAGTTGGTCAGCGTCACGATCTGGAAGTGATCTGTGTTCTGACCGACGATGGTCACATGAACGAACTCTGCGGCAAATATGAAGGCATGGACCGCTACGAGGCTCGTAAAGAGATCGTTAAGGATCTGCAGGAGCAGGGCTTCCTGACCAAGATCGAAGACCACGTTCATAACGTTGGTACCCACGATCGCTGCCACTGCACCATCGAGCCCATGGTAAAACCCCAGTGGTTTGTAGCCATGGACAAACTGAGAAGACCCGCTATCGATGCTCTGAAGAACGGCGACTTCCGCTTTGTGCCCGAGCGTTTCGATAAGATGTATTTGAACTGGATGGAGAATCTGCATGACTGGTGTATCAGCCGTCAGTTGTGGTGGGGTCATCGTATTCCTGCTTACTACTGCGCTGAGTGTGGTCAAATGGTAGTATCCGCTGAGGCTCCCACCGAGGCTTGTCAGTGTGGCTGCACCACCTGGAATCAGGATGAGGATACTCTGGATACCTGGTTCAGCTCCGCTTTGTGGCCCTTCTCCACTTTGGGCTGGCCCGAAGAGACTCCTGAATATAAATATTTCTACCCCACCAACGTATTGGTAACCGGTTACGATATTATCACCTTCTGGGTATCTCGTATGGTATTCTCCGCTCTGGAGTACACTGGCGAAGTTCCCTTTAAGGATGTTCTGATCCATGGTCTGGTTCGTGATGAAAACGGCCTGAAGATGAGTAAGAGCCTGGGTAACGGTATCGATCCTCTGGAGGTTATCGATCAGTATGGTGCCGATGCTCTGCGTCTGATGCTGGTGACCGGTAATGCTGCTGGTAACGACATGCGCTTCAAGTGGTCTAAGGTAGAGGTTGCCCGTAACTTTGCGAATAAAGTTTGGAATGCTTCTCGTTTCATCATGATGAACATGGACGAAGAACTGCCTGCCACCATGGATCCTCAGGATCTGCTGGCTGCTGACCGTTGGATCCTGTCCAAGGTTAACAACCTGGCTAAAGAAGTAAAAGAAAATATGGATAAATATGAGCTTGGCGTTGTAAGTGACAAGCTGACCGGCTTCCTGTGGGAAGAGTTCTGTGACTGGTACATCGAGATGGTTAAGTCTCGTCTGTACGGAGAGAAGGGCCAGAGCCGCACCGCTGCTCTGTGGACCCTGAAGACCGTTCTGGTAGACGGCCTGAAGATGCTGCATCCCTTCATGCCCTTCATCACCGAGGAGATCTTCTCCTATCTGTGTCCTGAAGAGGAGACCATCATGTATGCTGCATGGCCTGTATACCGTGATGAAATGAACTTCCCTGCTGAGGAGAACGAAGTAGAGCGTATGAAGGAAGCCATCCGTGGTATCCGTAATATCCGTACTCAGATGAACGTACCTCCCAAGCAGAAGGCTCAGGTAATCGTGGTATCCGCTGACGAAAAAGTACAGGATATCTTCCGCCGCGGCGGCAGCTTCCTGGCTCCTCTGGCCTTTGCTACTGAAGTTACCGTTCAGGCTGATCGCACCGGTATTTCCGATAGTGCTGTTACTGTTCCGATTCAGGACGGTACTGTTTGCATTCCGTTGGATCAGTTGGTAGATCTGGATAAGGAACGCGAGCGTCTGCTGAAAGAGAAGAAGCGCTTGGAAGGTGAGATCACCCGTGTTGAGAAGAAGCTGGGCAACCCCGGTTTCGTAAGCAAGGCTCCCGCTCAGGTTATCGAAGAAGAGAAAGCCAAGGGCGAGAAGTACCGCTCTATGCTGGAGCAGGTAGAAAACAGCTTGAAAAATCTGGGCTGATATCAATTGAATGATATGGACGACCGATAGTTTTGTGCTATCGGTCGTTTTTTTGGAATCATATGATATTGAAAAAAAATGAAATTGTAGTATAATAGAGGAAGAAAGTACGCAAGATAATACGTAAGTACAGGGAGGGTGTTATCATGGGAAATTATAAGCCACCTTTTACAATAACAAACGAAATTTTATCATATGTATCTTCTATTTCAGAAAAAATAGGACGCATTACAGCAATCAGTAATTTGGAATCGAAACCGCACCTAAGGAAAAATAATCGTATTAAATCGATTCACTCTTCTTTGAAGATTGAGGCCAATTCCCTTTCCTTAGGACAAGTTAGAGATGTAATCAATGGAAAAAGTGTTCTTGGTGAGCAAAAAGAAATTCAGGAAGTAAAAAATGCTTATGCGGCCTATGAGAAATTTTTTGAGATCAATCCGTATAGCATAAACGATTTAAAAAAATACCATGGCATAATGACTCAATATGTTGTGGAAGAGTCCGGTGACTTCCGTCGAGGTGAGGAAGGTGTCTTTAACGGTGATCAATGCATTTTTATGGCGCCACCGGCTCGATTCGTTTTACAATTTATGGATGATCTTTTTGATTGGATGAAAGAAGCGCAATATAGTGTTCATCCTCTTATTTTAAGCAGTGTATTTCATTATGAATTTGTCTTTATCCATCCGTTCTCTGACGGAAATGGGAGAATGGCGAGATTATGGCACACTGCCATTCTTTCGAAGTGGAAGCCGATATTTGAATATATTCCAATTGAAAGTCAGATTGAGAAGTTTCAAGACGAATATTATGATGCGATTGCCAAATGTCATATAGATGGTGAATCCACAATTTTTATTGAGTTTATGTTGTCACAAATTGATAAGATTATGGACGACATTTCTGTTCAAATCAGTGAGGATAATGAACAACTTTCGGAATATATCAAGAAGCTGCTTGATGTGATGGAATATGATATCCCTTATACAAGCAAAGTACTTATGGAAAAACTGGGATTGAAGTCGAAAGAAGGTTTTCGTAGAAACTATTTGCGACCGGCCACAGATATGAATCTGATCCGTATGACAATTCCTGATAAGCCTAACAGCAGGAATCAAAGGTATGTAAAGGTATAATTGGATGATCAAAAAAGAGGTTCATCGGAGCCTCTTTTTTGATTTGCCTATCGTTGGCAAAAATGGTATAATACCCCTGTGTTATTTTGCTTTGTTTAAGAACAAATAAGAACAAAGCTTGGTTGTTTGAAATAGAATAAGGAATGAGAAAATGAGTAAACCTAAAAAAGAAGTCTACATCCTAGGCCATCGCAATCCGGACACCGATTCCATCTGTTCCGCCATTGCCTATGCCGAATTGAAAAATAGAGAAAACGACGGCAATAAATATATTGCTGCAAGAGCCGGTCAGATCAATCCGGAAACCGAATATGTGCTGCGTAAATTCGGTGTGCGTCAACCTGGGTATCTGAGTAACATCGGTACCCGTGTGCGCGACATGGAGATCCGTAAAGTGCCCGGTGTGAGCCGTGATCTGTCGCTGAAAAACGCATGGGGCAAGATGGCAGAGCTGAATGCTGTTACCCTTCCCATTGTGGATGAGAACAACATTCTGGAAGGTGTGATTACCATCAATGATATTGCCATGTCCTACATGAAGGAGCAAAGCAGCGATATTGTGTCCAAGGCGAATACCTCCTATAAAAATATTCTGGAAACTCTGGAAGCAGAGATGGTCGTGGGTGATCCCGAAGCCAGCTTTACAGAGGGAGATATTCTGATTTCTGCCGCTAATCCTGATGTAATGGAAGATTACATAAAAGAAAAAGATATGGTCATCACCGGAAACCGTTATGACTCTCAGCTGTCCGCCATCGAGTCCGGCGCCAGCTGTATCATCGTGTGTCTGGGTGCATCGGTTTCTAAGACCATCCGCAAACTGGCAGAGGAGAAGGGGTGCACCATCATCGTGACACCTCTGGATACCTACATGGTGGCCCGTCAGATCAACCAGAGTATGCCGGTGGAGGCCTTTATGACCAGTGATGATCTGGTGACCTTCCTGCCCAGCGACTACACCGACGATATTAAAGAAACCATGCAGAGTCTGCGCATTCGCGATTTTCCCGTGGTGGATAAGAACGGCAGCTATGTGGGCATGATCTCCCGCCGCAACTTGTTGGGTATCACCCGCCGTAGCATTATTTTGGTGGATCATAATGAAAAGAGTCAGGCCGTGGATAACATCGAAGATGCTGAGATTCTGGAGATCATCGATCACCACCGCATCGGTACCTTGGAGACTATGGAGCCGGTATATTTCCGCAATGAGCCTGTGGGCTGTACTGCCACCATCATTTTTGAAATGTATAAGGAAAAGGGAATCAATATTCCCAAGAATATTGCTGGTCTTTTGTGCAGTGCGATTCTGTCGGATACCTTGGTGTTCCGTTCACCCACCTGCACCATCGTGGATAAGATGGCAGCCGAGGCCTTGGCGCAGATCGCCGGTATCGACTGCAAGACCTATGGTATCGAAATGTTCACCGCCGGCAGCAATTTGAAGGATAAGACTCCTGCGGAAATCCTGTATCAGGATTATAAAAAGTTCGAATTTGGCGATACTGTATTTGGTGTGGGTCAGATCAACAGCATGAGTGCTGAAGAACTGAAAAATATCGAGAAGAAGTTGATGCCTTACATGGAGGAACACTGCCGTGAGCATGGTATGAGTATGATGTTCTTCATGCTGACCAACATCATTGAAGAGGAGACCACTCTTATGTGCTATGGCGATGGCGCCGAGGCGCTTGCCGTGGAGGCTTTCGGCCTGCGGCCGGATGCGGGACGCATTCCCGGTATGGGCAACGACATTGTTGTGCTGCAAGGTGTGGTATCCCGTAAGAAGCAGCTGATTCCGGCCTTTATTGAGGCGATCAACAAGGAATAAAGCTTGACTTTTGACTACGGTCATAGTAGAATAGTTTCATATGTTTAAAGGCAATGAAGAGAAGAGTACACTTCATAGAAAGCTACAGAGAGTCCCGGCAGCTGAAAAGGGATGCGGACGAAGAAGTGGAAGATGGCCTCGGAGCTGCGCACCGACCCGCAAATGGAATGCGATCGAAAATGCATCAAAACCAAAGCGGCAGGCTGCGACGGGTACGCCCGTGATTGCGTTGCAGTATAAAGAAGTGTCCCCTGTGTAGTCCGTATTGAACGCACAGATTCGCTTCCCGTACTGAGTGAGGTTGGCTCCGCGAGGGGCGAACAAATTAAGGTGGTAACACGAAGCAGGCGCTCTCGTCCTTATTGGATAGGGCGCCTTATATTATGTATATCGAAAAGGAGATTCAAACCATGTGTGATGCATGCAACAAACAGTCCAAAGGTAAGTATTACCTGACAACCGCTATTGCTTACACTTCCCGTAAGCCCCATATCGGCAACACCTATGAGGTAGTTTTGGCCGATGCCATTGCCCGCTATCGTCGTCTGCAGGGCTACGATGTATTCTTCATGACCGGTACCGACGAACACGGCCAGAAGATCCAGCTGAACGCTGAGGAAAACGGTGTAACTCCCAAGGAGTACGTTGACAAAGTAGCCGGCGAGATCAAAGACATTTGGGATCTGATGAACACCAGCTATGACAAGTTCATCCGTACCACCGATGCCGACCACGAAAAGACCGTACAGAAGATCTTTAAGAAACTGTACGAGCAGGGTGACATTTACAAAGGTTACTACGAAGGCTGGTACTGCGTACCCTGTGAATCCTTCTTCACCGAGAGCCAGTTGGTAGACGGCAAGTGCCCCGACTGCGGCCGCGAAGTTAAGAAGACCAAAGAGGAAGCTTACTTCTTCAAAATGAGCAAATATCAGGATCGTCTGATGCAGCACATCGAAGAGCATCCTGAATTCATTCAGCCTGAGTCCCGTAAGAAAGAAATGGTTAACAACTTCCTGAAGCCCGGTCTGCAGGATCTGTGCGTATCCCGTACCTCCTTCAGCTGGGGTATTCCGGTTGATTTCGACCCCGGTCACGTTGTATACGTTTGGATGGACGCTTTGAACAACTATATCACCGGTATCGGCTACGATCCGGAGAATCCCTCCGAACTGTACAAGAAGCTGTGGCCCGCCGATGTGCATTTGATTGGTAAAGACATTCTGCGTTTCCACACCATTTACTGGCCCATCTTCCTGATGGCTATGGGTGAGCCCCTGCCCAAGCAGATCTTCGGTCATCCCTGGCTGCTGTTCGGCGAGGACAAAATGAGTAAGTCCAAGGGCAACGTAATTTACGCTGATGAACTGGTACAGCGCTTTGGCGTTGACGGCGTTCGTTACTATGTACTGCGCGAGATGCCCTTCGCCAGTGATGGTAACATCACCTACGAGACTCTGATCGCCCGCTTCAACGGTGACCTGGCCAACACCATCGGTAACCTGGTGAACCGTACCATCGCCATGGGCAAGAAGTACTTTGGCGGCGTGTTGCAGGCCAAAGGCGTTACCGGCTCCGCCGAAAACGAGGCGCTGGATACCGATCTGATCCAGACTGCATTGCAGGCTGTTAAAAATGTTGAGAGTAAGATGGATGAACTGCGAGTAGCTGACGCCCTGGAAGAGATCGTGGCTTTGGCTCGCCGCAGCAACAAATATATCGATGAAACCGCTCCTTGGGCTCTGGCTAAGGATGAAGCACAGCAGGCTCGTTTGGGTACTGTATTGTATAACCTGTTGGAGAGCATTCGCTACATTGGCGTACTGTTGGGCAGCTTCCTGCCTGAGACCGGTGAGGCCATTTTGAATCAGGTGAATGTGCCCGAGTGTGGCCGCAGCCTGGAATCTCTGGCAAACTTCGGTCTGCTGGAAGTAGGCGCTGAGACCAACGAAGCTACTCCTCTGTTCGCTCGTATCGACGAGAAGAAGATGCTGGCTGAGATCAATGCTGAAAAAGAAGCCAAGATCAAAGCCGCTAAGGAAGCTGAGAAAGCAGCCAAGAAAGCAGAAGCCAAGAAGGAAGAGCCCGAAGTTAAGCCCGAGATCACCATCGATGACTTTGCTAAAGTTGAGCTGAAGGTGGGCGAGGTTCTGGAGTGCCAGCCCGTGGAAGGCGCTAAGAAGCTGCTGGTTTCCCAGATCAAGATCGGTGACGAAGTTCGCCAGATCGTATCCGGCATTGCCAGCTACTACAAACCCGAAGAAATGGTGGGCAAGAAGGTCGTGGTTGTAACCAACCTGAAACCCGTTAAACTGCGCGGCGTGCTGTCTCAGGGCATGATCCTGTGCGCCTCCGATGAAAACGGCAACTTTGCTGTTATCAGCCCCGAAAAAGATATGCCCTCCGGCGGCGAGGTACGCTAATGTATTTCGATACTCATGCGCATTACGATGATCCTAAGTTTAAAAAGGATCAAAAAGAGCTTTTTGACGCTATGCGTCGCGGCGGCGTAGACGCCATCATCAACTGCGCCAGCGATATGAAGGGTTGCGCCAGCACCCTGAAGCTGGTGAATGAATACGATTTCGTGTTTGGCGCCGTGGGCGTACATCCCCATGCGGTAAAGGATCTGGAAGAGGAAGACGTATACCAGCTGTATAATTACGCCTGCCGCTCCGAAAAGATCGTAGCCATCGGCGAGATCGGCTTGGATTACCATTACGATTTTTCTCCCCGTGACCTGCAGCGTGACTGGTTCATCGAGCAGATCGAGCTGGCCAAGGAAGTGGAGTTGCCCATTATCGTGCACAGCCGCGAGGCGGCCAAGGAAACCTTCGATATTATTGAAGGTTGCGATGCCAGCGAGGTTGGCGGCGTGATTCATTCTTACACCGGCAATTTGGAGATGGCCAAGGCCTATGTGGATATGGGCTTTTACCTGGGTATTGGCGGTATGCTGACCTTCCCCGATGTGAAGAAGATCCTGCGTGTGGTAGAGGGCATTCCGTTGGAGCGCCTGCTGCTGGAGACCGATGCCCCCTATTTGGCACCGGTGCCTAAGCGTGGTGAACGTAACGATTCCCGTAATCTGCAGTATGTGGCAGAGAAGATCGCTCAGATCAAGGGTATTACCGCTGAGGAAGTAGCTCGTGTTACTTCTGAAAACGCCTGCCGCTTGTTCCAGATCGAACTGTAATTGAGGATTTGATAAATGGAAGCAATGAATCCGAAAGAATATCTTTTGAGCACGCTGACAAAAGCAGCGGGTGAGGAAGATCTAATTGCCAGCCCGCAGAATACCATTGCGGTGCTGCAGAAATATGACTTTCAGTTTAAAAAGCAGTTCGGCCAGAACTTTCTGGTCGATCTGCATGTACTAGGAAAAATTTTGCGCGCAGCCGAGATCGGCTCCGAGGACGTGTGCCTGGAGATTGGCCCCGGCATCGGCAGTCTGACCCAGCTGATGGGTGAGGCCGCTAAGCGCGTTATTTCCGTGGAGATCGACAACCGTCTGATCCCTCTGCTGGAGGAAAATCTGGCGGCTTACGATAACATCGAGATCGTGAACTCCGATTTTATGGAGCTGGATCTGCCTGCGTTTTTTGCAGAAAAGGCGATTGATCAGCCGGTGAAGGTGGTGGCCAATCTGCCCTACTATATTACCACACCGATCATTATGGGATTGTTTGAAAGCGGTGTACCGCTGGATAGCATCACCGTTATGGTACAGGAGGAAGTGGCCAAGCGTATGCAGGCCAAACCCGGCACTAAAGATTACGGCGCATTGTCCCTAGCGGTGCAGTATTATGCTGAACCCACCATTGCGGCATATGTGCCTCAGAATTGCTTTATTCCCCGTCCCGGCGTGGGTTCCGCGGTGATTCATTTGAAGCGCCGCCGTGAGCTGCCGGTGGAAACCAAAGATGAAAAGCTGATGTTCAAGCTGATCCGTGCGGCCTTTGGCCAGCGCCGTAAAACACTGGTGAACAGTGTGAGCGGTAGCCCGGAGCTTACGGTTTCCAAGGATCAGATCCTGGCAGCTTTGGCGAAGGCCGGTATTTCCGAAAAGATCCGCGGTGAGGCCCTGAGTTTAGCGGACTTTGCGAAGCTGGCAGATGCATTGGGAGACTTATAAGATTAGTATGACAAATGTAAAAAAACAAGGAATCGAGTGGAAAGTATTTTTTAAGGCAGTGCTTGCCATAGCCCTACCCATTGCTTTTCAAAATCTGTTGGGCACTACGGCCAGCATGGTGGATACCATCATGATCGGCAGCGAGGGTGAGCTGGCGGTGGCAGCTGTGGGCATCTGTTCACAGATCTCGTCGCTGTTCTTCTCCTGTTACTTTGGCTTTGCCGGTGGTTCTCTTTTGTTCTTTGCCCAGTATTGGGGTGCTAATAATAAAAAGGGTATCAATCGTACCTTTGGCGTTTCCATGGTATTCATGCTGCTGGTTTCGCTGGCCTTTGCGACTGTGGCAGTCGTCAAGCCGGAGTTCTTGCTGGGTGTGTATACCGATAAGCAAAACATTATCGAAGTGGGCATTCCCTATATTCGTATTATCGGTTTTGCCTATCCGTTGCAGGTATTGGGTGTGTTGATCAGCTTTTTGATGCGTTCTACTGAGCGTGTGAAAGCACCGCTGATCTGCTCCATTGTATCCCTGGTGGTGAACTTTGTGCTGAATTGGCTGTTGATCTATGGTCGCTTCGGTCTGCCCAAGATGGGTCCCGCTGGTGCGGCAGTGGGCACGCTGGCTTCGGCTGGGGTAAATCTGTTGCTGCTGACCATCTTCTTAGTGAAGGGTAAGAGCACAGTGGCATTAAAGATTCGCGATATGTTCCATTGGGAAGACGGTTTTTTAGGTAACTACCTGCGCAAATGTTTCCCCATTATTTGTAATGAATTATTCTACGGTGTGGGTCAGATGCTGATCAACATTGTAATTGGTCGTCAAGACGAATCGGCCATTGCCGCCATGGCAGCCTTCCGAGTGCTGGAAGGTTTCGTATTTGCCTTCTTTGGAGGTCTGGCGGATGCCAGCTCTGTGGTGGTGGGCAAAGAAGTAGGTGCCGGTCGTCACATGAAAGCCTATAACTACGCCAAGGGTTTTGCGATCCTTTGCCCGGCCATCACCTTTACCATCGTTTTGATTGGTTTATTTGTTAACCAGCCCCTGCTTGGTCTGTTTGGATTGGGTACGCAGGCTATGGAATATGGTAAGTACATGATCCTGATCTATCTGGCTGCGGGTACTGTGCGAACCTGTAACTATATTATGAACTGTGGTTTCCGCGCCGGCGGCGAAGCGGTCTTCGGTACAGTGGTGGAGATCGGCTGCTTGTTCGCAATCAGTGTACCGGCCACCTGGGCCGCAGGTATGATGCTGCACCTGCCTTTCTTGGCGGTATTTTCCTTCGTATATACCGATGAGATCCTGCGTTTGATCTTCGAAACCAAGTACATGCGCAGCGGTAAGTGGATCAAACCGGTAACCGAAGCGGGTCAGGAGGCCCTGCCCCTGTTCCACGCGGAACTGGCCGAACTGCATGGCCAGGCAGAATAAAAACGGAGATAAACATAATATGGCACAACATTATTATTCGAAAGATCCCATCAGCGTCTCCAACGAACGGAGCATTGACTATGTGATCAATATTAACGGATACGATCAGCGTTACAGCTTCATCACCGATAGCGGTGTATTTTCCATCAGCCGCGTGGATCACGGCACCGATATTTTGCTGAATGCAATTTTGAAGGATGAGCCGGAGGCTCCAAAGCGCTTGTTGGATATCGGTTGTGGCTATGGCCCCATTGGCGCAGTGCTGGGAACCGCTTTCCCCATGGCTCATGTTCACATGGTGGACGTGAATGAGCGCGCTATGGATCTGGCCCGCCGCAATGCTCAAAAGGCAAAGCTTAGAGATTTCACAGTGGAAACTGTGGACAACCTGCCGGCCCTACTGCAGGATCCAACGAATGCCTTCCAAATGGTGGTGACCAATCCGCCCATTCGTGCAGGTAAGGCTGTGGTGTACGGAATCTTTCAGCAGGCTTTTGATCACCTGTCAGCAGGTGGTGCCCTGTATGTGGTAATTCGTAAGAATCAGGGTGGTCCCAGTGCCATTAAGGAACTGGAGCGTTTATTCGGTAATTGCGAGATCATCGATCGCGAGGCTGGATTCCACATTTTAAAATCTATCAAGGAATAAATGAGTAAGCTTCCTCATAAGGTGTACTATCATCATCTTAGGAGGAAGCTTATGAGTTATATGCGATTGTTTATAGAGCTGCGAAAAGAAGAGAGTAGTGCTCCCTGCGGACAGGTACGGGTGGAACTGCAGGATCAGCCAGGCAGGGTGGACTGTAAGGTGCGCTGCAGTCTGATGGGCCTGCCTGCCGGGCAGTTATATGAGATGGTCTTGCTATGCGAGCAGGGTGGTCACTATAAAGAGTATCCCTTGGGCCAGTTTGGAGTGAATCCGCGGGGACAAGCCGGGCCAATGTTTCGTGGTAGCTTTCCAGAGGAGCTGGGACAGATTCCGGTGACGGAGTTTAAAGCTGTGGTAGCCAGAGGCTCCGGTAGTAGTCGGTTGGTGGGATTTCGCTTTGAACCCATGTTGATTCCATGGCGATATGAGGAAACTTCGACAGCAAAAGTGGTGGGGGAAGCTGCGCCGACTGCGGAACCCGAGCCTACGGTGGAACCGGTTGTGGAAGCCATGGAGAAGTCAACTATAGAGATGGCGTACACAGAAAATGAGTCTGAAACTGTATACGTCAAGGAAGAAACGATACCGGAAATGACGGAGAAAAAAGAAGTCTTGCCGGAACCTGAGGAAATCGAAGATGGAGTGGTCTTGCAAGAGGCAACGGCAGAGCGAGAACCAGCGGCTTTTGCGCCCACGGCGATATTTATGCTGCGTGAGCTGAGTCAGGTGAATCTGGTGTGTGGCGATGCGGGCCGGCGTGCATTTCAGCGGTATCGGCATTTGATTTTGGCGCAGCAGGGAAATGAAAATTACCTGGGAATTCCCTGTCGTTTTCGACCGACTCATGAGGCAGAACTGGCGGTGGAGGGGTATACGCTTTTTTATACGCCCCATGGCGATGTGCCGAGCTTTGGGGAGTTTGGATATTGGATGAAGCGGCTGTAGGCCTTAGATCCGGTGGGAAAGGATGATCTGTCAGCAGGAGCCCTCGCAGTTCCCCATGGTTTGCTGATATTTATACGCAATACAACTCACTTTTTTGTACGTAGTGAGCTATTTTGAGCTTTAACTGCGTATATTTTGTACGTAGCCCAGTCTATATTGTTGTACTATGCTGATAATTTGTCAGCAAAACCTTAAAAATCAGTACAGAAAGCGTACATCCGATTCAGAAAAAAGAGAAAAAGAGTAGAATAACTTCAAGTTGGGGCTGCTCTTTTATTCTTGCACATTGAGAAAAAATCTGGTATGATAAATATAATGAATTGCTTATGAAAAAAAGAGGTAAAACCAATGAAAAAGGGAGTTATATTTGATCTGGATGGTACGCTGCTGAACACGCTGTATGATCTGGCGACGGCGGGCAATCATGTGCTGAAAGTGCTGGGCCGAGAGGAGTATCCGGTGGAAGCGTATAAACTGATGGTGGGAAACGGAATTCCCAATTTGGTGCATCGCCTTCTGGCGGGCACGAATGCGCATACCGAGCCGCAGGTGGAGAAAGAGGCCTTTGCCAAGGTGCAGGAGCCGTTGTTTGAAAAGGCATTGGCAGAATTCATGGATTTTTATAGCGTGCATTCCGAGGATCAGACGGCTCCCTATGAGGGAATCGAAGAGATGCTGGCACGTCTGAAGACGGCCGGAGTGAAGATGGCGGTGGTGTCTAACAAGGCAGACGGCCCTGTAAAGCAGTTGGTTCCCAAATATTTTGGACAAGTGTTTACTGTAGCACTTGGTTCGAGGCCGGGCGTGCCCAACAAGCCGGATCCGGCGTCCACCCGAGAGGCTTTGCAGCTGTTGGGTCTGACGGAGGCTGAGGTTTTGTATGTGGGTGATAGTAATGTGGATATGATCACGGCAAACAACGCTGGACTAGAGAGCTGCGGCGTGCTGTGGGGCTTTCGTGATGAGAAGGAACTGCGCTCAGCGGGAGCCAAGTATCTGGCAACTATAGCAACAGAGCTGGAGAAGTTGATATTGGAGTAAGGGTAACTATGTTTAAATTTTGCTATCTAAATAAGAATGAATTTGAGGAATATGCGCGTGGGCTGTTTACAGTTTTGTGTGAAAATATGAGTCAAATTGCACCCACTGGAAATAGCTGGGAAGAGGATTTTCAGTTCTGGTCACAGGCAATGCGTGAAGAATTACAGAGCGAAAAGCGTCAAATCATCATGATCATTCATAAGGAATCAGAGGGGATTATTGGGTATTTTCAGTATTCAGTGAATGAAGCTATTTTCATGATGGAGGAAATACAGATCGATCAAGCATATCAAGGGAAGTATCATATTTTCAGAAATCTGTACGGTTTTATTATTGAAAATATGGAAGCTGAAATTAAGTTGGTGGAAGCCTATGCGAACAAGAGAAATTCAAAGTCCATGGGTATCCTTAGAAAACTAGGGCTTGAAATCGTAGGTGAAAATAAAAGAGGGACGAGTTATCTTTTCAGAGGCAACTATGTTGATATGCTGAAATGGTTTGAAGAAAGGTAAGTGAGGTTTCATAATGGAAAGATACCCTGTTACTGAAAAAGATCATGAACTGATTAAAATTGGTTAAAAGTCTTGGAAGAAAACTTTGATGATGGTATATACAATCACACCGTTGGCTGTGCTGTTTTGTGTAAGAATGGAAATATATACAAGGGTGTAAACTGTGATGGCATTCATGGTTCCTGCGCAGAGTACATCACTATTGGTATCGCGATTTCAAATGGAGAACGAGACTTTGATACAATTGTTGCGGTGCATGAAAAACATTTGAACTGCGTGATCCCGCCTTGTGGCAATTGCAGGCAGATGCTGTATGAATATTGTCCGGACATCAAAGTGATAGTAAATGATGAAAACGGAAACTTGATTAAAGTGAAAGCAAGAGATCTGCTACCTTTTGCATGGGAACCGGTAATTTGTTAAAGATAAGCTAAAATTTTGCTATCTATGGAACAAGATTATTTCCGTTAAAGATATAATAGATCGTGACTGCATGTAAAGTTTTATTTTTGAATTAGTGCATGCAGTTTTTGCAATTTTGGGTGCATGTCAGCCCTGTATATATGGAAAATTCATCCTCTCTATGATGAGAACTGGAGGATGAATATCTTCTTGTTTCGGTGCTGCGCATGCAGTCGGGCATGGAAAAGAGGATGCAAAACGCTGTTTTAAGGCGTTTGCATCCTCTTATTTTGTGTTCAATTTCTATTTTTTGGTAATTTCTCATCATCTAGTGCATGAATTTTGAATGATCAAAGGGCATACATGCAGTCAACTTACTAAAAACTGCATGCATACATTCGAAACCAGATCAACACATGCAGTCGCGGTGATAAAATCGCAGATTTACTTCACATAATCCTTCAAATACACATAATATTCCGGCGTGTGGAACTTATGGCGCATGGTGGGGTTCATGGCAAACAGGTGCTTATCCATCTCACCGCCATCGGTCTCCAGTCGGTAGGCATTGAAGTAGATCTCACCGTCGTAGCAAATGTCGCCCAGACCCTTGCGTACGGCATCCTTATTAAAGGAAACCTCGGCAATATAGCCGCCTTCGGTCAGGGTCACATTGCTGGTCACGAAACAGTCTTCCACGAAGTTGATGTTCAGGATCGGCTCGTCCTTTTCGTCCTCACCGTTGTAATCCATCAGAGCCACCATCAGATCATTCTTAGGGCTGATCTCGATTTCATAATAATGACAACGCTCCGGATCGGCACCGATCAAGATCTCGCAGGCATCACCTTCGGAATGGATCTGATTATAACCGCTGTGGGGGCAATAATAAGCAGAATGCTCTGCCACAAAACGGAAAGTCAAACGGTTGTCCTTTTCGGTAATTTCAACGGTGGTATTATATACCGCTTCGCCGCCGGTGCGGCAATCTTTCAGCTGATAGATCATGATGCAAAAGCCTCCTGATTAGATAATCTGTTGTAATTTTTGAAGTTCATCCTCGGTCAATTCGCGGCACTCACCCAAAGGCAGATCCTCCGGCAGGAACAAATTTCCCATGGCCAGTCGGTGCAGCCGCACCACCTTGCCGCCGAAGCAGCCAAACATCCGCTTGATCTGATGATACCGTCCCTCGCGCAGGGTCACGATACCCGTATGGGAACCTGTGATCTCCAGCTTTGCCTCCTGGCAAACACCATCGTTTAGTTCCACACCAGCGGCAAAGCCGCTAACCATCTCGGGGCTCATGGGCACGTCGATTTCCACCAGATACACCTTCTGCACATGCTTTTTTGGCGATAAGATTCTATGAGCCATGGCACCATCATCGGTGATGATCATAAGACCTGTGGTATCCTTATCCAAGCGACCTGCGGGGAACAGCTCGCGGCCACGATATTCTTCCGGTACCAGTTCCAGTACCGTAGCCTGAGACTTATCCTCAGTAGCGGACACATAGCCCTGGGGCTTGTGCAGCATCAGATACACGTTTCTCTTGAACACCAGCTCCGCGCCGTTCACCACGATGCGTGCAGTATCAGGATCCACCTTCTCACTGGAGGAGCGGATGGCCACTCCATCCACCAGCACGCGGCGGCGGGAGACTAAAGCTTTCACCTCGCTACGGGAATACTGCCCCTGAGAAACAATGAGTTTATCCACACGTTCCAACATAGTCAAACTCCATTACAGTTTCATGGTAAGGCCGATACGTTTTTTCGCAATGTCAAGGCTGATTACCTTAACTTCCACGATATCGCCTACCTTTACAGCATCCAGCGGATGCTTAATGAACTTATGGCTCAGCTGGGAAATATGCACCAAACCGTCCTGATGCACGCCGATATCCACGAAAGCACCAAAGTCGATAACATTACGCACGGTACCCTTTAAAATCATGCCTACTTTCAAATCCTCCATGGACATTACGTCGGTACGCAAAATAGGAGCGGGCATTTCGCTTCGGGGATCACGGCCGGGTTTAGCCAGCTCAGCGGCAATATCCAGCAGGGTGGGCACACCGATGCCCAGTTCGTCGGCCAGCTTCTGCTGATCCATACCTTTGATCTGAACCAACAAACGAGGCATACCTGCACGCAGGGCGCCACTGGCGGAAAGCTCTTCCAGATCATAGCCCATCAGGGTCAGCAGGGCTTTGGCCGCCTCGTAAGACTCCGGATGAACAGCGGTGTTATCCAAGGGTTCCTTGCCATCGCGAATGCGCAGGAAACCGGCACACTGTTCAAAGGCCTTGGGACCAAGCTTAGCCACTTTGAGCAGTTCGCGGCGGCTTTTGAAGCTGCCGTTTTCTTCGCGGTAAGCCACGATGTTCTTGGCGATCACCTTGCTGATACCGGAAATATAGGAAAGCAGGGAAGGAGATGCGGTGTTCACATCCACACCTACTTTATTTACACAGTCTTCCACCACGCCGGTCAGGGAAGCGCTCAGCTTCTTTTGATCCATGTCGTGCTGATACTGACCAACGCCGATGGATTTCGGGTCGATCTTAACCAGTTCGGCCAGAGGATCCTGCAGGCGGCGGCCGATGGAAGCGGCACTTCTCAGGGCCACGTCGAAGTCCGGGAATTCCTCGGTACCCAGCTTGGAAGCGGAGTATACGCTGGCACCGGCTTCGTTTACGATCACATAGCTGGCCTTAACAGGGGCGGTGGGATTATAGGATGCCAAAACTTCGGCTACGAACTGCTCCGACTCGCGGGAAGCAGTACCATTGCCGATGGCAATAATATCGATACGATGGTTTTTCAAAAGAGCCATCAATTTCATGCGGGCTTCGGGAATACGTCCGGGGCCGGAAGTGGGATAGATCACACCAGTCTCCAGCACCTTACCGGTCTCGTCCAGAGCCGCCAGTTTGCAGCCGGTACGGAAAGCAGGGTCAAAGCCCAACACACGCTTGCCAATAATGGGGGGCTGCATCAACAGCTGGGACAGGTTCTTGCCAAATACATGGATGGCGCCATCCTCAGCCTTTTCGGTCATTTCGGCGCGGATCTCGTTTTCGATGGAAGAAGCGATCAGACGCTTATAGGCATCCTGAATAGTAGCCTGCAAAAACTCACGGCGTAGATCCGAAAGTACGATTTTATTTTCCAGATATTTTAAGATCTCATCCACGGGAGCTTCCATGGTAACCGCCAGCATTTTTTCGGCTTCGCCGCGGTTCAGGGCCAGCACCTGATGGCCAGCAACCTTTACAATGGCTTCGGAGTAGTCATAGTACATTTCGTATACGCTGGTTTCCTCAGGATTTTTAGCCTTGGATGCCAGGCGACCCTTCTGCTGGGTCAGCTGGCGGATGCGGCGGCGATAGTCGGCATCGTCGGCGATGATTTCGGCGATGATGTCGGAGGCGCCGGCCAAGGCAGCAGCGGTGTCGGGAACTTCCTTAGCCTCGTCCACGTAGGGAACGGCCAGGTCAGCCAGCTCGCCGGTCTGAGTCTGCTCGAAGATCAGGGTAGCCAAAGGCTCCAAGCCGCGCTCTTTTGCAATGATGGCGCGGGTACGGCGTTTGGGGCGGAAGGGGCGATACAGATCCTCCACCTCCACCATGGTTTTAGCATTTTGGATCTGGGCCAGCAGCTCGGGGGTCATCTTTTCCTGCTCGGTAATAGAGCCGATGACCTGTTCCTTTTTGGCCTCCAAATTGCGCAGATAGGTAAGGCGCTCGCTGAAATTACGCAGAATTTCGTCGCTGAGGGTGCCGTGTTGCTCTTTACGATAACGAGCGATGAAGGGGATGGTGTTGCCCTCATCGATCAGCTGGATCACGTTAGTAACCTGCCACTCCTGCAGGGAAAGCTCCTGCTGCAGTTGGCGGTTGATCAAATCTGACATAGTGTACCTCCAAATGAAATATATGCAAATTGCGCCGTGGGCGCAAAAATGACGTAATAGCTTGCCTTGATATTATAGACAATATGGGGCCAAAAGTCAAACTGGAGATGAAGGTAGATGGATATCGAAAATATACTAATATTGTATCATTTTTGATAATGAAAAGGGCTGCAAAAGTTATATATAACTATTAGAACATTTTTATAGGACGTTTTGCGGCTCCCATTCTGAGAAATGAGCTTAACGTACATCGAAACGTTTTTTGCACGAAAATGCTGATGATTTAATTATTTGATATATATCAGTAATATGATAAATTTCCATAGTTGGCATTTTCCAGATTTTCATTCAGCAAGTCCTCCTTTTAGTATATTGAGTAATTCTGTTACCGGTGTAAATATCATACGATTAAGGGAATAGTGAAAGCCATTTTTATTTTTAGTGGAGGTAATAATACCTGCTTTTTTTAGAACACGAAGATGATGACTTAAAGAGGAGGGTGCAATTTCCAGACGGGACAAAATATCAGCAGTATTTTGCGAACCATTTTCGTGAAGAATCTTGACAATTTTTAGTCGATGAGGATCACCTAGTGCGGCAAAGATTTTTTCGATATTGTTAGAAGAGGGGGGAGTAGTTATAGAGTTAATAGTGTCTGAAAAATTTATACCGGTAATAATCCAATTCTGAGTTGGGGCAATGTTGTAGGCTAGAAATCGATACATTACATGACAGATTGAATAGCTAAAGGAACAAGTATGCACATTCTTTAGTTCGGGATGATCATAATTGATTAATGAGATTAAGGAATTTTCATCTATCGTCTTTGTGGAAGATTCAGTATAGTAACATTGATGAATTCGTTGATAGTATTGCTTGATAAAGGACGTGAGTTGTGTTAGGTATGGTTCTGGATGAATATAAAATCCAAGTAGATATACTTTCATCTTATCGGGTAGTATTGAAGATGTACGAATTAAATTTTCACCTTCGCTAAGACTGGACGGGTAATGATTAAAATAAAAACAAAAAAGCTTATTCTTCATGAAAGTAGTATCGGAAAGAAGTCGAGTGAATGAACTGAGAGTGAGGGTATTAAATTTTTCGTCAAGCAGTGTTAAGAGTAGTTCGGATAAAAAATTGTGAGCAACGCTATTATTCTTATAAAAGAATAATAGAAGTTCCTTTGGCAGTAAAGGCATTTTTTTTATAACAGTTTTTAGGTGTTGAATTTCCTTTTTATCTTCTTCAGAAGGAGAGATTGGAGCGATACAAGAGCGCATTATAGAAAAATCATTTAATCCTATAGAAATGAGTTTGATGGAATCTACCAATAAACCGGGATCCTTATAAAAGGTAAAAGAGTAAGACATAAGTCCTCCGCTAGACAGTGTATTCTTGTGTGAAATATAACTTATGATAACTAAATTATATCTACTATTTTACCTTTTTGCAATAAAGTAGTATGAAAATTATGAAATGAAAAAAGACGAAACGAAAAAAGTTACTTGTGCACGAGCGGTTGACGGATGGCGGTAAGGGAAGTATAATGAAGATACAAAATTGAATGAACTTAGTTAAAATGTTCATCAATATAGTTTCTTAAAGAGATAAAACATAAATGATTGGATGAAGAGTTTTCATCAGTAAGAAAGGAAGTGAGTCCAATGGGTAAAGAGGAAAGTGTCGATGTTACAGAGTCTTATATATATGTTAGGACTCACGGATCTGTTATAACCTAATAGATTCACAGGTTGAAGTAGAGGGTAATATACAATGAATCTGTTTCGACTATAGATACGTAATAATACGTAGTGAGGTTTAATTATGCGAAAGAAGAAAATGATAGCTTGTATGATGTTATCTATATTGCTAGTAAATATCATGCAGATGACAGTTTGGGCAGATGATGTAGATTCATATTCTGTCGAGGTAAATGGTGTAACATATGAGTGTATCTTATATGGAGCAGGAGGTTATGCACAGGCAAATACGTATGCTAGTTCAGGTCCTGTTGGTTCAATCGCTATGTGGGGAGTGATGGTTTCGCAGCTTCATTCCGTTCCCTATAATTTTTCGACAGCTGATTGTGTTCAGTCAAGTGACTATACTGGACATTATAGGATTCATCTATGTGCAAGTTGCGATGACTATATTGTTCAGAATGCAAATTCGACGCACTATTTTGCTAATCGTAGTGCAAGATTGTCTGTGAATGTGTGAAAAATATTTGTAGCAAATGGTCAACTATATAGTATAGTTGACCATTTGCTACAATAGAGAGAGCAATAGGAAAGTAAATGTGGAGAAGATGAAAATGAAAAGGAAAACTATGGCAATCAGTATTGTTTTTTTCGTAAGCTTTGTAATTTGCATCACATTGCGCTGGTCACAAGTAACAGAGTTTTGGCACAAGTTGCAAAGAGATACAGTTGAAGAAAATGAATCTGTGATTCAGTTAAAAGTGTATCTAGTATCTCCACAGTCTCACGGAGATAACATATATCGTTATACCGATTATGCTTTGGGTGAGTTTATGAGCATTCAAACTGCGTATGGAGAAGAAGGATACATTTACAAAACTATGTTGGAAGAGTATCAAAGAGAAAATGAGGTGGAACTTGATATTGAATATTTTGATTATTCGGATGATTTAGATGCGCAGTTGGTTCGAGATTTGAAAAACGGGACTTTACCAGATTTGATCATTGAAAATTCAATTAATTACAATGATGCATATGCACTATTGGATGCAGATATTTTGTTGGATCTATCTTCCTATGTGGAAGAGGATGGATTGTATGATAATGATGAGTATTATAACGAAGTCTTGAGGGCCGGACAGTATCAAGGTCAGCAAATGATCCTCCCTCTTAGTTTTAATATGAGTACCATTATGAGTTCCAAAGAATCTTTGAGTCGATATAATATTGACCTTTCTGAAGCGGATTTGCAGGAGATGTTGGTACAGTTTGCTGGGCAAGCAAATCGAATGCAGCAAGGTGATGCGGCACAGGAACTTTTGGCACAGTTCGTTTCGCCATCAGGAGACTTTCCTGTTTTTATGTTACTGGCTGCCGGTGGTGGTGCTTTGGTGGACTATGAGGAAAAAACGGTCGAGTTGGATCAGGAGTTTTACAAATATGTGGCCGAGTTTTATAAGCAATTTGCCAGACAAGAGATGGGGAGCTTAGAGGCCGTAATTGAACAGGGTACACAGTTAGGCTTGGCGGGAAGTGTTCATGATCAAAGAATGGGTGTAGCAATGCGTTTCCAAGATCTGTATAGAACTACGGCTGCTTTTATTGAGGGTGGTAGTTGCGGTAACACTTTCATTCATTCGTTTGCAGCACAGGCGAATTATTATGAGTCTGCATATACGGATGTGGGCGAAGAATTCTGTTTGTATGGTATTCCTACCTATAATAACGGAAATGAATATACACCTATGATTACCAGTTACGGCGCTGTTATGGTCGATACGAAGCATCCCAAAGAAGCGTATGATTTTTTGAAATACATGATGGATCAGCCTTATTTCATGCATTTTGATTTGTCGGTGAATCGATCGGCAACTGAGCAAATGCTGAATGAGCTTTGCAATACGACGTATGAAATCATTCAAATGCGAGGATATTTTGATATTCCGGACTTGGAACTGGCAACCGATTATGAAATGAAGCCGATGTCGGAAGAAACAGAGGAAATGATTGTATATTTGTTGGATCACATGGGGGAAGCAACATTAAATAACTGTCCGGTATTTTGGAAAGTCCAAGAAAACATGCTTATGTATGTGATAGGTGAGTGCAGTTTAGAAGAAAGCTATCAAGCTTGTTTAGTAGATTTGCACGAGTACTTAAATACATTTTCGTTTGAGGGTCAAATGGCGGATGGTTTTGGATTTGATTATTCGGAATGAATTAAAATCAGGAGGTAAATCAAATGTTTAATTTAGTAGATGGCGGTTTTCTTATTTTTATGGCAGCTCTTGCAGTTACAGCAGGTTTGGTTTTCTTGATTAAAATAGGACTAACGAAATTACTGCATCCGGTTCGCAAGGCAAAGGTTCAGGTGGCTGGAGTGGAGCGACAGGATCTGAGCGTGAATGCGGATGCGCGAAAATTAACATCGATGCCCACAAGTGGAAAAGATGTAACTCCGGTCATGAGTAATGGTGGTATGACAAGTGCCAATTTGGCCCATGCCATGGTGGATAATGTGTTTTACACGTTTTATCAGTTGGAGAAGAACAATCAGAAACTCAAGCTGAAAATCCCGGCAAATATTGGAACCAACATGGCGAAGCCGGGCGATATTGGGTATGTGACCTATCAGGATGGCGTGATCCTGAGTTTTGAAAGAATTGGAAATGTGAATGACAATTGAGAATGGCAAATTTAAACAGGTTATATTTCAAAGTATAACCTGTTTTTTTGTCGAATTCTGTTGAACATACAGGATAGATATGGTAAAGTGAAAGGTAACAAAGTTTAAAGGAAAATATTGAAATGACAAAACTACCAGAGCTGATCGTGCTGTGCGGCCTGCCCGGCGCAGGCAAATCGACCTATGCCGGACAATATGTACTGGACCATCCGGAAACGAAGGTCCTATCTTCCGATGGAATTCGCAAGGAATTATATGGAGATGAGTCAATTCAGGGAAATCCGGCGGATGTGTTTGATCTGATGAAGAAACGGGCGGCAGAGTATTTGAATGAGGGAATCGATGTGATTTACGATGCCACCGGTATGATGCGGATGCACCGAGGTGAGATCGTGTCCTTTGTGCCGGAGAGTATACCGAAGCGCTGTGTCATTATATGGGCGAGTCTGGAAGAGTGCATTGAGCGTGATAGCAATAGAAAGCGCACAGTCAGTAGAGAAATCATTGAAATGCTGGCTAAGACTTTTGAGCCTCCATGCTGTGATGAAGGATTTAAGGAAATCAGCATCATTATGCCGGAGGATTTTGATAAAGATCAGTATGAAGAAGAGTATCAAAAGGGCGTGAAAGCTTGGCGGGATCGCCCAAGAGGTCAAAATGTGATCAGCTGGATGGAGTATGGTTTGAAGAAATGAGGTCTTCCCTTTTTTGAAAACTTATGGTATACTAAACGATGATTTAAGTCTTGCAGGATGATCTGCAAGAGCATATACAAGATGATGTTGCCGCCTGCGGCGGCTATAAAATAAGGAGGATGCAAGATGTATACATATCAGACTAAAGGCGTTTGTTCTCGTCAGATCAGCTTTGAGCTGAAGGACGGCAAGGTTTATAACTGTTCTTTCGTTGGCGGCTGCAATGGTAACTTGAAGGGTATCTGCAAGCTGATCGAAGGCATGGATGCTAAAGAAGTAATTGCTCGCGTTAAGGGTAATACCTGCGGCCCCAAGAACACTTCCTGCCCCGACCAGTTGGCGCTGGCATTGGAAGCTGCTCTGGCTCAGGAAGCATAATTGAATATTAAAAATGACTCAGCACGCTGCATGCATTTGCGGCGTGCGCATTTTTTTAGAATGAAATCATGATAAAGAGGATTAAAGATGGGCGCAAAAGCTAAAAATATGAATCTGACAGAGGGAACTATTTGGAAGCAGATTGTATTGTTCGCCTTCCCTTTGATGTGTAGTAATCTGTTTCAACAGTTGTATAATACGGCAGACTCTATGGTGGTGGGTCGCTTTGTGGGCAGTACGGCGCTGGCGGCGGTGGGTTCCACCGGTTCGGTGACGGGACTGCTGGTTGCTTTTTCTATTGGCATGGGCACCGGCTCCGGTGTGGTGATCTCGCAATATTATGGTGCTAAAGATCACGAGAATCTGCATAAGGCAGTGCATACCGCGATGGCACTGGCCATTGCCCTAGGTATTGGACTAGGCATTTTGGGTGTCATTTTATCGCCTACCTTGCTGCGCTGGATGGGAACGCCCGAGGATGTTATGGATCAGGCAGTGCTGTATCTGCGGATCAATTTCTCCGGCCTGGTTTCCATGATCGTGTATAATTTGGGTGCCGGCATATTGAGGGCGGTGGGCGATTCTAAGCGGCCGCTGTACTATTTGGTGATCGCCGGTGTGACCAATGTAATTTTGAATGTGATTTTTGTAGTCTTTTTCCATATGGGCGTGGCCGGTGTTTCGGTGGCTACGATTTGTTCCCAAGTGTTGTCTTCGTTTTTGGTACTGCGTAACTTGACAAAAGCGGCCGGTCCGTACAGGTTGAATTTCAAAGACGTTCGGTTCCATAAAGAAATCTTCTTTAAAATTGCGAAGATCGGTTTTCCGGCCAGTATTCAGTCTATGGTGATCTCACTTTCCAATATTGTGATTCAATCTAAGGTTAATGCCTTTGGATCTGCAGCTATGGCCGGTCATTCTGCAGCTAGTCGTGTGGATGCTATGGTGTATATGCCCATGGGTGCGATTGCGCTAGCCACCACTACTTTCGCAGCACAGAATCTGGGAGCGCGTAAATTGGATCGTGTTCGAAAAGGTGCACGTACAGCTGTGATGTTGGCGATTGGTGTTACCATCGTGCTCGGTGGTTTGGCGTCGTTGGCAGCGGAACCGATCATCAAAATGTTTGCGGATGAAAAAGACGTAATTGATTATGGTATGATGTCATTGCAGATTCGCTGCAGTACCTACTTCCTATTTGCGATGACCGATGTATTGGGCGGTGTGATCCGCGGAAGCGGTAATGCGGTGGTGCCCATGTGCATCTCCCTTACAAATATGTGCGTGGTTCGTATCATTTGGCTGATGATCGCCACAAATATTTGGAACGATTTTAGTATTGTTGTGATTACCTATCCCATGACTTGGGCGCTGGCTTCCTTATGTTACCTGTTGTACTATTGGAAAGGTGGTTGGATGGAAAAATGGGAACAGGAGCACAGCTCATAATAGATACGAAAGGAAGTAACAAATGATGAAACTTGTATTTACCGGTGACCTGCAGGCCTTACAGGCAGGTATTATGGAATTGGAAGCTCAGCTGGGCATCGAACTGGCAGAGGGTGGCTATAATTTTGTACTGAAGCAGGTGGCAGAGCCTACTTTGAAGGTGAGCCTGCATGGCGCACAAGGTACCATTGTATACAGTGAACGTTGCCAGTTTTTCCGCGCGCTGGGCCTTGCTGTGCAGCAGCTGCAGGAAGGCGTAACTGAATTTGATTTGCAAGAAAAACCGCAGTTTACCATGAATGGTCCCATGTTCGATATGTCCCAGGGTAATGCTGCCTTTAATGTGAAGACGCTGAAATCCATTATTCGTCAGCTGGCGCTGATGGGATTAAATACTTTGATGGTTTACTGCGAAGACTCCTTCGAAGTGAAGAAACAGCCCTATTTTGGCTACATGCGTGCCCGCTACAGTGAAGAAGAGATGCGGGAACTGGACGATTATGCTTATTCTTTGGGTATTGAGATGATCCCCTGTATTCAGACACTGGCCCACATGCCCGATACCCTGCGCTGGTCCTGCTTTGATAATATTCGTGACTATGCGGAGTGCCTGCTGGTGGGTAAGGAAGAGACCTATGTATTTGTACGCGACCTGATCGAAGCTGCGTCCCGCCCATTCCGTACCAAGAAGATCCATATCGGCATGGACGAGGCCTTTAATCTGGGCCGCGGCAGTTATATCGATGAGTTTGGATATGAAGAAGGCGGCGAGATCATGCGCAAACATCTGGCTCGTGTTATGGAGATCGTGAATGAGTTGGGTCTGCAGCCCATGATGTGGGACGACATGTTCTTCCGTACCTTTGGCAATAAAAGCTACTTCCAGCCCGGTGCCACCGTGCCGCAGAGTGCCCGAGAATTGGTACCTGCCGGCATGAAGTGCATCTACTGGGATTATTATAAACTCACCGAAGAGGTGTATGACGATCTGATGCGTCAGCACATGGAACTTTCGGACAACGTGGTCTTCGCCGGCGGCTGCTGGACCTGGGTGGGCTTCAGCCTTGCTTGGGAAAAAACCAAAATTGCCACTGAAGCAGCTCTAAATGTGTGCAAGCGCCGGGGCATCAAGGAAGTTTTCATGACCACTTGGGGTGATAATGGTACCGAGTGCCTGATCAACACCAACCTGATCGGTTGTCAGCTCTATGCAGAACACGGCTATGCCGATACGATCGACTACGAAAAGTTGGAAAAACGCTTCCGTTTTTGCACCGGCGGTGAAGTGAGTGACTTTGCCAAGCTGGAGCTGCTGGATCGTAATCCTCAAAACGCTGAGATCGCAGATCATTCCAGCAACAATGCCTCCAAATACTTGATGTGGCAGGATATTTTGACCGGTCTATGTGATAAAAACATCGAAGGCTACGAGTTGGATGCTCATTATGCTGCGCTGGCAGAGGACTTAAAAGCGGCCGTGGGCCGAAACGGACAGTTTGATGGCAATTTCGAATATAGCTACCATGCCGCCCATGTACTGGCCCTTAAGAGTCAAATGGGTCTGCGGCTGACCGCCGCATACAAAGACGGAGACCGCGAGGCACTGGCAAACTTTGCCCGAGTGGAACTGCCGGAATTGCGAGATCGTTTTATTGAAATGCGAAAAGTACACATGAAAAACTGGTTCAAAATCTATAAAGCCTTTGGCTGGGATGTTATGGATATGCGCTATGGTTCTCTGCTGGCTCGTATCGACAGCGCCATTGTGGAGATCGAGGCCTATCTGTCCGGTGAGATGGAACGGATTGAAGAACTGGAGGAAGAACGTCGTTATTATGGTGGTCAGCCCGGCTCCATCCGCTACTTGAATTTCTTTGGTGATATCGTATCTCCGTCCCGTATTGCACCTAAGGCATAAAAGGAGACCAGGTTATGATGTTCACCCTCTGAGGATAAGACTATGATGACTATTTTACTTTATGTTGCTGTGGTTGCGGTTTCTTGTGCGAAGTCGGCGTTTCTTAAACAGAACACTCGCAGCGGTGATGGCAGCGTTGATAGTGCGAATACCTTCAATTTGTTTAAAGCCATTGCAGTATTTGCGGTACTGTTTATCATTTTTCTATTTGATGGCAGTTGGAACGCAGCAACCATCGGTTGGGGCACAGCTTACGGCGCCTTACTGAGTCTGTCGATGATTACCGGTTATTACGCATTGAAAGCCGGTCCTATGGCGCTGACCTCGATGATCGTTTCGTTCTCGCTGGTGATACCCTATGGCTATGGCCTTATATTTTTGGGTGAGAAACCAAAACCAATTCAAGTAGTTGGCTTGGGTATGTTTCTGCTGTCTTTGGTGCTGGTCAACTGGCAAAAGTTACGAGGAAAGGGAGGGCACGCTACGGCTCAGCCGCAAAAGGCTTCCGGTCGCTGGGCACTGCTTACGGCGTGTACGCTCATATTCGATGGTCTGTGTTCGGTGGTACAAAAAGGCCATCAAAATTTGTATCCCGGCATGTATACGTCATGGTTTATGGCGGTGGCAGGTCTAACGGCGTGTATTGTATTTGTGATCCGATTTGTAGGGCAGAAGAATAAACTTACGCTGAAAGCCAGTAAGGCAATAAAATACGGTGTTTTGAGCGGCAGCTGCAACGGAATTTATAGTTTACTGCTATTGGTTTTGGCGGCTACCGAAAAGGCCAGTATTTTGTATCCGGTGGTTTCGGCGGGTACTATGCTGAGCGTATTCATAGTTGGACAGGTGGTTTTCAAAGAGAAGATGTCTTTGCTGCAAACGGCAGGCTTTGTGGTAGGCCTTTTGGCAATTATAATGCTGAAAGCACTGTGATTTTTGAATCAAAAAACGCGATTTGGATGAAGTGCACAAATATTGATGGCAGGTCTTCAATAGGCGTTGTATAAAATAGAAAAGTTTGCTTTTCCGTTGCCATTCCCTGAAAGAAAGTGTATAATAGGGAGGTAATTATGCTATGTTACTACGGCGTGTTGTACACGCGTTAAATTAGATTGGAGATTAAAATGACACCTGAGAAGCTGAAAGAATTACAGATCATGGCTTGCAAGGTTCGTATGGGCATCATTGAAGGTACCCATGCTGCCAAGTGTGGCCACCCGGGCGGTAGCCTTTCTGCAGCCGAGATGTTTACCTACTTGTATTTTAATGAATTGAATGTAGATCCCGAAAATCCCACTTGGGAAGATCGTGATCGTTTTGTATTGTCTAAGGGCCACACTGCCCCTGGTTTGTACGCTGCGCTGGCACATCGTGGCTTCTTCCCTGTGGAAGATCTGACTACTTTGCGTAAGATCGGCAGCTATCTGCAGGGTCATCCTTGTATGGATAAAACTCCCGGTGTAGATATGTCCACCGGTAGCTTGGGTCAGGGTGTTTCTACCGCAGCCGGTATGGCTTTGGGTCTGAAATACATGAACAAGAAAAACCGTGTATATGCTCTGCTGGGTGACGGCGAGATCCAGGAAGGCCAGGTTTGGGAGGCTATGATGTTCTCCGCTCATTATGACTTGGACAACCTGTGTATCATTGTGGATAACAATAACTTGCAGATCGATGGTGCCATCGATGAGGTTATGAGTCCCTATCCCATCGATGAAAAAATGAAAGCTTTCGGTTTGGAAGTGGAAGTGATCGACGGTCACGACTTCGAACAGATCGAAGCTGCATTGAATCGTGCAAAAGAGACCAAGGGTAAACCCTATGGTATTATTTTGAAGACTGTGAAGGGTAAAGGCGTTTCCTTCATGGAAAACCAGGCCGGATGGCATGGTAAAGCACCCAATGACGCTGAATATGAAATCGCAATGAATGAGCTGAGAGCTCAGCTTGCAGAATTGGAGGCTTAAGTCATGGCTGAAGTTAAGAAAATTGCCACCAGAGATAGCTACGGTAATGCTTTGAAAGAGCTGGCCCGTGAGCATGACAATATCGTGGTTATGGATGCCGATCTGGCTGAAGCAACCAAGACCATCGTTTTCAAAAAAGAATTCCCCAATCGTCATTTTGACTGTGGTATTGCTGAGCAGAATATGATCAGCGCTGCTGCCGGCCTGAGCACCACCGGTGTGGTTCCCTTTGTCAGCAGCTTTGCAATGTTTGCAGCCGGTCGTGCCTTCGAGCAGATCCGCAACAGCGTTGCTTATCCTAAAAATAATGTTAAGATCTGTGCTTCCCATGCAGGTATCTCTGTAGGTGAAGATGGTGCCAGCCATCAGTGCTGCGAAGACATCGCCCTGATGCGTACCCTGCCTAACATGGTAGTTATGTGCCCCGCCGATGACGTGGAAGCCCGTGCTGCTGTAAAGGCTGCCTATGAGTATGAAGGACCTGTTTACATGCGTTTGGGCCGTCTGGCTGTTCCGGTATTCAATGAAGAAGAAGGTTTTGAATTTGAAATCGGTAAAGGTCAGGTAGTTCATGAGGGTAACGACATTACCATCATTGCCAATGGTCTGATGGTTAAGGAAGCTATGGATGCTGCCAAGATCATGGAAGAAAAGGGTGTTGGCGTGCGTGTCATCAATATGTGCACCATTAAGCCTCTGGATAACGAACTGGTGCTGAAGGCTGCTAAAGAAACCGGCCGCATCATCACCGCTGAAGAGCATTCCATCATTGGTGGTTTGGGTGAGGCTGTTTCCAGTCTGCTTTCCGAGCAGTGCCCCACTCCCGTTAAACGCGTGGGCGTTAACGATACCTTTGGTCACTCCGGTCCTGCTGTTGACCTGCTGAAGCAGTTTGGTCTGTCCGCAGAGCATCTGGTAGAAGTCGTAGAAGAATTTTTGAAATAAATTATAGAAATCAATAAGTAAAAGTCAGTCCAAAGAGCACCATTGCTGTGCTGTAAGGACTGACTTTTTTGTTGTTGAAATCAATACTTTTATTGCGGAATAAGGCCACGCTTGCTATAATATCATCATGGGAGAAACTGTGCTTTTTCCGGATTTTGTATGTAATTTGGAGGTAGTTATGCCGAAAGAGGATCGGACCTTTATACAGAAGATGGCGGCGTTTATTGTATATAAACGAAAGACGATTCTATTGATATATATACTCACTTTTGTGTTCTGCATTTTTGCCATGGGCTGGGTCCGTGTGGAAAATGATGTAACTAAGTATCTGCCGGAAGATACGGAAACCCGACAGGGCATCGATACGATGAATGAAAACTTTGCGCCGGCAGCCACGGCCAGAGTCATGGTATCAAACGTGACCTGGGAAACAGCGCAGCAGCTGAATACGGCCATTGGTGAAGTAGAAGGCGTGGAAATGTCGGAGTTCGATCATACCCCTGAACATTATAAAGAGGCAGCGGCCTTGTTCGATGTGAGCCTAACAGGTGGTAATAACGAGCCGGAAACTATTCAGGCTATGGAAGAGATCCGCCATATACTGGAGAAATACGATGCCAGTATCGATACGCTGGTGGGCTACGACGAAAATGCCATGCTGATGGATGAAATGATGGTCATCACCATTGTGGCAGTGATCATCGTTCTTGTGGTACTTACCCTAACCTCGCGGGCCTATGCCGAGGTTCCGGTTTTGATTTTGACCTTTGGCGCGGCAGCGCTTTTAAATATGGGTACCAACTTCATTTTCGGTACCATCAGTTTTATTTCAAACTCCATTGCGGTGGTTCTGCAGCTGGCCTTGGCGGTGGACTATGCGATTATTTTGTGTCACCGTTTTTCCGATGAGAATGAAACCAAACCCGCCATCGAAGCGGCTATTACGGCGCTGAGTAAGGCGATTCCTGAAATCGGTGCGTCTTCGCTGACCACCATTGGCGGTTTGGGTGCGTTAGCCTTTATGAAATTCTCCATCGGTGCGGACATGGCCATGGTGCTGGTAAAATCCATCTTCCTGAGTTTGCTGTCAGTGTTTACCCTTATGCCGGGTCTGTTGGTATTTTTCAGTCCGCTCATCAATAAAACCAAGCATAAAAAACTTCTGCCCAAGATCACCTTGGTGGGCAAGTTTGCGGTGAAGGTGCGCTATATTTTGCCGCCTCTGTTTGTGCTACTGCTGGTGGGAGCTTTTTATCTGTCCAGTCGGTGCCCGTACTGCTATAGTTATAATGATTTGAAAACAGCCAAGATGGCGGAGCGCCAGCATGCTTATTTTAAAATTAAAGATACCTTCGGCACCAGTAATATGGCGGCCGTCATCGTGCCTGCCGGCAACTACGAAGCGGAGGGCAAGATCCTAGAGGAACTGAATGCCTGTGAGCAGGTGGAGAGCACCATGGGGCTGGCGGGCATTGAGGCCATGGAAGGCTACATGCTCACCGATGCGCTAACGCCTCGTGAGCTGGCAGAGCTGATTGGACTGGACAACGAGGTGACGGAGCTTTTGTACAGCGCTTATGCGGTACAAGAAAATCAGATGGGCCAGATCATCAGCGGGATCGCCGAATATAGAGTGCCTCTGTTTGACATGTTCCTGTTCTTAAAGGATCAAATGGAAAGTCAAAACATTCAGCTAGAGGGCATGGAGGACATGACCGATATGCTGGCTCAGCTGGATACGGCCCGGGCGCAAATGCGCAGCGACAATTACAGCCGTATGGTGGTATATCTGAATGTGCCGGAAGAAGGGCCGGAAACCTATGATTTTCTTCAAAAAATGCGTGGTATCATCGGTCAGTATTACGAAGACGATTATTACATCGTAGGTAATTCCACCAGTTCTCGTGACCTGTCGGCCTCCTTTGAAACCGATAATATGATCATTACTGTGCTGTCTATTACCTTTGTGGTCTTGATCCTCTTGGCTACATTTAAATCGGCGGGTCTGGCAGCGCTGCTGGTGTTGGTGATCCAGGGAAGTATCTGGATCAACTTCTCCTTCCCCACGCTGACCGAAACGCCCCTGTACTTTTTGGGTTATCTGATCGTGAGTGCGGTGCAGATGGGTGCTAACATCGACTACGCCATTGTAATTTCCAGCCACTATGAAGAACACAAAAAGACAATGCCCTATAAAGAAGCCATTGTGAAGGCTCTTAATGAAGCCTTTCCTACGATCTTCACCTCCGGCACCATGTTGGCTTCGGCGGGCATGTTGATCGGTAACATGACGGAGCAGCCGGTGGTATCCATCATGGGCCTCTGCATTGGCCGCGGCACCATTATTTCCATGGTTTTGGTCATTCTGGTACTGCCCTCGGTGCTGGTATTTGGTAATAAATTGATTGAAAAAACTCGTTTTAAATTGAACCTGCTCAGCGGCGGCGAACATGAAGTAATGAAAATCGGCGAAGCCGAAACGGCTGAGGCGGCTGCGCAGGACGCAGCAACGGGCGAGACCGAAGGAGGCTGTGAACATGCGTAAGACTCTGACAAGAAAAATACAGTTGTGGTTCAGCTTTCTGTTGTGCAGTGCCATGCTGATTACCATGATGGGTACGGTTCATGCCGAAGAAACGAAAACCATACATATTGAAACTGCGGAAGATTTTTTGACATTTGCAAAGGAATGCCGCATGGATACCTACAGTTTCAATCTGGTGGTGGAGTTGGAAGATGATATCGACCTGACCGATCAGGATTTCGAAGCGATCCCTAGTTTTGCCGGCGAATTTCGCGGCAATGGACATACGATCCGCGGTCTTAATATTGAGACAGAGGGTTCTATACAGGGACTGTTCCGCTATGTACGCCTGGGAGCTACTATTCAGGATCTAAATTTGGAAGGAAACATTGCTCCGAAGGGCAGCCGCAGCTATGTGGGCAGTTTGGCAGGACAAAATGCCGGTACCATTGTCAACTGCAGCTTTAGCGGCAGTGTTTCAGGCAGCACTCATGTGGGCGGCCTTGTGGGACACAACCAGCTGACTGGCCTGATGGAAACTTGCACGGTGAGCGGTCAGATCAACGGCCAGCATTTTGTTGGCGGCTTGGCCGGCGATAATAATGGTGTAATTCGTGAATGCTTGAATGAAGCATCGATCAATATCACGGTGCAGGAAAATGCTGTGGAGCTGAGGGATGTTTCTTTGGATTCGGTGTTGGAGTCCGAATCGGCCGTAACCGTGACGGATGTAGGTGGTATTACCGGTACGAATATTGGGGTAATCCGCGAGTGCGAGAACACGGGCAATGTTGGATATTCCAAAATCGGCTATAATATGGGCGGTATCGCGGGCTCACAGTCGGGCTATATCGTGGACTGTGTGAACCACGGTGAAATTATGGGCCGCAAAGAAGTGGGCGGTATTGTGGGCCAAATGGAGCCCACGATGCAGATGAAGTTTGATGAAGATACGCTTCAAAAGCTGGAAAAAGAGATGGATACCATGATGGGAATGGCCGGGCAGACCATGTCTTTTGGCGGTGTAGGCTTGGATGTTCAAATTGAGGATCTGGAACAGCAGGTGAAGGATGCGGAAAAGGCGTTGACGCAGATGATCGAAGAGGCGGAACTGCCGGAAAATTTGGAAAATATTGAACTGCCGGAGCTGGGTGATTTGGAACTGCCGGATAACCTGGGAGATTTAAAATTGCCTGAAATAGGAGATTTGGAGCTGCCTGAAATAGGGGATTTGGAGCTGCCGGAAGCGGGAGAGCTGCCGCTACCCGATGAAGATAGCCTGGATGCGGCAAAAAATAATCTAAGCAGCAGCATTGGTATGATTTCAGGCACGATGAGTGATATGCTGTCGTCGGCTCAGGGGACTTTAGGTTCGATCAATTCCAGCATGCAGGCCATGTCAAATCAGATGAGTGTGATTGGCAATATTATAAAAAATGCCGATGAAGATCTTGGAGGCAATATTTCTGATGTGTCCGATGTGGATACAGAGGAGGAAACCGGCAGTAAGGTGGATAAATGCGAAAACTATGGAGCGGTGACCGGCGATGCCAATGTAGGCGGCATTGTGGGTGCCATATCCTTTGAAAGCAGCCTGGATCCGGAACTGGATGTCACGATTTTGGGTAATTTCTCTTTGAATTTCGAAGGTGAAGTGCGTTCGGTGGTTCGGGGGAGCCAAAACTACGCGCCGGTTACAGTATATAAGCAAAATGGCGGCGGCATTGCCGGACGGATGAACATGGGTCTGGTACGAGAGTGCGAAAACCGCGGAGCTTTGGAAGGTGAAACTGCCACTTATGTGGGCGGCATTACCGGCCGAGCCGATGGAGGCTTTATTCGCAATAACATAACAAGGTGCACGCTTTCCGGTGCTGACTATGTGGGCGGTGTTGCCGGCACAGCGGTGGTGGTATCAGGCTGCAGCAGTATGACGTTGTTTGGCGGCAGTGCCGAAAAGATCGGCGGCGTGCTGGGAAGCATCGATGAAGTTACAGAGGATATTGCGGATAATTATTATTTACCTGTGGAATTGGATATGGGCGGCATCGACGGCATCAGTTACGAGGGCAGTGCCCAGCCTTTGAGTGCAGCAGAGTTTTTCGGGCAAGAGCAATTGCCGAAGGATTTTGGTCAGATCACAGTTCGATTCATCTTCGAGGATGACAGTGAAGAAATCGTGAAGGTGGATTATGGTAAGGAACTGCGAAGCGATAAGATCCCGGCTGTGCCGGAAAAGGATGGAGCGTCCGGCCGATGGGATGGCATTGAGGAAATGGATCTATCGGCTCTGTATTTTGACGTGACATTGAAGGCGACCTATGATGCATATGAGAAGGTAATTGCGGCCGCGGCGCTGCGCGCCGATGGCAGAGCAATTCTGCTGGCGGGCAGTGAATTTGGCAAGGATGCGCTGCTGGAAATAGAGGAACTGACAGCCGGACCGGTATCGGTGGATGAACAGGAAACTACTTTGGAAGCCTGGCGTTTTGTCATGACCTCTATGGGCGAAACGGCGAAGCTACGGTATCTTCCTCCAGATGAGTATGAAGCAGAGCAGCTGGCCGACGATGAGGCAAGGATCATGGTACGGGATACTGCCGGTTCCTGGCGAGATGTTTCCTACACCGTGGAAGGCAGCTATCTGATTTTTGAAGTGGACCAGCAGGATGAGGGCTTTTGCTTAGTTGTACAGGAAGGAAATACCTGGCTGATGTACGTGCTGGTGAGCATCGGAGCCTTGGTGGTAGTGGAAACGGCCATCTTTGGCGCGATTTGGCTGCGACGTCGAAAAAGATGATTTTATATTACAATATGAAACAAACAAAAAAGGAGCTCAGGCACAGGCCTGAGCTCCTTTTTGGAAAAAATACACTAACTACATCCACTATCTTATCAAAAACTAAAATAAAAGTCTAGTCTTTTTTTATTTTTCTGTTACAATGTATTCATGGTTGCTTTTTGCGTTGCAAGCTAAGGAGATTTACCATGAAACCAATCGAAAGAGATGAGAATCAGTACCTGCAGAAAACCATGGACATTATCCATGGTAACATTGCACACTATGAACAGCGTGTAGTGGAAGTCAAGCAGGAAACCGACGAGCTCAACGATAAGATCACGCCCCGTGATCGTGAGCTCAACAGCCAGATGTTCATTCAGCTGTCCATTAGTACGGCGATGCTGGAACATGTGAGCAACGAGCTGCGTAAGAACAAGGCCGCAGCGGATAAGGCCTACTTTGGTCGTATCGACTATCAGGAAACCAAGAGCAAACTGGAAGAGAGTTTGTACATCGGTAAGAACGGCGTGCAGACACTAAGCGGTGACATTGTGATCGTGGATTGGCGTGCACCGGTGTCTGCCGTATACTATGAAAATGAGAACGGTCCCGGGTCTTATGCGGTGCCCGAGAGCGATCCCATGGAGATCGAGCTGTTTTTGAAGCGTACCTTCGATATCGAAAACGGCGTGATGAACGGCTACTATGACAGTGATGTGGCTTCCAACGACCAGCTGCTGGTCAAGTATCTGGCTAAAAACAAAGATGTGGTACTGGGCGATATCATTGCTACCATCCAAAAGGAACAGAACCAGATCATCCGCGACATTCCCTTTAAGAGCATGATCGTACAGGGAGTGGCGGGCAGCGGCAAGACCACCGTGGCCATGCACCGTATTTCTCATATTTTGTATAACTATGAAAAACGGTACGCTCCGGAGGATTTCTGCATCATCGGTAGTAACGATATGTTGTTGAACTACATCACCAGCGGTCTGCCGGAACTGGACGTCAAAGGCATTAAGCAGCGTCGTATGGATGAATTCCTAAAGGAACAGTTATACGAGGATTGGAAGAAAAAATACAAGTTAATTCCGGCGAAAGCTGAGCATTCCTGGAAGTGCCGCATGGATTATGTGCGGGTGCTGGACAGTTACCTGCAAAATGTGTGGCTCAAGCTGTTGAAGCCGCGTACCATTAAGGATAGCGAGATCGGCGTGATTTTGAGCCGTGACCAGATGTACGATATTCTGCGGTTCCGCCGCGATTGGTCGCTGAAGCGCATCGAGGTGATGCTGAATGAAACGATTCAGCGACGCATTAAGCTGCTCACCGACTACACTGTGGATGACGATGAATATCAGTTTTATCGGGCGCTGAAAAAGCGTAAATTGAAGGAATATAAGAATTATTTTAAGGTTACGAAAGAATGGTTCGGCTGTTTGGAGACCTACCAACGCTTCGTGAAGCTTTATGCCGACAAGTATGGCATTGATGCGGCGGAAACTCTGGATAACATCGAGCGGGGGCGTCTGGATGTGTATGATCTGGCTGCCATGGCAGTGGTACGCCGCTGGATCAGCGAAGATATGCTGCCCAACACCTTCGGGCAGATCATCATTGACGAGGCCCAGGACTTCGGTGAAATGATCTACTACGTGCTCAAGCGCCTGCAGCCCGGCTGCTACTTCACCATCATGGGCGATGTATCTCAGAACATTCATTATGAAATGGGCATGAATGACTGGGAGCCCCTGCGGGAGTTCGTGTTTAACGAAAAGAACGACAGCTTCCAGATCCTGGCCAAGAGCTATCGAAATACCATCGAGATCTCCGAATATGCCGGTCGTGTGCTGGAAAAGGCTTCGGCCGGTGCTTATAAGATCCAGCCGGTAATCCGCCACGGTACGCCGGTTTCGGAATATCAGTTGGCCGAAGAGGAGCTGCTGCCGCAGGCAGCAAAACTTTCGACAGACCTGCAGGAAAGGGGTTTTCATACGGTGGCGGTGATCTGCCGCACACAGGAGGAAGCCGACAAGGTTCAAAAAGGCCTCGAGAAGTTAGGCGTTACCACCACCGGCAGCAAAGCTGCGAAAGAGAAAGTGGTGGATAATAAAGAAGCCATTGCCGAAGGAAAGGCGACGGCAGAGTCGCTGGCGGAAAACACCGATGCGGAGTTTCAGCAGGGCGTTATGGTGCTGCCCATCGAGCTCACTAAAGGTTTGGAATTTGATGCGGTGCTGCTGTGGAAGCCGGATGAAGCTCACTACGGCGATAATCCTAAGGAAGCCAAGCTTTTATATGTAGCCATTACCCGTGCATTGCATGAACTGCATATGCTGACGAGCGAAGGACTGACAAGCCTGTTGGACTGAGTGGGATTTGAACTCTATTTGGGGCTTGCTATGTAAGCAGATTTATAATGTTCAGTTACAAAATCCAAAAATAGAAAAATAACTGAAAATGGTCAGTTACACTTTGAAAAACTACAGAGTGTAACTGATTTTTTTCAGTTATAGAGCATAAACTAAGGAATTGTAACTGAAAAAATCAGTTATCCACAGTAAAAAAAGCATATCTAACTGAACAAAATCAGTTAAATATGCTTTTTTGTACTTGTTTGACTGAACAAAATCAGTTATTTTTTGAAAAATGAAAAATGTAACTGAATGAACCTATAGGGAGATCAATTAAAATTCAATCGTTGCAGTATGCGGTCTGTGATCGCTGGCGACGATGGCGGGTACATCGGCCTTTACGAATTTCACGGGACCGGCGCACATAATGTAATCGATCTTGATATTGGGAGCTTCGGAGGGGAAGGATTTGATCTCAGGATCCATCAGAGCAGCGGCATCCTGATAATGATCAAACAAGGGAGCGATGGTCTCGCTGTCGGGAGTCAGGTTAAAGTCACCCATCAAAATGGTGGCCTGACCGGGAGCCAGCTGGTCGATGGCAGTCTGTACGGCGTTGGTAGCCTCGCTGCGATTCAGACCCATATGAGTTACCAGAACGGTAAGAGGCTTCACTTCTCCGGTGGTCTCATCCGGAACTTCAATAACGGCTTTGATCATGCAGCGGGTCTCAAACCATTTGCCATCGGGCTCTTTTTCCACCGGATCGGGAACCATGATGGTTTCGATGCTGCGGAAAGGATATTTAGAGATCAGTCCATTGCCGTAACGACCCTGACCTTTAATGTCAATGGCATGACCAAAATGATAATATTCAAAACCAACAGCTTCAGCCAGAGCCTTAGCTTGAGGAATAAAACAAGGATCCTCAATGCCGGGAATTACATCACGAACTTCATTCAAACCAACGATCACAGCACCTTGATCGCGGATCACCTGAGCCATCAAAGGCAGATTGATGAGTTCAAAATCAGAATATTTGCCGGGCTCAGCCATGCGTTTTTTGTAATCAACGCCATGCTGGATATTAAATGTCATAATTGGAAGCTGCATAAGTATATCTCCTTAATCAAAATAATATGTCGGCACTCAGGCTGTGCCGCAAAAGTTAACTCTATTATGCACTATTTTTTAGCAAAAAGGAAGATTTTTCTTAAAAAAATTAATGCTGATTGACAAGAAGAGTAAATAAGAGTATAGTTTAACGTGGAGTTATTTTCGGTGTTTGTGAGAGTGAAAGCGGGTGCAGGGCATAGTATATTTGCTGGGTACTTGCGTGAAGGCCGAAATAAAATGTTCGATCAAGGAGTATTCCAAAATGAGATTCACTAAAAAAGAAATCTTTAACATTCCCAATATCATGGGGTATGTGCGGATTCTTTTGATTCCGGTTTTTGTTACGCTGTTTGTAAAAGGCTTTTATACCTGGGCCTTGATTGCCCTGGCAGCCAATATTATGACTGACTTTTTCGATGGCATCGTAGCCCGTAAGTTTAACCAAATCACCGAACTGGGAAAGTTTATCGATCCATTGGCCGATAAGCTGAGTCAGGCCGCAGTCGTGGTTTTGCTGGCATTCACCTATCCTTTGTTATGGCCTGTATTCATTATTGAGTTCATCAAAGAAAACACCATGCTCTTCGGCGGCGGTTATATTTTCAAAAAGAAGGGCCGCAAACTGAATGGTGCAAAATGGTACGGGAAGGTTGGTACGGCCATCACCGATTTTGGCCTGTTCTTCCTGCTGGCCTGTCCGCAGATTTCAAAAGCTTGGGCCAATGGACTCATCATCTTTATTGGCGCTTGCATGATCTTGACTCTGGCCCTTTATTTGGGTGAGTTCCGCCGCATGTGGAAAATGCCTGCGCTGAATACAGAAACAAACTCTGAAACGATACATAGCAAAGCCGCGGTAAAAACGGCGCGCTGATCCATGGACAAGATCTTAACCTACATAGCCGCAGAAGCAGATGATGGTCAAACATTAGGTACCGTACTGCGCAGCGGCCTCGGTCTAACAGCTCGCCAGGTCAAACAGGTCAAATTCCTGCCCGACGGCCTGTTCATCAACGGTGAACGCTTTCGGGACGGCCGCCTCGTTACCACCCGCACGATCGTGCGGAAAGATGACCATATTCGTGTCAAGTTTCAGGAAAAACCGGAAACAGTGGTACCGTTTGCGGGAGAACTAGCTATTGTATATGAAGACGAAGATATTGTATTTATCAATAAGCCCGCAGGTCTGGTGGCGCATCCGGCCCACGGGCACTTTTTCGATACACTGGCAAATCGGTTAGCGGCTCGGTATGAGGAACCGGCGCGATTGATTGGACGCTTAGATAAAGATACCTCCGGCCTGATTGGAGCCGCTCGAAACAGCGTGTCGGCAACCCGGATGGAGGATCAACGTAAAGATAAAACCCTGTCCAGAGAGTATTTGGCGCTGGTACAAGGGAAATTACAAGGTAAAGGCCGTGTGGAAGCTCCTTTGGCAGAACAGCGGAATACCTTAATGAAAATGGTGGTGGATCCGGCAGGGAAGCCGGCCATTACCGATTATAAAGTATGGCACAGCTGGCAGGATTGTTCGTTGGTATGGCTGCGACTGCAGACCGGACGAACTCACCAGATCCGTGTGCACATGTCTCATATAGGTCACCCTCTTTTAGGAGACAGTCTGTATGGTGAAGGTGCAGCGGAGGGCATGACGAGGGCTGCCCTGCATAGCTGGCGTATACGTGCGAAACAGCCTTTTACCGGTGCGGCGCTGGAAATTACGGTGCTGCCTCCGGACGATATGAAAGCAAGATGGGAGATTGAGATTATGAACGAATTAAGAGAGTACATGGAGCGACTGACTTTTCCGCCCGAGGCGGTGGAGGCACTGCTGCCTCAGATGAATGCTGAGATCGACGTGATCGCACAGAAATACATGGCCGAGGAACTGGAATGGGGCGAGGCTCTGGAACAGGTGAAGGCTATGGGTGAGGGCGAGGGCTATGGCCGTCAGATGATGTTGTCGGTTGCTTGTATGCCGGAGCTGCGTCGCCGTTATGCTGAGGCCGGTTTGGATGATGAGCTGTTCTGGGGCATTATGATGGACCTGAAATACAAGCTCATGGAGTGTAAAAATGTAAAGGGCGAGTGGGGCAGTTTTGTGGCTCACTGGTTCGACTGGCATTATAAAATGAAACGGTTTGCGCTGGGCCGCCTGCAGTTTGAAGAGCGGGAGTGGAGCCCGGAGCAGTCCTATGAGAAGCATGGCGTTGTGATCAACAAAGGTGACATCGTAATTAATATGCATATTCCTTCGGCTGGTCCTTTGACCGAGGAGCTGCGTATGGATGCGTACCGCCGTGCGTATGAGTTTTTTGCTGATTGCTATCGTGACGGTAAGTTGGTGTTGGTGTGCAACTCTTGGCTGTTGGATCCGGAATATCAGACCTTCCTGCCGGAGACCTCCAATATTGTGGGCTTCCAGAAGGATTTTGAGATCCTGCATGTGGAGAAGAAGGAAAACTTTGGCGAGTCCTGGCGCATTTTCGGTATGCCCGGAGATAAGGTAGTGAACCAGAGCAACGCGGCTGAATTGCCGAGGGACACCTCCATGCAGAGAGCCTTTGCGGACTTTCTGATTGGCGGCGGCAAAACCGGTACTGCCTTTGGCGTGATCGTGTTCGATGGTAAGGAGATTTTGCGATGATTTTTGCAATCGTTTTGTTGGTTGTAGGAGCAGCGCTGGCGGTGATCGGGTTTAACCTGATGAAGCCGAAAAGCGGTGATGTTCCGGTGGGCGGCGGTGCGTATGTGAATGCCGGACCGGAGGAGCGTTCTGCTGCGGCCAAGGAAGCGGGCCGTATCATGCTGGGCATTGGCCTGATCATGGTAGTAGGCGGCATTGTGTGGCTGCTGACCAGAATTTTGATGGCGATCGCTGGTATTGTGCTGGTGGTCGGCGTGATCGCTGTGGCCTTGTATTTTGCCGGTTCTAAAAGGAAAAATTGAATTTTGATAAAAGAAAAGCACTTTGGGGTGGAGCATGATCTGCCCTTGAAGTGCTTTTATCGTATATTTGACTTTGATATCATCATACGAATCGTAAAAGGAGAGGTATTTATGCAGGAAGATAAAAAAACGGTGCCGCAAGGCGGCGTGGACGAGTCTATTGTGATGAACAATACACTGGTAGGTGCGATTAAAGCAGGAACAGCCGGTGAGAAGGGGCCCGCTCCCGGTCAGGCGGGGACTGAGGCGGCCAGTCGCAATAAGCCGGAAAAGTTAGAGTGGCTGCAGGATGCGGGTCTTGGTCTTTTCATTCATTGGTCGTTGGATGCGCAACTTGGTTGCGTGATCAGCCATTCGTTGGTGGGTGCTTCAGAAGATTATACAGAGAGGTTTTTTAACGATTTACCTCAAACGCTGGATGCTAAGGGTTGGGATTTTGATCATATTGCAGGCTTGGCGAAGTTAGCTGGTTTTCGATATGCAGTGCTGACCACCAAACATCACTGCGGCTTTTGTCTGTGGCCCACCGAGACAACAGAGTTTCATATTGGTAATACACCCTGCGGACGCAACTTGGTGAAGGAATTTGCCGAGGCCATGCGCCGTAAGGGCATTAAAGTAGGTTTGTATTTCTCGCCGGAGGATTTCAACTTCTTGCGAAACGAAGGCTTGACTATTACCCGTACACCGGTGGAACCCTATAGTGAAGAGGTGATCCAGCGATACCGAGCCTATTTGAAAGCCCAGATGCTGGAACTGATGCAGAACTTTGGTCCGGTAGACGTTATGTTTTTTGACGGAGGTGAATCCATGGTGGGAGCCGATGGCGTGAACCTACAGCAATACTGTATCAACATTGCCTGGGATATTCAGCCCGACGTACTGATCACCCGCGGCGCGATCCCTACACCGGAACAGCAACTGCCGGGCGTGGGAGCCGACACTGCATGGGAAGGCTGCATTACTCTGGGAACGGCCTGGCAGTATCAGCCCACCAATGAGATCTACAAAACCGGTCGACAGACCATTAAGCTGATCGCCGATACCCGGGCTCGGGGTGGTGCACTGCTGTTGAACATCGGTCCCGATGCCAACGGCGTTCTCTGCTGCGAGCAGGAAAATATCTTAAGAGAAGTGTCCCTGTGGCACTTTATCAATCATGAAGCGGTGCATAACACCCGTCCGTGGATCATTACTAATGAGGAGGATACGGTGCTGCTAAAGGCGAAAGATGACAGCGCTGTGTACGCCATCTTGTTTGGCGTGCAGGACTGGGACCGCGGTCAACGTCGCGAGATCCTTCTGCATAGCGTATACGCCACGGAGCAAACACAGGTGAGCATTTTAGGACAGTCCGGTGAACTGACTGAGTACCGCCCGGATCTGGACGCTCACGCCTATCATGAACAGCGTTCGGACGGACTGCATATATCCGCCATGAACGCCCAGCGCATTTACTGCGGTGGTCAGTGGCGTGGACCGCTTGTGCTCAAAATCACCCATCCGAAACCGGCCTTCGAGCCCTTGGGCGTGCAGACTTTGAGCGAGGGTACCAAGCTGCTTTCGGGCGGCGCCCGGCTCAGCGCCGAGGTGTTGACTCTAGGCAGCTTCGATGAGGCGCAGCTGACCTTTGAGTATCGGGTGTATCCGGGTTTTGCCATGGCTTCTTACGAGGATGTGTGGCAGGCGCCGGAGGCGCAAACGATTGATGCGACGGGCATTTATTCGATGGAAATCACGGGGCTGACGGCGGGTGTGACCTATCAGTATCGAGCCGTGTTAAAGACGGAGATCAATACCATGCGGGGCGAGATGGCACTGCTGGTGGCAGAATGAGGATTTTGTGGTGTATAAAGAAAAGCTGGCTGCTTTATTTGCAGTCAGCTTTTGTATTGATTCATATATGATTAATTAAGAATATCAAATTTAATCACACCGGAGATGAGCTTAGCGATCTCTTCCGGTGTTTTTTGAATATCTTCCTGAAGCCAAAGGCGAATGAGTTGATAGATACCCGAAATGAAAAAGGAGGAGAGCAGGCGGATGCTGCCTTCATCAAATTGGGTATGTTGGAGCGGAGAACGATCTGTCTCCCAAATATATCGATTGATTTCGGAAAGGGCATTGGCCAGATCACCATCGGTCTCGCATTGGAAGAGGACTTTGGCGATATCGACATGTTCCTTCAGATAGGTGCAAATTTGGATCATATAGAGTTCGGCATCTTCCTGGGTAACGATAGGGGGAGTCAACTGTTTGAGATCTTTAGCCATAGCGGTGGCGGCCTCTAAGAGGACATCGCGGGGAGCGGTATAATGATGATAAAAAGTAGCACGGTTGACGCCGGCTTCGTGACAGAGTTTGGTGATGGTAATTTTGTTGAGATTTTCATCTTGTAGCAAACGAAAGAGCGCTTCGCGCAGCAGTTGCTTCGTCTGTGCAACTCGTTGATTTTCTTTTTTCATAAGTAATCTCCCATTAGTTTATATATTGCGTCGAGTTAGAAAAATCGACAAAATGCGTTGAACTATAGGTTGCGAAATCGACATATGTATATTATAATGAACTTAAAATAGAATGTCAACCGGAGGTTGTGGCTATGAAATCTTTAAAAGCGAATCTGCATGGAATTTTAATGAGTGCCTTTGAGGTATTGGTAGGAATACTGCTGATTATTGATCCGGAGGGATTTACATCCGGTATTATTGTAGCAGTGGGTATTGCGTTGTTGCTGGGGGGGATCTGGCAGGTAGTGTGCTATTTTAAGGAAGAACCGGAAGAAGCGGCTAAAGGACAGGCGTTGCTGATTGGCATGATCATGCTGCTGGGCGGTGGCTTTTTGGCTTTGAAATCTAAATGGTTGATCCAAGTGATTCCGCTTCTGACCATCGTGTATGGTATTGGCGTATTGGTGTCAGGCCTGTGGAAAGTACAGTGGACGGTAGACAAGCTTCGTATGAAAAAGAAGTACTGGTATTTGATGGCCATTAGTGCTGCCGTATCTTTAATTTGCAGTACACTGATTTTGTGGAATCCCTTTGCATCTACTGCGGTATTGTGGAAATTTACGGCTATAGCTTTGATCCTGGAGGCTGTATTTGATTTGGTAGCCATCATTGCCGGTGGAAAAAACGTGGGAGAAAGCGATTGAGTTTCATATTATAATTGAATAAATGCATCAAAAAACCTCCAACATTGTAATGTTGGAGGTTTTCGTTTTACAGAATGGCTTTAATACTTTCTTCCTGGAACTGTCGGGTATACAGGCTGTAGTAGTAACCTTTAGCCTTGATCAGATCGTCATGTTTACCGGATTCGATGATCTTACCATCTTTAACAACCAGGATCACGTCAGCCTGACGAATGGTGGAAAGACGGTGAGCGATCACGAAGGAGGTACGGCCCTTCATTAGACTCTCGATGGCGTTCTGGATCAGGCGCTCAGTCACGGTGTCGATGGAGGAAGTTGCCTCATCTAGTACGAAGATTCGAGGATCGGCTAATATCGCCCGGGCGAAGGACAGGAGCTGTTTCTCTCCTGTGGAGAGAAGGTCACCACCTTCACCAACGTCACTGTCGTAGCCCTTTTCCATGCGGGCGATGACGCCGTCGGCAGATACGCTTTTTACAGCAGCTTCGATCTCTTCCATGGTGGCATCGGGACGACCGTAGAGCAGGTTTTCCTTAACGCTGCCGGAGAAGAGGTGAGGGGTCTGAAGTACGTAGCCGATGTTGCTATGAAGCCACAGCTGGGAACGTTCGCGGGCATCGCGGCCGTCGATGAGGATCTGGCCGGAGGTGGGCTCGAAGAAGCGGCACACCAGATTTACCAGAGTGGATTTTCCGGCACCGGTCTCGCCTACAATGGCTACGTTGGTGCCCTGGGGAACTTTCAAATTGAAGTGTTCCAAAATGTATTCATCGCCGTCGGGATATTTAAAGGAAACATCACGGAATTCGATATCACCATGGAGGGGTTCCCAGTTTTCACGCTTAGGTTCGAAGGCATCGCCATATTTTTCAATAACTTCGGGAGTATCGGCTACGTCGGATTCGGTTTCCATGAGGCGGGTGAAACGTTCTACGTTAACCTGTACGGTGATCAAATCAGAGAAAGCACGAATGATCCACTGTACGGGTTCTACCATGTTCAAAGCGTAGGTGCAGAATACGGAAAGGGTACCCAGTTTCATAACGCCATCCATGGTGATGATGCCGCCGCGCCACAGTACCAGAGCCAGCGCTACCCAGGAAACGAAGGAAATAATGGAGGAAAGCATGAAACGATAATGAGAAGCACGGATGGAAGTTTTGTACATCTCGTCGCTGGTATTGTTGAAGTTTCGTTCCATTTTTTCTTCGACTACCAGAGTTTTAGTGGTTTTGGCACCGGTGATACCTTCGTTGAAGTTACCGGTGATACGGGAGTTGATCTCACGGATGGTACGATTAAGGGCAACCATGATCTTCTGGAAATAGGTGGCGGCCAAGGCAATGAGGGGAATGATCACAAGAACCATTAATGCCAGCTTCCAGTTCAGGGAAAGCATAACAACGATACCGCCAATCAGGTAAGTCAGATTCCAAACACAGTCCATAACACCCCAGGAGACCATACCACCCACGCGGGAGGTGTCACTCATAACACGGGCGTGTACATAACCTACACTATTCTGGTTGAAGTAGGAGAAGGATAAGGTCTGCAGATGGTCGAAGCTGACTTTTTTCATGTCGCGGCCTACATACATTTCTACTTTACCACACTGATAAGTAGAGAAAATATTCATTGCGACCTGTGTGGCCAACACTAAAATATAGGCAATAATAAACAGGGTCAAACCATCTAACTGGCCCAAAGCAATGAAGTTATTCAGGGCATATTGCTGGAACAAAGGAACGATGATATCGATGGAACTGGTGAGCAGACCAAACAATACCATGGAAAAAATAGTCCAGCGGTAGGGCTTCAAATAAGGAAGCAACTTAGGAAGACCAAAATAAGGGAGGGAGACATACTCTTGTTTTTCTTTATCGATTTGACTCATCAATTACACCTCCTCAGGTTCAATATCAAGTGAAAACTGCAGATCATAGATCTTGCGGTAAATTCCGTTCTTAGCCATAAGTTCATCATGGGAACCGATCTCCGCAATGCGGCCCTTATCCAGCACCATGATTTTTTCAGCCTGCATCAGGGTGGTGACACGGTGGGAAATCAGGATTACAGTGGAATCGCCCAGATTCTTACGCAGAGCCTGACGAATCTTGGCATCGGTTTCGGAGTCAACAGCAGATAAGGAATCGTCGAAGACCATGATGGGAGCCTTCTGAGTTAACATACGGGCAATGGCGGTACGCTGTTTCTGGCCGCCGGAAAGGGTAACGCCGCGTTCACCTACGATGGTGTCGTAGCCTTTGGTGAATTCGGTAATGGCGTCGTCCACACAGGCGATCTGTGCAGCGTGGCGGATATCTTCCAGGGGCATGTTATCTTCGGTGATACCGATGTTTTCTGCAATGGTACGGGAGAAAAGGAAGGGCTCCTGCAGCACCATACCAATGTTTTCACGCACCCACTGGGCCTTCATGTCGGCAATATCTACGCCGCCGATGGTGATATGGCCGCCGTTAGCGGGCAGGTCGTACAGACGGTTCAGCAGATGGACCAAAGTGGTTTTGCCGGAACCGGTAGAACCAAGAATACCAAAGGTAGTACCTTGAGGGATCGTAAAGTTAATGTCCTCCACGATGGTGGTTCCTTCTTCATAGCCGAAGGTTACGTGGTCGAATACGATGTCGCCGCGCATGTCGGGGGTAACGGCATCCGGTTTATCCTGCTCAAGGGGAGAGTTCATGATGTACAAAATACGATCGATGGAGACACCGGCTTTACTCATCTCAGAGATTACACGGCCTAAATGACGTACCGGCCATATGAGCATGGAATTATAGGAAAGGAAGGCGATAAATTCGCCGGTACTTAGCGTGCCTTGCACGCAGTATACGCTGCCCAGGACCAGAAGAAGCATAACCTGCAGACCGGAGATCAAGTCGCCGGCGCCCCAGAAGTAGGACATGAGCTTCATCAGGTTGACCCAAAGGTTAGCATAGTAGGTGTTTTGTTTTTCGAAGCGGTCTTTTTCGAATTTCTCGCGGCCAAAGGCGCGGACTACGCGGACGCCGGTGAGGTTTTCCTGAGCGATGGTGGACAGGATACCTTCGTTTTCGTCGCATTCTTGGAAGTGACGGCCGATGCGGGAATGGAAAAAGGCGGAGTAACCGATGATGACAGGGATCGAGCAAACTGCGATGGTGGTGAGGCGGCCATCCATGGAGAACATGAAGGTCAGCGACAGGGTCATTAGAATGACGATTCGAATGATGGATGTGAGCTGCTCAGCAACGAAGATCTTGACGCGTTCCACGTCGGAGGTGCAGCGCTGGATAATATCACCGGTTTGGTTCTTCATGTGCCAGGCGAAGGGGAGCTTCTGCACATGGGCAAAAAGCTGGTCGCGCATGGTCTGCATGAGGCGCTCAGAACCTTTTGTGTTGTAAAGATTGTTGAAATACTTGAACACGGCGGCTAGAGCGGCGATGAGAATGACGATGAGTGCTATGTAGCCAAAGTGATCGCGGAAGAAGGGGGCGCCGCCCAGGGCGTCGATCTTCTGGGTCACCATGGCGGGGAAGCTGAAGGGCTCGCTGCCGATGACAGAGTCTACAGAGGCCCTGATGATCTGCGGGATCACCATTTCCAGCAGGGTTACTGCGAAGGATGCCAGAATACTTAGAATAAAGAAGTGCAGGCTGCCGCGCAGAAAGTGTTTGACCAACGAGAGCTTTGTGTAAGAAAGCTGTGTGGTTCTTGAATCGTTGGATTGTTTCATGAAAATTTTGACCTCCTGAATGTGTATTTAAGATTGATTATTTAGGGGCTTCAAGTTATAATAATTGCGATACTTTATGTATTGTAAAGTATGGGGTAACCACATAGTCAAGATGTTTTGAACAACTTGTTAAAAAGTATTGGATGGTTTGAGATCGCGGCGAAAGGAGGGGCTGCATGGCAAGTCAAAAAGGGAAAAAACACTATACCAGTGGGGAGTTTGCCCGGTTGTGCGGCACCACAAAGGAGACGCTGCGTCACTATGATGAAGTGGGCATTTTGAAACCGGCAGAAGTAGGAGAAAATGGCTATCGATATTATACCAATGGGCAGTTTTTTGATTATGATCTAATCGTTACGCTAAAAGAGGCGGGCTGTTCTCTAGCTGAGATTAAGAGCTATACTGAGTATTATGAGCCAGAGGTTTTTTTAGCTGGAATTAAAGATAAACTGCGTCAACTAGAGGCGGAAAAGCTTAAGATCGAGAGTATGCAGCGGCTTTTGCAGCGGGCGATTGATACAACAGAATATGCGCTTACCGAAGAATATTATAAGCCCAGACTAGTGACCTGTGAAGAGGAGTATTTGATTACAATCAAAGTCGCACACCCGAGTGAGCAATCCTTTAGCGATATGGTACATGATATTCGTGATCATTATATGCATTTGGAAGAGCGTGATCTTTGGGATGAATACGGTATGGGATATATTATTATGAAAGAAACGCTGGAAGAAGGAAAGGATTTTGCCAGCTATTATTATACACGTATCCACGATAAACGAGAAGATGAACGCCTGCAGATCCGTCCAGCTGGGCAGTATGTAACGATGCTACATAAGGGTGACTATTGGACTCTGCCACAATCCTATGATATTATTAAGAAATTTATTGCCGAAAATGATCTGGAGATCTGCGGTAATTCCTACGAGTATGAACTAGTGAATCATTTGGCGGCACAAAAAATGAACGATTATATCATTCAGATTTCGGTGGAGGTCCGTCCCTCGTCGACGAAACAGTAGTGTATCATCGTCATTTTGGCGCTCTGCGCCACGTGAGAGTGTCAACGTCAGAGGATGTTATAAAAAAATGTTGGCGTACATGTTTTGGGTTTTGTAAATTTAAGTTGAATGTTGAATATTGAATATAAGGAGAATAATGATTATGAAGTTGAATCCGAATGATGTTTGTTGGTGCGGCAGCGGCCGTAAGTATAAGAAGTGTCACATGATGCAGGACGATAAAATGCAGATCCTGCGGGATCGCCGCCTGCTGGTGCCGGATCAAAAACTTTTGAAGACGCCGGCGCAGGTGGAGGGCATGAAAGCCAGCGCAGCTGTCAACATGGCGGCGTTGGATGCCGTGGCGGAGCAGATCTGTGCAGGCATGAGTACCGAGGATATTAATACCATCGTGCATGACGTGACCACCAGAATGGGGGCGATTCCGGCTCCTTTGGGATACGAAGGTTTTCCAAAAAGCGTGTGTACGTCAATTAATGAAGAAGTGTGCCATGGTATTCCGGAGCCCGGTCGTATTTTGAAAGACGGTGACATTATTAACGTAGACGTTTCTACGATTTTGAATGGCTACTACTCGGATTCGTCTCGTATGTTTATGATCGGTGACGTCTCGGCTGATCGCAGACGGTTGGTGGAAGTGACCAAGGAGTGTGTGGAGAAGGGTCTGGAGCAGGTAAAGCCTTGGGGTTTTTTGGGTGATATTGGTGCTGCCGTGAATGAGCATGCTAAGAAGAACGGTTATAGCGTCGTTCGGGAGATTGGCGGGCATGGCATTGGCCTTGACTTCCACGAAGATCCGTGGGTGAGCTTCGTTTCTAAAAAGGAAACGGGCATGGTTTTGGTACCCGGTTTGTGCTTTACTATTGAACCGATGGTGAACATGGGACGTCATGGTATTTTCTGTGATGAGGAGAACGGCTGGACGATCTACACGCGCGATGGTAAGCCTTCTGCTCAGTGGGAAGTTCAGGTTCTGGTGACAGAGAAAGGTTACGAGCTGATTGCTTGGTAATGAATAGGCTGTTGATGGCCGGATATGAAGTGAGGAGTTAACATGAAGCGTATCTGTTTTTTTGCTGACGTACAGTATGCGCCCGTGCCGCCGCGTATTGGACGTATGTACAATGAAGGACGTGCACGTTTAACACGTATTTTGGAGGCAACTCGGGGTGACGTGGATCTGTACGTCAATCTGGGTGATTTTATTAATGGGGAAGAAGCGTGTACGTCATATGCTGAGATGATGGCCGTTTGTGATACGGTTGGCGTGGATGCAGCCGGTCGGCAGCTTCCTTTTATTCATGTGCCCGGTAATCATGATGGTTTTGCACTGCCTAATGAGAAGCTGCGTGGAAGCGGATTTAGCGTGCACGTTTTGGATGGCGTACACTTTATTGTTTTGGATGGTAACTATGATTGGGATGGAAATCCTTACGGTGGCGTGGACGGCGATTGGACTAAATGTTTAATTCCGCAGGATCAGGTTGAGGCGCTGAAAAATGAATTGTCTACGTGTACATCAGCGGTTGTAATGTGCCATTATGTGTTGGATCCGCGAGATACTTTGGCGTATACGCCTAAGAATGCGGACGAGGTGCGTCGCATTCTGGAAGAGAGCGGAAAGGTGCAGGCTGTATTCCAGGGACACTACCATGAAGGATTTGAACAGATGTATAATGGTATTCCTTATCATACGATTCCCGGTGTATGTGAAAATATTGCCGGAAATGGAAAAGTGCTGTACGCTACAGTAGATCTGGAAAATGGTGTGCTAAAAAATTATGCACGTCATGAGTGCTGACGTGCATGGTTGTTGGCGTATATAAAATTGAATTATGAGAAGCGACGGGCGTAGCCGCATTTGCGGCAGAGTTCTTCCGAAGCTTTACCTTTAGCGAATCCACTGCAGATGGCCTGTGTACGTGGATTCGCTAAAATTTTGTCTAAATCTTGTTCAAATAGGTTGCCAAGAGCAATATCACCTTCGTGATCAAGACAACAGGGTACCACAGTGCCATCACACAAGATACCGATTTGATCTTTCAGACCATAACAGAAAACGTGGTCACCACCATCTTCTGCAGAAAGATCGGGCCAGTCGAATTTGTCACCGTATTCTAAATATATACGTTGACCAATACGGGTTCCCTGGCGTTCTTTGATCCAATCGGAGTTGAAGTAAGTTTTCATGGTAGCCAAGATTTCTTCGTTTTTATCATTCTCGCCACCACCATTCCAAAGGCGGTAGCAGACAATTTTTTGGCCTTCGGCCGCTTTGCCAAAGGAAAAACAGCCATCAAGGTATTGGTCAAAGCTCATGGTAAGATCGTTGGCTTCAAAGGCGTGCAGAGAAATGTTAAGTTTATGGAGGGCGGGAGCCTGTAATAGTAAGGGCTGGAGTTTAGGCAGCAATACACCATTGGTCGTTAAAATAACTTTGAAATTGTATACGCCAGCCAGATGGAGAAAATATTCCAGACGTGGATGGCAAAGGGGTTCGCCCATTAAATGAAAATAAAGATAGTCGGTGTAAGGCTGGAGTTTGGGTAACAGGGTTTCAAATTCCGTATCGGTGAGTGCTTTGGGGACACGCTTTGTGCCGGGACAAAAGCGACAGTGAAGGTTGCAAATGTTAGAAATTTCTAAATATATTTTTCGAAATCGTTTCATAAAATTACCTTTATAATTAGTTTGTAGCATTTGTGTAAGAACTTTTTCATTGTAACATGACGCATTTGGAAATACAAGGGACACTTCTATATGACAATTCCGGGAGTATAAGAAGAGAGAAGTGTCTCTATATGTCGGTGAAAAATTTGTAAAAAAGGTAAATTATATATAGCATTCTGTTTGTGATTCGGTTACAATACTGATATGAAAACAGAACGAAGTACACACAATATTATGTAGCGTATAATTATGAAAATATTTTATGGAGGAAGTATATAATGGCAATTTTAGAAGAAATCAGCATGTATTTGCAGCAAGGACGTGCAAAGAATGTAAAGAAATTAGTGGAGCAGGCATTAGAAGAAGGTCTGTCCCCTCAAAACATTTTGGAAGAGGGTTTGATGGATGGCATGAATATCATTGGACAAAAGTTTAAAGATAATGAAGTTTTTGTGCCGGAGGTTCTTGTTTCTGCTCGCGCTATGAATATGGGTATGGAAGCATTGAAACCCTATTTGCTGCAGGAAAATGCGAAACCAGCTGGCAAAGTCGTAATCGGAACTGTAAAAGGCGATTTGCATGACATTGGAAAAAATTTGGTGAAATTGATGATGGAAAGCAAAGGTTTTGAAGTGATTGATGCCGGTGTAGATGTTTCTGCTGAGCAATTTGTTGAGAAAGCGATTGAAACTGAGGCGAATATTATTAGCTGTTCTGCACTGTTGACTACTACAATGTTAGAAATGCGTCGTGTAGTAGAAGTTGCAGAGGAAAAGGGTGTTCGTAATCGAATTAAGATCATCATTGGCGGTGCACCGGTAACTCAAAAATTCTGTGATGAAATCGGGGCAGATGGTTATACTACAGATGCAGTCAGTGCTGCAGAGCTGGCGCTTGAATTGGTGAAATAAAATGGCTGGCATAAAAATATCAGAACGGGAAAATATTCTGCGGACTATATTTTTTAAAAATCCAGCGTACATTCCGGTATCCTATGTGATCAATAATTCGTATTATTTTGAAAACGATCCGGAGGATGTTCTAGATTTAAAAGCACGTCATCCACTTCTATTCCCAGACTTTAAACGTCCTGAACGTGGCACTTTTTTGCCATGGCTGAAAGAAAATTTGCCTTTGGTAGCCAGAAAAGAGGAGCCATTTACCGATGACTTTGGATGTTTGTGGGAGACGACTATTGACGGTTTGACGGGTACGGTAACGAAGCATCCGTTGGCTGATTTAGATCAATTTGTAAATTATCGTTTTCCTGATCCTGAAGTTTGTATGGGAATTGGCCCTGTGGACTGGGAGAAGGAACGGAGCGTCGTGCAGGCGGCAAAGCTGGCAGGGAAATTTACCAGCGCAGGTCTTCGCCATGGTCATACGTTTTTGCAGCTAAGTGACATCTTCGGTTACCAAAATTTGATGTACGCCATGGCTGATGAAGAGCCCGTACTGGATGAAGTGATTAAAGGCGTGGAAGCTTTTAACACTGCTATTATCCGAAAGTACATCGACTTTGGCGTAGACATGATTTCGATTCCAGAAGATTTGGGAATGCAGCAAGGGCCTATGATCACGCCGTCAGATTTTCGCAGATATATTAAACCGAGTTATCAGCGAATGATGAAATTAGTGCGGGAAGCAGGCTGCATTGTTCATATGCATTCTGATGGTGATATCCGCTCCTTGGTGGATGACATTATCGAAGGTGGTTGCCAGGTGATCAACCTGCAGGATCTGGTCAACGGCATTGATTGGATCGCCGAGCACTTCCGTGGAAAAACCTGTGTAGAACTCGACGTAGACCGACAATTTGTGACCTACAGCGGAACTCCCAAAGATATTGATGATCTGATTCGAGAAGAAATAGAGAAAATCGGCACCCCGCAGGGCGGTTTAATGTTAGTGTATGGATTGTATCCCGGTACACCTTTGGAAAATGCTGAGGCGGTTGCCTGTGCTTTGGAAAAGTATGCACGTCTGGAAATTTGAGGTCGCTATTTTGGCGTGCAGGCTAACTTTGAGGTATATGTATGAATATAAAACAATGGCTCGCTGAAGCGAGAAAAATGACGAGTAAAAAGCCTATGCCGGTGTTGTCGTATCCGGTAGCAGCTCATTTGGGAATTTCCATTGCGGACATGACGGAGAGTGCTCAGGTGCAGGCTAAAACGATGCTGTATTTGATGAAAGAACTCGATATGCCTATGGCAATTACCAGTATGGATCTAGCTTTGGAAGCTTCCTGTTTTGGAGCACCGGTGAGTCATGACGGAGTCCCCGCTGTGAAAAGTGTAATCATAGACTCTTTGGATGACGTAGAAGCATTACATGTTCCCGGAGCTGATAGTATAAAAGAAAAAAGTCCGTATCTGGATGCAATTCGTATGGTAAAAGAAGAAATGCAGAAAAACGGTGATGTGCGTCCTATTATTGCAGGGATTAGCGGTCCGTTTTCTCTGGCAGGCCAGCTTCGCGGCATGACGGACATTATGATGGACTGTTACGATGATCCGGAGCTTCTGGAGGAACTGGTACAAAAGGCGACGGAGTTTGTATGTGTGTACGCTAAAATGTTGAAGGAAGCGGGAGCGGATATGCTTCTTTTGGCAGAACCTTTAGCAGGCGTGGTTTCACCGGCTATGGCTGCAGATTTCTCCCATCCTTTTGTGAAGAAGATAATCGAAAGCGTACAGGACGATTCCTTCGCGGTTATTTATCACAACTGTGGCGCGGGTGTTATAAGAATGCTGGAGGATCTGATCGATTTAGATGCCATGGTGTATCATTTTGGTAACGCAATCCATTTGGAGGAGGTTATGCAAAAGATGCCAGCCAGTGCGATCATTATGGGAAATGTGGATCCGGCAGGTGTAGTAGCACATGGAAGTCAAAATGATGTACGTCAAGCGGTGGATGAATTGCTCCAAACTTGTGGAAGCTATGAAAACTTTTGGTTATCTACCGGTTGCGATGTGCCCCCGGATGCACCGTGGGAGAATCTTGTGGAGTTCATGAAATAAAAGGAACAAAAGGGGCAAAGCAAGCTGGAAATTTGGCAATTTGCCCCTTGCTTTTTGTACGTCACTAGGATATAATATGGAACAATGATGCGTTGATGAAAGCTACGATTTAGTGAGGCCTTTCAGAGAGTCGATGGTTGGTGCGAATCGGCAGGCGGACAAATCTTTCCACTTTCGGAGCAGGCGGTGAAGAGCCGGAGGGTCGTATCCTTTATCGTACGAATTGAGAGGTTATTGAAAGATAACAATTTGGGTGGCAACGCGGAATCCTTTCGTCCCATGTTGGTTTTGGGAGCGATGGGATTTTTTTATTTTCCAATGAACATCGGTAAAGCCAAAACCATGAATTTTTTGCCGCTTGGCGGCACATAGAACTGCCCGGAACGGGCCATATTTCCATAAGGAGGAAACAAAATGTTAGATTTGAAATTTGTAAGAGAGAATCCGGAGATCGTTAAGCAAAATATCCGCAATAAATTCCAGGATCGCAAACTGGCACTCGTGGATGAGGTCATTGAACTGGATGCAGAGAGTCGTAAAGTTAAGCAGGAGGCTGATGCCCTGCGTGCAAACCGCAACAAGATCTCCAAGCAGATCGGTGGCTTGATGGCGAAAGGCCTGAAAGAAGAGGCTGAGCAGGTGAAGAAGCAGGTAACTGAGGCTTCTGCACATTTGGCTGAGCTTGAGCAGAAAGAGACCGAATTGACTGAAAAAATCCAGAAGATCATGATGACCATTCCTAACATCATCGATCCCAGCGTGCCGATCGGTAAAGATGATAGCGAAAACGTGGAACTGGAGCGCTTCGGAGAGCCCGTTGTGCCCGAGTTTGAGGTTCCCTATCACACCGATATTATGGAAAAACTGCATGGCATTGATCTGGATAGTGCTCGTAAAGTTGCCGGTAACGGTTTCTATTATTTGATGGGCGACATTGCTCGCCTGCATTCTGCAGTGATTTCTTATGCACGCGATTTCATGATCGATCGAGGCTTCACTTATTGCATCCCGCCCTTCATGATCCGCAGCAACGTGGTAACCGGCGTTATGAGCTTCGATGAAATGGAAGCAATGATGTACAAAATTGAGGGAGAGGACCTGTTCCTGATCGGTACCAGTGAGCATTCCATGATCGGTAAGTTCATCGATACCATCGTGCCCGAGGAACAGCTGCCTCAGACTCTGACCAGCTATTCTCCCTGTTTCCGTAAGGAAAAGGGTGCTCATGGCTTGGAAGAGCGTGGCGTATACCGTATTCATCAGTTTGAAAAGCAGGAAATGATCGTTGTCTGCAAGCCCGAAGACAGTATGATGTGGTATGAAAAGATGTGGCAGAACACTGTGGATCTGTTCCGCAGCCTGGACATTCCCGTGCGTACTCTGGAGTGCTGCTCCGGTGACTTGGCTGACCTGAAGGTGAAATCTGTTGACGTTGAAGCTTGGTCTCCTCGTCAGAAGAAGTATTTCGAAGTAGGTAGCTGCTCCAACCTGGGTGACGCACAGGCTCGTCGTTTGAAGATCCGTGTAAACGGCGAAAACGGTAAGTACTTTGCTCATACTTTGAATAATACTGTAGTAGCTCCTCCTCGTATGCTGATCGCGTTCTTGGAGAATAATCTGCAGGCAGATGGCAGCGTACGCATTCCCGAAGTGCTGCGTCCTTACATGGGCGGCAAAACCGAGATTCGTCCGTAAGATATAAATCTGCTTAAGTGACGTAACAGTCAACCCCGCGGAGCGGGAAAATTGATGATTTGAATTGCCTTAAACAACCGATCGTGTAATCAAAAAATATTGATTACATAGTCGGTTGTTTTTATTTTACGTTTTGTAGGTTTGTGTACGCTTTCAGACCCTTGCTTTTGACACGTGACGTGCACAATGTTATAATCACTATATTGAAGGGAATTCTAACAGGAGGAGATTATGCTATGAAGAAAAGAACGAAACTGCGCGATCGGAAACTTCCAACATATACGCGCGGGGAAGAAATTTTTAACATGACAAGCCATATCGTGGGAGGCGGTATAGCGGTGGTTGTGTTGGTGACGTGCATCGTGATGGGAGCATTACGAGGTACGGCCTGGTCCGTAGTCGGCGGCTCAATTTATGGTGCATCTATGATTTTGCTATACACAATGTCAAGTATTTATCATGGATTAAAACCGGAAACAGCCAAAAAAGTATTTCAGGTGATCGATCATTGTACTATTTATTTGTTGATTGCCGGAACGTATACTCCGGTTATGCTGTCAGCTATGCGACCGGTTTATCCTGCGATAGCGTGGACCATTTTTGGTGTAATTTGGGCATGTGCTGTGGTAGCCATTGTATTGACAGCTATTGATTTGAAAAAATACAAGGTCTTTTCAATGATTTGTTATTTAGGTATGGGATGGTGTATCATATTTTTTATTAAACAAACGGCTCAAGTGCTTGGCTCAGATGGAATGCTTTTGCTGGCGTTGGGCGGCGTGGCGTACACGATAGGAGCAGTATTATATGGTCTTGGAAAGAAAAAGGCATATATCCATTCGGTATTTCATATCTTTTGCATTATAGGAAGTTTGTTCCATTATTTTATGATTCTGTTCTACGTTATGCCGATTCGATAAAAGCGGTTGACGGGCAACTTCAAGCGTAAAGAGGTAATGACATGAGTGCTCAGGAATTTTTAGACTTGTACAAGCAAATGGAAGCATTATTGGATGAAAAATACGGTGAGGCAGCCGGACGGCATGGTAATGCGGTGACACGTTTTATTAAGGAACCGGCAGGGCGAGAATATCGTGATGAACTGGATCTGTGCCGCGAAGTAAGAAATTTGTTAACGCATAATCCAAATATGGATGGACAACCTGTAATCGAGCCGGCACCGGCATTATTGCAAACCTTGAGAGATGCAATTGCACGGTTGAATGCTCCGCCCTCGGTGATGCAATATGCAACGCTTGCCTCTGAACTTATGGTGACCGATCCAAAACAGAAGGCGTATACAGTAATGGAAGCCATGGAAAAGCGTGGTTTTTCCCATATACCCATTGTTGTGAATGGAAAATTTATGGGTGTCTTTAGCGTAAGTACATTATTCGCTTATCAGTTAAAGTACCCTGAACGCAAATTGAATATTAAAGAGTCCATCATTTGTGATTTTTCAGAGTTTACTTCGATCGATCAACATATCTGTGAACGCTTTTTGTTTATGAAACCTGAGCAGACGTATTGGGATGCGCAAAAGGCCTTTGAGTGTGGAAATAGCGTAAAGAATAAACGCTTAGCAGCTATCTTTATAACGAGTGATGGGACTGCAACAGGAAAACTCATCGGAATGTTGACGCCTTGGGATATCATTGGAAAAGAATAAAAAAACAGCGGCACGCATAGCGTGAAATATGACCGCTGTTAGTACAATCCGCCCGCATTATTGCGGGCTTTTTATTATTTTGGAAGCGATTTAAAGAAGCATAAACCAGGTTTTAACAAGGGCTGGTGCTTCACGCAAAAAATAATTAATTTTTAGTAGCCAATTAGAGGTAGGCGCAGCTAAGGCGTATACATCATAGCCTAATTCTCGGGCAATTAACTTGGAACGAAATATATGATATTCACTGGATACGATAGCCACAATAGGCTTGCGATTTTGTTGGGAAATAAGTTGGTAGGAATAAGCAATGTTTTCGATGGTATTACGGGCTTGATCTTCTTTAATAATTTGCTTTGCAGGAATTCCTTGATTAAGAAGATAAAGCTGCATTGCCTCAGCTTCGGAGATATCTTCGCCTGTACCTTGGCCTCCGCTGACAATTACCATACAATCAGGATGGGCACGCAGATACTCGGTGGCAGCCTCCAGGCGATCAAGAAGAGATAGAGAAGGGGTGGTACCATTCACGCCGGCACCAAGAACGATCAGGTAATCCGTATTGGGGGGTAAGTCAGAATGGGCAGAGCATACAATAGGGATTTCTATTAACAATAACAGGGGGCATACAATTGATAGTAAGCTCCAAAATAACTTCTTATATTGCGTGAATAGAACGATCATTATGGAAAGGAATATAAAAAGAAGTCCAATCATTTGATATCCAAATGAGGCGAAAAAGAAAAAAAGCCCAATGAATAGGAAAATATAAGAAATAATAGCCATGATTACCTCCGGCAAAAAAAGAAGGTCAGCTCCACCTGGGAACTGACCTGTCACTGAAAACGAACATTTTCAGCGTTGTGATAGTTGGTTCGTCACGGGAACCAACACCACAAAAAGAGGACTAATGAGAAAAATGTTACAAAGACGGGCGAGGATGCACCCTCGCCCGTGCGACATGAAAAATGCAATAATGATATGGTTATTATAGTATTTAAGCATAAAAATGTCAAGCATAATATAGGAGATGCGATGAACGCAGAAGCACAAATCGGAATGGTTTTGCATATGATAAGAAAAAAATTGGGTGTGAAAAATGGAAGCATTGCGAGCGTGTATGTTTACTTTAATGGGTACGAGTTTTACTTTTTTATTGACTACTTTGGGAGCGACTACCATTTTTGTTGTTAGAGAAAAACAAACCTCAAATCTGAAAAGTATTTGTATGGGGTTAGCAGCAGGTATTATGATGGCGTCCGCGATTTGGTCACTTTTGATGCCAGCTCTTGAGTTATCAAATGAAGCGATGCAAATTCCTTGGCTGACAGTAGCGTTTGGTTTTTTATTGGGAGGACTTTCTTTTTACTTTGTAGATTTATACTTGACGTACAAATATTGGAGGGAAAATGTGACGAATCATCAAAGTGCTGTAAATAAACTGTTTACAGTTATAACGCTTCATAATATTCCGGAAGGAATGGCTATTGGACTTTCCTTTGCTATAGCGGTTCAGGAAAAATCACAGAGTGCTTTGGCCGCCGCTGCGGCGCTAGCAATTGGTATTGGCGTACAGAATTTGCCGGAAGGAGCGGCCATAGCATTACCTGTCTATCAGGATAGTGGATCAAAAAAGAAGGCTTTTTTATGTGGTAGTTTATCGGGTATTGTGGAACCAATTGGCGGGTTTTTTGCGGTTCTATTAGTTGAAAGTATGCGATATTTATTGCCAGTTTTTTTGGCGTTTGCGGCAGGCGCAATGTTATATGTAATTGTAGATGAATTGATACCTGAAGTAAAACAGGAAAATGGGTCTAATATTGGCACAGTAGGTACATTATGTGGTTTTTTGTTGATGATGATTTTGGATATAGCTTTAGGATAAAATAGCTTTTATAAATGCTATTTGTATGGTATAATAAAGAACTTCCTAAAGTTTATGGCATAAATTGCAGGGAAGCAAGGCAATTTATGTATCAGTTTTACAAAAATGAGGTATAAAATGGAATACTACAAGGACATTGTTACACCGATGAAAAAACTGTATGTTTCTATGTGTCTGGAAATTGAAAGACTGGAAGGAATATTTAAAGATGCGACTGCCGGTGGCATAGTTTGGAAGGAGAGGAAAAAGAAAGGTCATTCGCAAAATAAGAAAAAATTAGGTAACATTTGCCGATATGCATATTATCAATATTATGATAAACGCAAGCAATCTGGGAAGCGAAAAGTACAACGGTATATACGTAAAAACGAATTAGGGTGGGCTATTTCGCTTGTGAATTCAAGGCGGAATAAATGGAAACGATTAGCAGAACTGAAAAAGGAAATCAAAAAAGTTATAAAAGGACTGTTGGTGTTTTCAGTCAAGGTAGAAGATGTTAACTGGGAAATAAAGGCGAGAAAGTTAAAGAAAGAATTAAAAAAAGTACGAAAGAAACCTTTTAAAGAACGATGCCGGTATATGACCATAAATGGTGAATTGGTTCGTTCAAGAGCTGAACGAAAAATTGCAAATGAGTTATTTCATGCTGGAGTCGTATATAAATATGAACGGCCGGTGTGGAAAAACAATGTAAAAGTGTTGCCGGATTTTGTTGTAGAAATCAATGGGAAAACGTATATATGGGAGCATTTGGGAATGCTGGATATTCCAGAGTATGCAGAAAAATGGGAAAGAAAAAAACGATTTTATGCAAAAATAGGATTTATTGAAGGCAAAAACTTGATTGTAACCACGGAGAAGAATATAGATTCTTTATCACTTGCACGAGTAATTGAAATGATGAAAGAACGCTGAAAATAATTAAATCAGTTAACTAAAATTTAATGATGCGAAGCAAAGATGTGTCCCGGCGAAAGTCGAGGGCTTTTTTTATTGCAATCAAATGGAATATTTCGAAATTGAAAACGATTACAATGTTTATTGACAATTGTTTTTGAGATGGATATAATGGGAATATAATTTTATTCGTGATTCCACGTCAACTTAAAAAGGAGTAAAAAAATGGCTAGCATTTTAGATCGTTTTAAAGAAGAAATCGTGGCAGATCAGGATTATACTACTCTGCCGAAACTGAAAATTGGTATTATTGGTACAGGTTGGATTGCTGAATCTCATATTTTGAGCTATAAGCGTTGTCCTGATATTGAAATCGTAGCAGCTGCAGACCTCGTGCCTGGTAAAGCAGAAGCTTTTTGTAAAGCAAATGGTTTGGAGGGTGTACGTTGCTATCCGGATCATCAGTCTATGTTGGACAATGAAGAGCTTGATGCTGTAAGCGTATGTACTTATAACAGAACACATGCAGAGTGCTCTATTGCCGCTCTTAAAAAAGGCGTACATGTAATGTGCGAAAAACCCATGTGTGTAACCTTAGAAGAAGCAGTAGAAATGAGAAAGGCCGAAAAAGAGTCTGGTAAGATTCTTTCAATTGGTTTTCAGCCTCGTTTGGATGCTAACATGCAGATGATTAAAAAGATTGTTGAATCCGGTGAACTGGGTAAAATCTATTATATTCAGACCGGTGGCGGTCGTCGACGTGGTATTCCGACTCCGTACGGAACTACTTTCATTGAGGACGAGACTGCAGGTATTGGTGCTCTGGGTGATATCGGATGTTACAGCTTGGATATGGTACTGAATGCAATTGGATATCCCAAGCCGCTGACTGTTTCCGGATACAAATCTGCATATTTTGGTACACGTCCCAGCTATTATCCTTCTCATCCGGAGTATGCTGAGAAGTTTACAGTAGATGACTTTGCTGCTGCGTTCATCCGTTTGGAAGGTGACATTATTTTGGACTTTAGAATTGCATGGGCCATGAATTTGGATACTCCCGGCGATACTATTATTCTGGGTACTAAAGGTGGCTTGAGAATTCCTTCTACTGAATGTTGGAATGGTTCTGTAGGTGGACCTATGAAGATCTATCATGAGGTTGCCGGTTCTCAGGTTGAAACGGAGATTCCGATTATCGATAGTAACACGGATGACTTGTTCTACAAAAAGATTCGATCTTTCTTGGATGCAATCAGAACGAATGGTACTGCACCTGTTCCTACTGAGCAGATCATTTACAATCAGGCTATCATTGATGGTATTCGCCGTTCTGCTGAAGCCGGATGTGAAGTTAAGATCGAGGTTCCGGAAGTATAATTTTTAGCTATCTCAAACGGATTAGGAAAGAAATTGCCTAATCCGTTTTTTTTATTGAATTCATTTGTTTTTTTTGGTATGATAAGTGAAGAATATAAGGGGAGTTGAGAAACAATGCGAATTCATGAATCTGCTGAGAATTATTTGGAAACTATTTTGGCATTAAGCAAAACGAAACAATTTGTGCGTTCAATCGATATTGTTAATGAAATGAATTTTAGTAAACCGAGCGTGAGTGTTGCAATGAAGCATTTGCGTGAAAGCGGTCATATTATCATGGATGAAAATGGGTATATTACATTAACGGACAGCGGTCTTGAGATAGCCAACAATATTTATGAACGCCATCAGGTTCTTTCAGCTTTGCTGGTTAAATTAGGCGTAGATCAAGAGACAGCGAAGGAAGAAGCCTGCCGTATTGAACATGATATTAGTCAAGATACTTTTGAAAAAATAAAGATATGGGTAAAAAATAATCAAATTATTGAAATATAAGTAAACGGAGTGCCGCGATGCAAGTTTGATGTGACTTGTAATGCGACACTCCTTTTTATTATACGTTGTTTCAGCGATTAATCATCATCTTCGTCTTCAGGTAAAGATAAAGTATTAAGATCGATTCCTGTTACTTTATGAATACGAATTGCTGTAGCTAAAGACGGTAAAGAGATACCTTGTTCTATACTGATATAGTAGTCAAGAGATAGGTTACATAATCTAGCCATTAATTTTTGAGAGTGGAAATTTTTCTGTCTATATGTAATTAGACAGTGAACAAGGCGTTGACGAATTTCATTTTGATTCATTTTGTTGTCTCCTTTTAGATAGTATTTTTAATAGCGATAGCGTATACGATAAATTTATGATATATTATTTTTCTGATTTCGTAAATGTAGTATTCTTATTATATTTAGTAGATACAATAAATATAGATGTTTTTGGTTGTGATAAGATAAATTATATGCAAGAATTTACGGATAGACTTCCGTATCCCCAGGAGTTATTAGGGTACGTTCTATCAGGATTTCTCGCAGCACAACGAGTTAGTTGGGATTGAATGGAAAGTGTGTTCATTTCAAGATCATTTCCTTGTACAATTCCATATTGAAGAAATTGTGCAACAGCGCCTGCAGTTAGTGCAGCAGCGGTACTGGTACCGGGAATACTTCTGTATGAATTTCCAGCCGGACCATATACATTGTTGGAAGGAGCGACAATTGAAGGGCGTAGAACTCCATTTCGAGTAGGACCGCGCCCTGAATTTTCGTAAATACTATTGGTAAGGGGGCGATATCCGCCAACAGTGATAACTCGAGGTTGAGTACTGGGCACGGTCACAGTACCATTGGGCGAAGGTTGAAGAAAACGAGTTTCCGGTTGGCTAAAGTTTTGAATGGGAAGCCAAATATCTAGAAGTCCATTAATGATTGTATCACCGTAGATGTGTAGACGCCAAATGCCAGACGATGGAAAATCTAAGCGTACATAAGAACACGGCGCGCCTTGACCATAGTATCGAATTGATACCAAGGATGTTTCACCTGATAGACGGTAATTATTTAAACGTGTAGCGGAACGGGGAAGGCGTTCAACGATATTTCCGGTGGGTGATTCGAGTGAAAGTGTGAAAATATCGGGATCTTGGCCCCAAATATTAAGCAGGACAGAGGTTTCATTTTCCGCTACGAAGAATTCTACTATCGTTTCGGTTGTTAAGGTGCCGGTATAGTGTTTCCCATAGCCAGTTTCATTGCCGGATGCCGTCACAATAGCAATGCCGGGAGCATTAGCCAAACGCCCTAAATAAAGTTCGACAGGATCGGAACCATCGTGACCGCCAAGATTGGTGGACAAAGCCAGAAGAATAACAAGGGGACGATCTAGTTCTCCTGCTTTTTCTAAAGCGTATTGAATGGCTAAAATAACATCGGTGGAACTATAGGCAGGTACATCATTCGAAATACCGTAAAAAGAACGTAGATTGGATTTAGCAGGACGGAGTTTGATACAAACTAAATTACTTCCATAGGCGGCACCGAAAAAATCGTTTGAAGGATCAGGCTGGCCGGCGGCGATACCAGCGATATAGGTGCCATGTCCGACAGGATCTGTAATTGGTAGTAGCGTTCCGGACGTCAAAGCTTCTTGAATCTCAGAACGAGAATATACTTGATTGCTGACTTGATCCCAAACAGATTCAATAATAGTAGTTCCATCCGCGCGGCGAAAGGCAGGATGAGTATAATTGATGCCGGAATCGATGATAGCGATTAATACTCCAGAACCGGATAGCGGATTTAGCGGTCTTCGAGTAACAGCTGCTATACCAGTTGCTTCTAAAGCAATTTGATTGGAAAAATTCTGAGCAAGCCCGTATATAATGGGCAGCTGCGAGTAATTAAAGTATGAGTATACATCTTCAGGTTGACTACCACGAGACAAGGCATAGAAATTTAAATATTGACCGGTACCTAATGGAATACGGCATTGATTTTCAAAGCGTGCATCGAAATATTCACTGGTGATGATATCTAAATAGTTTTCACTGTTTCGAATATTGAAACAATCATCAGAATCTTGTGCATTGGCATTAATATTAAATGGGAAACTATCTGATTCAGAAATAGCTGCTTCTAAACTGCCGGAAAAGCAAAGGGTTCCATACCCAAAATCAACGTTAGGATAACTGCGAGCAGATGTACGACGTGCACCTTTTTGCAAGTAAGCTTTAAGTTTTTGACCATATAAAAATGGGTCGTTTCCGTTTACAATACCCCATTGCATAAGTAGTGCGGCGCAGCCGCAAACAAAAGGAGCAGCCATGCTGGTACCGGAAAGCGATTGGTAGCCACCACCGGGCCAACAAGAGATGATATCTACGCCGGGCGCAGCCAAATCCGGTTTAATTGAGGTGTTAGTACGCGTATATCCTCGACCGGAAAAGCTGGCGATAGCTCCGTTAGATGAATTATAAGCAGCTACCGCTATGGGGCGTAAAGCTGTGGCGGGCATAGTAATGGTCACAGATTCGGAGGGAACGAGGAAGAAGGTTTGGCCTCGAGTAGTTTCTGTGGTAGTCATCCAGATGTTGCATGTTCCGTCGACAATTGCACCAGAAGAAAGAATAAGCGACCAGATTCCTGCGTTTAAAGGTGAACCGGTTAATTCAATTAAAATTGATGAGGATGGCGTATATGGAGAGGGTGGACTATAATAAATTGTTAACTCGGAATTCATTATAGTAGTATGGTGGACATTAGAGGATTTTAAAATAGGCCCAGTCGAAGACCCATCTGGAGCAATAATTTCGATGAAAAGTTCATCGGTAAAATTTTTCCATAATTGCAGTGAAAGAGAAGCTTGTAAAGGACTAATGTGAAATTCGACAGATTGAGTAGAATTGCTTTTGAGTATCGGGGCAGCATGAAAGCGTGCATTTCCTTGATTGCCGGCGGCAATAACAATGGAAGTAAGCCAGCGGTTCGTCATATCATCAATGTACGTTTCAAAAAGAGAAAAGCCATCATGTCCGCCATCATTAGTTCCCAAGCTCATATTGATGACCAATGGACGATTGAGTGATATGGCAGTTTGGATGGCAAATTGGATGCCTCGCATCAATGAAGTTGTCTTAGAAAAACCATATCCATCACTATCTGCTAATTTTACAATAACCAATTCGCCCTCAGGAGCTACGCCAATATGCTCGCCATTTGATGCACGTCCATTTCCGGCAGCAATACCAGCCACGTGGGTGCCATGACCGATTAGATCTTTTGACGGTACTAACGAAGAATCAGTTAGTGCTGCAGTTATCATTGATTGTGTATATAAACTGCCAAATTGGAAGCCAATGGGTGGTGGCGTGGAACCTCCTGTTTGATCCCATAGAGCGATAATGCGGCTCTCGCCGGTTTCTGAAATGAAATCTGGATGCCGATAATCGATGCCAGAGTCAAGAATCGCAATTAAAACACCTTGACCGGTAAGATTAATTTCCGGTAGACTGCGTACAGGTTCAATACAGGCATCATAGAGTGGAGCATTAGCGTTGAGTAATAATCCTTTAGGTTTTTCCATATATTCAATTTCAGAAAATTGAAGTAAGGAGTCAATTTGTGCAGCGGTCAGCTGCATGATCGCATATTGTTCAGTTAATATTTCCGGAGTAGGTGCGTTAATTGTATCAGCTATTTTTATTAAGTCGCCGTGATAGCGTACAATAATTTCCCAGAGGTGAGTAATGAAATCGTAGCCAACTTTTAAAGATTGTGACTTGGATAATTCGGAATCATTTAAAGTCAAAGCCATAGTAAGGTCAGTATCGATTTGAAGCATAGTTTCATCCTTGCATTTGAATTATTCTAGTATATGAATTTGGACAGTATATTTTGACGCGAGTTCTAAAAAAATGAGGTTGACAGGTGACAAGACAGCAGATATACTGTCATTTATGAGCAATCTGTGTTGAAGGGACAGATCTTGAGTTTAGTAAAGCTGAAAACGATATGAGAGGAGAACTTGGATGACGGAGCAGGAACAACTGGTACTGGCGCTAGATCGTGCCAGAATACGTCTACGTCAAGGAATCGGAACACAAAGTGAGCGGCTAATACACAGTACTCTAAAGTATTATTTGGAACCGGATGAAAGTTGTCATGAAATTAAAATTGGGTCATATGTGGCGGATATCTTTCGAAAGGATACAGGGCAAATTATTGAGATTCAAACAAAAGGGTTTGACAAACTGCGCAATAAACTGGAGGCTTTTTTAAAGGAGTATTCAGTGACAGTAGTGCACCCAATTGTAAGGCACAAGTATTTGCATTGGGTAGATCCGGAAACGGGAGAGATTGTATCAAAAAGACGTTCACCGAAGATAGGACGGCCTACGGATATTTTGCCGGAAATATATCGGTTGCCAGCATTTCAAAATCATCCGAATTTAAGTTTTGTAGCATTAATGATGGATATGGAAGAATATCGGTTGCTGGATGGTTGGAATAAAGACAAAAAGCGTGGATCTCACCGAATGGAGCGATATCCCATTGCAATCGAATCGATGGTAAAGCTTCAAACGTCGTCGGACTTTGCAGCTTTGCTGCCGGAACTTCCAGAGGTATTTACACGAAAGAATTTAGCGTCTGCGATTCGAATGTCGGCAACTACTACAGCCTATGCTGTGCGTGTATGGGAGCGGGCAGGTAGTATTTTGCAAGTAGGAAAAAGTGGACGTCAATTTACATACAAAAGGAGTATAGAAGATGTATACAGATCATAATTTGACGATGTTGACAGATTTATATCAGTTGACAATGATGCAGGGCTATTACAAATATGGAAAAACAGATAAGGTTTCTGTGTTTGATTTGTTTTTCCGCGAGAATCCTTTCCATGCGGCATTTTCTGTAACAGCTGGCTTGGATCAATTGATCGAATATATTAAAAATCTGCATTTTAGCTATGAGGATATTGCGTATTTGGAGAGCACCGGGATTTTTGATGAAGACTTTTTGAAGTACTTGCGGGGCTTCCGCTTTACCGGAGAGATCTACGCCATTCCGGAGGGAAGCGTGGTGTTTCCCGGGGAGCCGTTGGTGCGTGTGAAAGCTCCTTTGATTGAGGCTCAGTTGATTGAAACGACCATGTTATGTTTGATCAATCACCAGAGTTTGATTGCGACGAAAGCAGTGCGAGTTAATTGGGCTGCGAAAGGGGATCCGGTTATGGAGTTTGGTCTTCGCAGAGCGCAGGGACCGGATGCCGGAACGTTGGGTGCCCGTGCCGCTGTAATTGGTGGCTGCATTGGAACCTCAAATGTTTTATGCGCGCAGAAATTTGGCGTATCTCCGCGAGGAACTCATGCTCACAGCTGGGTTATGAGTTTTGATAGTGAAATTGAGGCATTTCGTGCATACGCTAAATTGTTTCCGGATATGTGCATTTTGTTGGTGGATACTTATGACACATTGGGATCAGGTGTACCGAATGCAATTAAAGTTTTCCAGGAGATGAAAGAGACAGGCGTGCAGTCCAAAATGTATGGAATTCGTTTGGATAGCGGCGACTTGGCATATTTATCTAAAGAAGCCAAAAAGATGCTGGATGAAGCAGGATTTGAAGATGCTATTATTTCGGCGTCCAGCGATTTGGATGAATTTTTGATTCGTGATTTGAAGCTTCAAGGTTCGAAAATCAGCTTGTGGGGTGTAGGAACCAAGTTGATTACTGCCCAGGATAATCCTTCCTTTGGCGGCGTATATAAATTGGCGGCAGAGGAAACCGAAGGTGGAAAGTTAAAGGCAAAAATTAAACTTTCTGATAATCCTGCTAAAGTAACGAATCCCGGATATAAAAAGGTGCTTCGTATTTACGATAAGGCTACCGGTATGATGAAAGCGGATTTGATTGCCTTGGAAGATGAAGTTTATAATGAAAATGAAGAGTTGACTATTTTTGATCCAAACAATACGTGGAAACGAATGACGTTTAAACCGGGCACATATACGCTTCGAGAAATGCTGGTTCCGATTTTCATCGATGGAAAATGCGTTTATAACAGCCCGAATGTAAATCAAATTCGTGATTACTGTAAAACTGAGGTCGAAAAGCTATGGCCTGAGAGCCGTCGTTTGGTGAACGCTCAAACGATTCCGGTGGATCTGTCTCAGCGTTTATATGATTTGAAGCAAGAAATGCTTCAGCAGTACGGAAAAGAAAGATAACAATAAAATCCGATTGGAACGAGACCTTTTAAAAGAGCAAGTTCCAATCGGATTTATTTATTTGCAATATAAATTTAGATCCCAACAGGGAAGACAGGGATGCCTGCGCATGTAAATTTTGTAATCAGGCTGCAGTTCATGAATCAGCAAGGGGAGCTGATATAAATCTTCACTGCGATGATAACAGGCAATGTTTAATTTAGGTTTATATGTTTGTAGCGTATATACGCTGCCTCGAAGGGCTGCCGCTTCTGAACCTTCAACATCCATTTTTATATAAGAAAAGGGTGTATGCAATTCATCGATGGCTACCATTTGAATTGGTGTATCACCGCCTCGGTTTGTGCCGCGTCCACGACCGATTTTCATATACGCTATTTCGTTTTGATCCGATACGCCATAGGGTAGAGCCGTCGTATTTTCTAACGATGACGTATACGCTGCGAGTTTTTTGTACGTGCGCGGATCAGGCTCTAAGGCAGTGATGGAAGTATATTTTCCGCCGCTGGCGGAAAGAAATTCAGCGACAGTGTCACCTCGATAGGCCCCAAGATCCAAATAGCGTTCAGTGGATCCCATAGGGATCAATCGATCAAATACCTCATCTTTTGAGGAAGTAGCCTGCAATAAAGGATCAAGTTTGCCGGTAAGCTTATATTCAATGACAGAACGAAAAACCTGACGGGAGGTATCATCGGCAAGAAGTGTGTACGTCTTTTTTAATTCATCGGCATGTTGGCGTACAAAAGAAAGGTCAAACAATTGATTACCGTAAACAGGAACATCTGGAATGTAAAGGGGATGACGTTGATCCATTTGACGTACACGTTCCAGTATTTCCGGTAGGTGTGAACCAAAAGCTACGACTATAATAAAATCTGAATATTGTTCTTCAAGTGCAGATAGAGTTGTGACTTGTCGACCGCGAAACATCTGACTGCGATAAAAGTCATCACTGACAAAAATGGCAGTCAGGGGAATGTCCAATGTTTCCATGACGTTGATGATTTTATCGGCACCATCGCCGGTGCCATACATAACAATGGGAAGGTCTGTGTGAGCTAGAGTATCCCAAACAGTGTGTACGTCATGAGGGGCATCAAAAAGATGAGAAAGCATAAAAATAAACCTTTCTTTCAAAAATAAAGTATGATATACTATACATGGCTTCAAATGAAGCATATTGACAGGATTGAAAAGGAGAAATCAAATGAGCGATCAGGAAAGAGAAGAGATGAGCATCATTGCGCTGACCGATGAGCAGGGTAATGAGGTTGAATTCGAATTATTAGATGTTGTTCCTTATAATGGTCAGGAATATCTTGCTATTATTCCCTTGGTAGAAGATGAAGAAGAGAGCCAGATGGTACAGCTGTACCGCATCGTTCCCGATGAGGATGGCGAGTCTGAAACCTACATGGGTATTGAAAGCGAAGAGGAACTGGACGCTGTTTACGACGAGTTCCAGAAGCGCAACGCTGAACTGTTTAACTTCGAAGACTAATTCAACTGAAAGCTCTTGCCGGAAAAAAGGCGAGAGCTTTTTTCTTGTCTTATATGCAGTGAGAAAAGAAATTGAATCCAAGAGGTCCGTCCCTATCTCACTATAGTTACATATTATCAATTTATTGTATGCACGTCAAGTTAATACATAAAATGGAATGACGTGCATGAAGAGGATATGATAATGTATTACGGTACTTTTTGTAATACTCCAATCGGGCGTCTAGCTATTATTTGTACAGAAACAGCGCTACATGCCATTGATCAAATGGACGAATTGCCTTGCTGCGATGAAAAAATCCCGATTGTGGAGGAAGTAGAACGGCAGATTATTGAATATTTTTCCGGCGTACGCCGGAAGTTGGACGTACCAATTGACGCATCACTGGGAACTGCATTTCAACGAGAGGTGTGGCAAGCTGTGATGCGTATTCCCTACGGACAAACCAGAAGTTATGGAGAGGTGGCCGCCATGATTGGCAGAACGAAGGCGGCGAGGGCTGTGGGAAGAGCAATGGCGTGCACGCCAGTTCCAATCGTGGTACCCTGTCATCGTGTGGTAGCCTCGAAGGGATTTGGCGGATATGGTGGAAATTTACAAGTAAAGGAGTATATGATAGCGATGGAAAAAGATTTGTGCAGACGAGAACTGGGAAAGGTGTACGTTTTATTTGATTTAGATGGAACTTTGACGGATCCGAAGGAGGGAATTACAAAATGCGTACAATATGCATTGGCGGATTTTGGAATTATTGAACCTGATTTAGAAGCCTTGACCTGTTTTATTGGACCGCCTTTGCTGCAGTCTTTTAGAGAATATTATGGTTTTGATGAAAAAGAGGCAGAACGGGCTGTGGCAAAATATCGTGAACGCTTTTCTACCATTGGTTTATTTGAAAACAGTGTGTTTGATGGCGTGCATGAAATGCTGGAGAAATTGAGAGAGCAAGGAAAAGTAATTTGTCTTGCCACATCAAAGCCGGAAGTGTACGCCAAAAAAATTATTGAAAAATATGGTATATACAAATATTTCGATATTATTGTGGGAAGTGAATTAGATGGACGCCGCACGAACAAGGCCGAAGTGATTGAAGAGGTACTGCGTCAGGCAGCAGTAAAAGCAGAAAACGATGCAGCTGCCGTACATGCTAATCCTGTTGACGATATTAGGGAAAAAGCAATTATGGTGGGTGACCGTCATCATGATATTGATGGGGCAAAAGCGTGCAGAATGGAAAGTGTAGGTGTACGTTTTGGCTATGCAGAAGAGGATGAACTAGAAAAAGCCGGTGCAACGTATGTTGTGGATACAGTAAAAGAACTTTCGGAGCTGCTACAAAAATTATAAAGAAAATTGCAAGACTTTTACAAATTGTTCAAAGTTTCTACGTTAGGATTTCACATTCAGAGTATAGGATAAGAATGGAAGGGAATTTTCTTAATAGATGGCGTAATCATGGATATATTTGATGTACGTCAAGGAAAATTTCAAAAGGAGGAAACGTAGAAAAATGCAGGAAATTAAAAATCCTAAGAAACCATTTATTTATTATTTGGTCATCGTAATGGCAGTTATGATGCTGCTGAATACACTTGTATTTCCTAATTTGCTATCGCCCGAATTCAAAGAAGTGGATTATGGTGAATTTTTAAAGATGGCGAAGGAAGGTGAACTGGGAGAAGTACAGGTAACGGATACAGAGATCGTATTCTCTGACAATAAGGATCCGGTGGGCTATTATACTACAGGACGTATGGAAGATCCGTTTTTGGTGGATCGACTGGAACAAGCAGGTATCACAACATATGGTGCACCTATTGTGGAAGAAATGTCCCCGATTCTCAGCTTTTTGTTGACCTGGATACTGCCCATGGTCATGTTTGTTGTGATCGGTCAGTTGCTGATGCGCTTTGTCATGAAAAAAATGGGACCCGGTGGTATGGGCGGCGGCGGTGACTTTATGTCGTTTGGAAAAAGCAACGCCAAAGTATACGTTCAGTCTACCGATGGTATACGTTTTAAAGATGTGGCGGGAGAAGATGAAGCTAAGGAACTGCTTACCGAGATTGTCGATTATTTGCATAATCCGGGAAGATATGCAGAAATTGGTGCCCAGATTCCGAAAGGAGCGCTACTGGTAGGTCCTCCCGGAACGGGTAAAACGTTGTTGGCTAAGGCTGTTGCCGGAGAAGCAAACGTGCCTTTCTTTTCCATTTCCGGCTCGGAATTTGTAGAGATGTTCGTGGGCATGGGTGCAGCGAAAGTGCGTGACCTATTCAAACAGGCTAATGAAAAAGCTCCGTGTATTGTTTTTATCGATGAGATCGATACCATTGGTAAAAAACGTGATACAGCAGCCAATATCGGCGGTAACGATGAACGCGAACAAACATTGAATCAGCTTCTGACGGAGATGGATGGTTTCAACGCCAGCAAAGGTGTCATTATTCTAGCGGCGACCAACCGACCTGACTCGCTTGACCCGGCTCTTTTGCGCCCTGGGCGCTTTGACCGTCGTATTCCGGTTGAGCTGCCAGATTTGGCAGGTCGCGAGGCGATTTTAAAAGTGCACGCCAAAAAGGTGAAGGTAGCTGACAGAGTGGACTTCGGAGCTATCGCTAAAATGGCAGCAGGTGCTTCGGGTGCGGAACTGGCCAACATGGTCAATGAAGCAGCGCTGCGGGCAGTGCGAGCCGGACGTAAATTTGTGACGCAGTCGGACTTGGAAGAAAGCGTAGAAGTCGTGATTGCCGGATATCAGAAGAAGAATGCGATTTTGTCGGATCACGAAAAAATGGTAGTCGCTTATCATGAAATTGGTCATGCTTTGGTGGCAGCTCTTCAAAGTCATTCGGCACCGGTAACCAAAATCACCATCATTCCGCGTACATCGGGGGCGTTAGGCTATACAATGCAGGTGGAGCAGGATGATCATAACCTGATGTCTAAAGAAGAAATCGAAAACAAGATTGCGACGTACACCGGCGGACGCGTAGCAGAAGCGTTGATGTTTCATAATGTGACCACCGGAGCGGCTAATGACATTGAAATGGCTACTAAATTGGCGCGCGCGATGGTGACACGATTTGGTATGACTGATGAATTTGGCATGGTAGCTTTGGAGACTATGAGCAACCAGTATTTGGGCGGAGATGCGTCACTGGCCTGCTCACCTGAGATTGCCGCAGAAGTGGATCGAAAGGTGATTGCTGTGGTGAAGGAGCAGTATGCGAAAGCGGAAAATTTACTGCGGACTCATATGAAAGAACTCAATTCACTGGCACAGTATTTGTACCAATATGAAACCATTACAGGCGACGAGTTTATGGACGTCCTAAAAGATAGTTTAAATCCGACAGAGTCTCAAATATAATTTCAAGGGTCACGAAATTTTACGGTGACTTTTGAAATAATGACTTGCAAAAACACAAATCAAAGTGTAATATTACAATAATTGAGCTAAAACTGACAAAGCATTTTTGCCTAAAAGATCAGCATCTGAAAGGCAAGGGGAGGAAATGAAATGTCAATTATAATTACAGGTGATTCTACCATTGATCTGTCGCCGGAGCTGAAGCAGCAATATGGCGTGCAGACTGTTCCGCTTTATGTGAATATGGGCGATCAGTCCTATCGCGATGGCGTGGACATGCAGCCCGATGATATTTATGCATATGTGGCTAAAACCGGGCAGTTGCCGAAAACCTCGGCTCCCAGTATTCAGGATTACATCGACTTCTTCGGTGCTATGCGTCAAAAATACGATGAAGTGGTCCACTTTAATCTTAGCAGTGAACTGTCGGTATCCCATCAAAATGCCCGCCTGGCGGCGGAAGAATACGACGGCGTACATGTAATCGACTCACGCAACCTGTCAACGGGTACAGGACTTCTGGTGCTGGAGGCCTGCGATCGGGCGATGGCCGGCATGGATGCGGAGAATATTTGCCGTGAGATTCAGGAACTGATTCCCAAGGTCGAAGCCAGCTTTATTCTGAACCGGCTTGACTTTTTGGCTAAAGGCGGCCGTTGTTCGTCGTTGGTGGCGCTGGGCGCCAATGTGCTGAAACTGCGTCCCGTGATTATGGTGCAGGATGGTAAGATGGATGTGGCCAAAAAGTATCGCGGTACCTACGATAAGTGCGTGGAAAAATATGTGGAAGGGCAGTTAGCTGGTCGTAGCGACATCCGTGGCAACCGTATTTTTATTACCCATACTAAATGTCGCCCTGAGACTATTGAACTGGTGAAGGCGAAAGTGGCAGAACTTCAACAGTTTGACGAGGTATTGGAGACTACTGCCGGCGGTACGATTACCAATCATTGCGGCGAAGAGACGCTGGGCGTTTTGTTCATCCGCAAGTAAAAGTTCAATGAATATTGTGTTGCCTGACCGAAACGGCAATGCTATAATAAATGCAGTACAAATGTGGCGTGCACAACTGTACTGCATTTTTTATTGTGAAAGGTCCGTCCCGCCGGGGCGGAAACGGCTGATACAAATGAGTTATATCAAAAATAAATTGCAAGAAATTATAAAAAAAGAAAAGGTGCTGGTGATTGCGGCCATTGCGGCGGTGGTATCCATGTTTTTTGTTCCGCCATCTATGGCGTACATGGAGTACATTGATGTAAGGGTGTTGTGCTTGCTATTCAGTTTAATGGCGGTAGTAGCCGGTTTTCAAAGTTGTCGCGTATTTGAAGCGATGGCACAGAAAATGTTGACCGGCGAAAAAAAACTGCGCACCATCGGCTGGGTATTGGTAGCGTTACCCTTTTTTACATCTATGCTGATCACCAATGATGTGGCTTTGATTACCTTTGTTCCCTTCACTATGCTGGTGCTTAAAATGGTGGGCGGCGAGAAGGAAGCGGCTCTTATTGTAGTGCTGCAAACAGTAGCAGCCAATCTTGGCAGCATGGCCACGCCATTTGGAAATCCACAGAATTTGTTTTTGTACGCCAACTATAATATGACGGGCAGCGGGTTTTTTGGAACGGTGCTTCCTCTGGCTATTGTCAGTTTTATAGCGATTTGGTTATGTGGTTTCATGGTAACCAGCCGAGAGATTCGAGTGAGTTTCAACGGTAAAGCGTGCATTCAAAATAAAGGCCGACTTGGCGTATACGCCATTCTGTTTGTGCTTTGTTTACTGGCGGTGCTTCGAATTGCACCCTATTGGATGGTAACGGCAATGGTAGCGATTGCATTACTGATTTTGGATCGAAAATTACTGTTGAAAGTGGATTATGCCCTGCTTTTGACATTCATCTGTTTCTTTATTTTTGCTGGCAATATGGGTGAAATTTCGGCAGTGAAAAGCTTTTTGGCGGGCATCATGGAACAAAATGCCCTGCTTACATCCGCACTGGCAAGTCAAGTGATTAGCAATGTACCTGCGGCCGTATTACTTTCTGAATTTACAGAAAATGGTCGAGAGCTTTTAGCTGGTGTCAATATTGGCGGTTTGGGCACACCCATTGCGTCGTTAGCAAGTTTGATTTCGCTCAAATTATATTCGGCAGATACCAATGCCGCCATAGGCGGAACAGGACGATATATGAAGCTTTTCATCATTTTTAACGTGGTCGGTTTAGGATTGTTGTTAGGATTTCAAATGCTGATCGGCTGACGTACATAAAAGGAGACTAATAGTATGAGTTTCAATTTTGCCATCATGGGTGCCGGTAACATTGCCGGTAAATTTGTAGACGCTGTACGTCGCGTAAATGGCTGCGACGTAGTGGCGGTCGCTAGCAAATCGATGGAACGAGCTGAAAATTTTGCACGCCAATTTGAAATTACAAAGTATTATGACTCCTACGAAACCATGTTACAGGAGAATCATATTGATTGTGTTTATATTGCAACAACACCGAATTTTCATTACGAACTCACTAAGCTTTGTTTGGCGTACAATATTCCGGTACTTTGTGAAAAGGCCATGTTTATGAATTACAAAGAGGCGGAATCAGTGTTCAGCGAATCAAAAAGAAAAGGCATATTTGTAATGGAAGCCATGTGGAGTCGATTTCTTCCGGCAATTCAAAAAGCCAAACAGTGGATGGATGAAGGGAAGATTGGTGAAACGAAATATATTAACTGTGTGATCAGTTATGCGTTTGATCCAATAAAAAACAGTCGCAATTTTGATCCGGCTTTGGGTGGAGGAGCAGCCTTTGATTTAACTGTATACTCTTATGAATTAACAGATTATTTTTGGGGACAAGAACGTGCACGCCTTTCTGTAGTTGCCGGATGGGACCAATCAGGTATTGATCTTTGGAATCATGTGAACCTTAGCTATGGTGATAATAATGAACGCCTAGCCAGCTTGTATTCTGGTTGTACTGCAATGGCAGATGAACGTATTGAAATTGCTGGAAGCAAGGGGCGCATTGTTGTACCGTATCCTCATCATGGGGATCGAGCGTATTTATTTGACGTGGCCCATAATCAAAAGGAAGAATTCATTGATGAGCAAACAAAAAACGGCTTTACCTATGAAATCGAGGAAGCCGTTGAATGTATTCGAAAAGGAAAAATAGAAAGTGAAGTTGTGCCTCATGAACTTACACTGCGATGCAGTGAATTGTTCGACGCTATTTATGCTCAAAAACCATGAGTGTCATAGAATGAAGAAATCAAATTTAATGGAGTTCAGATTTTTGTTTGAATAAGCGCTTTAAAGGATTGGTTATAAAAGAGAATTTGGTTTCGACCAATACTACAGCAAAAAACATTAACAAACAACCCAGAAGCATACGCATTGTTAACTGTTCCTGCAGAAAAATGACAGAAAACAATACACCAAACACCGACTCAAAAGATAGCAAAAGTGATGCTGTACTTGGGGCGGTGTATTTTTGTCCCACATTTTGCAACAAAAAGCCCAACATAGTACTGAAAATGCCAAGATACAGCATGCCCGTCACGATTTGAGGCTGAAAAGCGGCAGCGGGGAAGCCTCCATCATAGATAGGAGCAAAGATCCAGGAGAAGACAGCGGCAAAAACCATTTGCATCACCGTTAATATCATAGGATCCTGTGTTTCGGTGTATTTGTCTATGTATACAATATGGACAGCGTATATAAAACCGCAGCCGATCGTTAAAAGGTCGCCAATATTCACCCCAGTATCACCGCCCTGCAGTGATAGAAGTCCAATACCTACGACGGCGATGCACGCTGCAGCAATGGCATAAGCACTGGGGCGTTTGCGATTAATGACCCAGTGCAAAAAGGGAACGATAATCACATAGATCGTTGTTAAAAAAGCATTTTTTCCAGCAGTCGTATACTGACAGCCAATGGTCTGTATGGCATGAGCCGTAAAAAGAAACGTACCTAATACCGCTCCGCTGATCCAATCTTGACGTGTCAGTTTGCGAAGCTTTGGAAGCATAATCAGTGTCAGTCCTAAGGCTGCAATGGTAAAACGAAAGGCCAACATATAAATAGGCGGTATTAAGTCTAATGAATTTTTAACTACTACAAAGGCGAAGCCCCAAATGATTGCGGCCAGCATCAGCCCGCAGGAAGAAATAAATCGAATTTTATGTGAAGTCATGGTATGCTCCTATATAAAAGATTGTGTACATGGGAGCGGAAAAGGAGGTCCGTCCCGGTAACATAAAGATTATACAAACTTTTTACAGTATAACACATTAAAAAAAATGTCGCAATATTTCCCTTGACACAGGTTTTCGATTGGACAATAATATAGGTAGTGTTTATTTTATAACAATCTCAAAAAACTAAGGAATTTTTATATATGTTAATTGGACAATTCTGGGGAACCAGCGCAGCGGAAGGAATTCCGTCCCCCTTTTGCAGATGTGAAAACTGTCTACAAGCACGCAGAGAAAAAGGAAAATACCAGCGAAAGCGATCCAGTTTTCGCGTGAGCGATTCTATCATAATTGATCTGGGCGCAGATGCTGTTACGCAAAGTATGGAATATGGAGAGTTGACGGACATTAATCATGTTCTGATTACTCATACCCATGAGGATCATTTAAATCAGCACATGTTGATGGAAGCTTTTTGGGGAAACGAATATCGAAAAGGACCAATTCACTATTATTTGACCGAAGATGCGTACAATATTATAGATAAATGGCGCAGTAATGATTGGATTTTGAAGGGTATGGTTCCTAACTGGGAAGCAAACAACATTGTTCAGTTTCATAAACTTTCGTATGGTCAGCGTATAGAAGTGGATGGCATTTTTGTGACTCCTTTTAAAGGAAATCATAAAGGTAACATGAAGGAAACTTCAGCTATGTATTTACTGGAATTTCCGGATGGGCGTACATTATTTTATGGATTGGACAGCGGTCCATATTTTCAGGAAACGATCGAAGCGCTAAAAAATGTGCACGTCAACATATATATTAGTGAGGCGACAGGTGGAACAAGACCAAGCGCACCGGAAAGTACTCATATGAATCTGCAGGGCGTATACGATTTGGCGTGCACGCTTTTTGAGCAAGGAACGATCGACCAAAATAGTATTTTATATTTAACTCATATTAATCATCGAACCGGACATGATCAAATGGAGGAAGGTGTACAGCGGTTAGATTTTCCAGTAAAAACCGTGGTAGCCTATGATGGACTTGTCATTTTTTGATGTACGTCATGGTGCACGCCAAGCGTGAAAATGACGTTGCGAAAAATAGGAGATCAAATACATGAGAAACGGAAAAGGGAAAAATAAAAAAAGGAAATGGCTTAAGAGACGACATGCTGTGATTACTGCTTTGGCACGGCCTTTTTTGGGCGCGTTTATCCGGTGGAAAAGCGGTGTAGAGGTGCAGAAATTCCGCGAACAGGATGACCGTCAATATTTGGTAGTCATGAATCACCAAACCGTATTTGATCAGTTTTTTGTAGCAATGGCCTTTAAAAGACCGGTATATTATATTGCAACAGAAGACATTTTTTCCAATGGTTTTATATCCAGATTGCTGACATGGGCAGTAAACCCGATTCCTATTAAAAAACAGACGTTGGACATGAGAGCCATCATGAATTGTATTCAAGTGGCGAAAGAGGGCGGCACCATTGCGCTCGCGCCGGAGGGAAACCGAACCTACAGTGGTAAAACAGCGTACATCAAACCAACCATTGCGAAATTAGTGCGCAAATTAGGGCTACCGCTTGCGATCTTTCGAATAGAAAATGGCTATGGTGTACAACCACGCTGGTGTGATCAGGTTCGTAAAGGAAAGATGCACGCCAAGGTAATTCAGGTGGTGGAAACGGACGTCTATAAGAATCTGTCGGATGATGAACTGTTTGAAATCATTCGCAGCGGTTTGGATGTGAATGAGTCTTGCGTGGGCGGTCCTTTTAGAGGAAAACATTTGGCGGAATATTTGGAGAGAGCAATTTATATTTGTCCTGTTTGCGGCTTTGCCGCTCATGAAAGTCAGGGCAACGTGATTGAATGTACTAAATGTCATAATAAAGTGGAATATTTGCCGACACGCGAGTTGAAGGGCGTAGACAAAGAATTTCCGTTTAGGTTTGTGGCAGACTGGTATGAGTATCAATACGATGTGGTGAATCAAATGGATCCAATGCAGCATGTGCAGGTTCCGATATTTGAGGATGTGGCAGCGTTGTTAGAAGTGATTCTATACAAAGAGAAGAAGCTGTTGCGGGAGACGGCGACGTTCAAATTATATGGAGATCGTGTGGTGATCGACGCAGGGGAGCATATTGAGTTAGTGCTGCCGTTTGAGGAGGTGTCGTCGGTAGCGGTGCTGGGACGCAATAAGCTGAATATTTATTTTGGCGATATGGTGTATCAGGTAAAAGGTGGTAAACGTTTCAATGCTTTGAAATATGTCAATTTATTTCATCGCTATGTGAACGTCAAGGAGGGGAATCCAGATGGAAAATTTCTGGGATTATAGTGTTTGGAGTTCGCTGAACATTATAGCGATTCTGTTGCTAAGTTTGTTGGCGGGCAATATGATCAAAAAAGCTGTGCCTTTTTTGCGAGTTTCCTTGATTCCTACGGCGGTAATTGGCGGCTGTATTATTCTTGTGCTGGAAGGCATATACAAATTACTAACCGGGAATATGATGTTTGATGCCCCTTTTTTGGGAGGAAATGGAACAGCCACGTCCAGAATTTCCCTGCCATTGTGTTTGGTTTTCCCATGATGTTGTTGGCAACTTTAGCGCCGAAAAAACCAGAACTAACCATGATCATTCTGGTTGCGTTCTTTATTGTTATGAACGTCATTCTGTTTCGCGCACAGATTTT
>JAZQWC010000009.1:0-18424 GCA_045632125.1 Bianqueaceae bacterium
ACCGAGCCCAAGATCAAGACTTACTTTACAACTTTGGGTAAAGATCTGGCTGAGGCAGAGGCTCAGAAAGCCGCTTTAGCAGAAGCTTTGAAGCCTATTTTTGGATAAGTTATAATGAAAGTTATGGCAGGCGGCCTTCAAGACCGCCTGCTTTACTATGTGATGGAATGAATGGGAGAAAATAGAATGCTGATCGATTTACATGGCCATTCTTCCGGAATCAGCCGCTGCTGTCAAATTTCGGCGCCGGAAGTGCTGCGGGCTGCGAAAGAGGCTGGTCTGGATGGAATTGTATTGTCCAATCATTATCAAAAGGCATATGTTACGAATGGTGATTGTGCAGCGTTTGCCGAGCGTTATTTAGAAGAGTATCGATATGCTGAAAAATGTGCGGAGGAAATTGGCTGCAAAGTATTTTTCGGTATTGAAGTTACGATGGAAAAGCATGATCTTGCCCATCTGCTTGTATATGGAGTGGATGAAGCGTTTGTGAGAAAACATCCGGATTTATATGAATATTCTCAGGAAAAACTGTATCGCTTGGTGAAGGAAGTCGGTGGTGCATTGGTACAAGCACATCCGTTCCGTGGTCATGATGGTTTGTTGGATGTTCGATATTTAGATGGAGTAGAGGCAAGTTGTCATCCTTTATATGAAGGAACCTTCCTGTCACGCGTAACAGAGGTGGCCCACAAGGCTGGGATTATATTGACCTGCGGCGGTGACTATCATGCCGATACCTATCGCCCTCATTGCGGAGTTTATTTACCGGAGTCGATTGAAACCAGTAAAAATTTGGCAGAATATTTATGTCAAACAGAGGCAATCGAGCTTTGTATTCAAGAAGTAAGAGAGACGGCGATTCAAGATATTGTTTTTCATCGGCAGAAGAAACAATAAATATTGGGCTGCAGATGAAAATCTCCTAAATTATAGTCGAAATCTTTTCGATAAGATATTGACGAAAGCTGCAGTTATACTGTATAATACAGTTATGCTAAAAAATTAACATGGGAAACCAGTGTTAATCAATAAAAAACAAAATTTTAAGGAAAGAGGTTTTTCTCAGATGGCAAATATCGATCTGACTAAGTATGGTATTTTCGGTACTACCGAAATCGTACACAATCCTTCTTTTGAAGTACTGTTCGAAGAAGAGACCAAGCCCGGTCTGGAAGGCTTTGAAAAGGGCCAGGTTACTGAACTGGATACTGTTAATGTAATGACCGGTATCTACACTGGACGTTCTCCTAAGGATAAATATATCGTTATGGACGAGAACTCCAAAGACACCGTTTGGTGGACTTCCGACGAATACAAGAATGACAACCATCCCATGAGCGTTGAGACTTGGGACGTAATCAAGAAGCTGGCTTTGGAACAGCTGTCCAACAAGAGACTGTTCGTTGTTGATGCTTTCTGTGGCGCTAACAAAGACACCAGAATGTCTATCCGTTTCATCGTAGAAGTTGCTTGGCAGGCTCACTTTGTTAAGAACATGTTCATCATTCCCAGTGAAGAAGAGTTGGCTACTTTCGAGCCTGATTTCGTAGTATACAATGCTTCTAAGGCTGCTGTAGAGAACTACAAAGAGTTGGGTATGAACTCTGAGACTGCTTCTGCATTCAATATCACCTCTAAAGAGCAGGTTATCCTAAACACTTGGTATGGCGGCGAAATGAAGAAGGGTATGTTCTCCATGATGAACTACTACCTGCCTCTGCAGGGTATTGCTTCCATGCACTGCTCCGCAAACACCGATATGAACGGTGAAAACACTGCTATCTTCTTCGGTCTGTCCGGTACCGGTAAGACCACTCTGTCTACCGATCCTAAGCGTCTGCTGATCGGTGATGACGAGCATGGTTGGGATGACGAAGGCGTATTCAACTTCGAAGGTGGTTGCTACGCTAAAGTTATCAATCTGGACAAAGAGTCCGAACCCGATATCTTCAATGCTATCAAGCGTAATGCTCTGCTGGAGAACGTAACTGTTGATGAGAACGGCAAGATCGATTTCAACGATAAGAGCGTTACCGAGAATACTCGTGTATCTTATCCGATCGACCACATCAATAACATCGTTCGTCCTAAATCTGTAGCTCCCGCTGCAAAGAACGTAATTTTCTTGTCTGCTGATGCATTCGGCGTTCTGCCTCCTGTATCTATTCTGACTCCTGAGCAGACCAAGTATTACTTCCTGTCTGGTTTCACCGCTAAGCTGGCTGGTACCGAGCGTGGTATCACCGAGCCTACTCCTACCTTCTCCTCTTGCTTCGGTCAGGCATTCCTGGAGCTGCATCCCACCAAGTATGCAGAAGAGCTGGTTAAGAAGATGGAAGCTAATGGTTCCAAGGCTTACTTGGTAAATACCGGTTGGAATGGTACCGGCAAGCGTATCTCCATTAAAGATACTCGTGGTATCATCGATGCTATTCTGGATGGTTCCATCGAGAAGGCTGAAACCAAGCACATTCCTTTCTTCAACTTTGAAGTTCCCACCGAACTGCCGGGCGTTGACACCAACATCCTGGATCCTCGCAACACCTATGAAGATGCTGCACAGTGGGAAGAAAAGGCTAAAGATCTGGCTTCTCGTTTCGTTAAGAACTTCGCTAAATACGAAGGTAACGAAGCTGGTAAGGCTCTGGTTGCTGCAGGTCCTCAGCTGTAATTCACATCTGAATATTGTGGCATAAGCTGCTAATCAAACCACCCGTCCTTGTGTCGGGTGGTTTTTTATGTCGAAAAGGGGATCAAAATATGACAGTATTATGCAGGAAGGCTGTTTCAATATTCCATTGGCATGACAGGGGATTATGCTGTACAATATAAGTACTTTATTATAGCGAGGTATGGTATGTTGAAGCGATTTTCTATGACGCAATTAACGAATGTATTTAGAAAAGACTCTCAGTTTAAGATCTTTCTTCTTTCGATTTTGGTGACAGGTCTTGCCTATGGTTTGTATAAAGGAATGTTGGATAACTTTTTAGCAGAAGTAGTCCAGATGGGAGAATTTGGCCGTGGTGTGACGGAATTCTTTCGTGAATTACCAGGCGTATTGCTAATCTTTATTTTGGCGGTATTCTATATGTTGTCTGCCGAAACACTGTTTAAAGTGGGTGCCATCATAATGTTGATCGGCATGGGTATGCAGGCACTTCTACCACCTACCCCTGTATTAGTTACTTTGGCGATTTGCATTCATTCTTTGGGTGAACATATTCAAATTGGTATGAAAAGTACAATGACCTTACAATATGCCAAACCGGGGCACGGAGGTGCGGCACTGGGTGTCCAAAATTCATCCAGCCAGATCGGAACCCTTGTTGGATATCTTGTTATTGTAGTTGTGTTTTCTGTGATAACAAAGAATCAGCCGTATACCTTGTTTTTTGCGATTTCTACCGTATTATTAGCAGTGGGAGCCTATTTTTCCCTGCGCATTACTGGTAAAAGTAAAACGGACGATACAAAACGCCGTTTCTATTTCCATAAAAAGTATTATAAGTATTATATGCTAGAGATGTTCTACGGGGCACGCAAACAGGTTTTCTTTACGTTTGGTCCCTATGTACTGATACTGTATTATAATGCTAATGCAGCTATGATCAGCTTATTGTTCGCCATTTCAGCGATAGCTTGCTTTTTTGCATCACCTATCGTAGGGCGCATTATCGATAAATTAGGTTATAAATTGGTCATGGTGGCTGATACGTTAATCCTCGTAATCGTGTGCTTTTTCTATGGATTTTCCCATCATATTTTCCCGAAAGATATCGCTTTTATCATCTGCTGCGTCAATTACGTAATGGATTCTGTGATCTCATTAGCTTCTATGGCGTCGAATGTATATGTACAGGATCTGTCGGATAATGACGATGAAGTAAAGGCGACTATCTCTACCGGAGTATCCATCAACCATGTAATTACGATTTTTATTGCCTTGTTTGGCGGTTGGATCTGGCAAGCACTGGGAATCGAAACTCTGTTTGTAATTTCTGCTGTATTAGGTCTTTGTAATAGTGCATATGCCGGCACGATTAAAACAAAGGTAAAAACCGCCGTAGGCGGAAAATGACCTCGTACCTATTCTGACAAAGTATAAGGAGGATATAAAAATGAATGAAATTTTGAAGGCAATGAAGGATAGACGTAGTTATCGAAAGTACAAACCGGATATGCTACCCAAAGAGACAATTGATCAGATTATTGAAGCCGGATTATACGCTGCCAGCGGACGTAACGGACAGGATGCGATTATTGTAGCTGTCACGAATCAGGAAGCGCGAAATCGTTTAGCGAAAGTGAATGCAGCAGTGATGGGGGCGGAAAATGATCCATTTTACGGAGCTCCGGTGGTGTTGATCGTTCTGGCAGATAAAAATTGGTCGACTCATGTATATGATGGCAGTCTGGTGATGGGTAATTTAATGTTGGCGGCTCATGCACTGGGAGTTGGCAGCTGCTGGATCCATCGTGCAAAAGAGGAATTTGAAACAGAAGAATATAAACAGGTGCTGAAAGAGTTGGGTGTGGAAGGAGAATATGAAGGAATTGGTCATTGTATTTTAGGCTACCCTGATTGCGAACCACCCAAAGCAGCCGAGCGAAAAGAAAATCGAGTTTATTATATTGAATAAGAAAGAAACGGAATCACTGAAATGTTTTGGTGATTCCGTTTTTTAAATAATTTGACACTGCAAAGGTTATGTTCTATAATAGATATATTATAGTTTAAGCCCTTATAAGGAGTTTGAGCAGATGGAAAACAGTCAGCGAATTATGAATCTGTCGGTCTTAGCGGGAGTTACATTGCTAAAAAGTGGAGCAGAGATCTTTCGCGTTCAGGACACTATGCAGCGTATTTTAGATGCATTTGAAGTTCATAATTATAATGTATATGTGATTTCAAATGGTATATTTGCAACCATTAATGAAAATCAACCAGATCATTACAGTGTGGTTCGTCACGTACCCTTGGGTAGTGTTAATCTGGAAAAAATAGACGAAATTAATCAGATTTCCCGTGAGATCTGTGCTCGAAAATATACTTTAGAAGAAGCAGAAGCTAAAATGGAGAGGAGTTCTCGTATTGCAGCTCCAAATAAATGGCTGATGATCGTGGCATCCGGATTTGGTGCTGCCGGCTTTTGTTATTTGTTTGGTGGAAGTTTCTTCGATAGTTTAGTCGCTTTAGTGATGGGATTGATTTTACAGGTTTTCTTAGACGTGGCTGGCGCAAAGAAAATGTCTAAGTTCTTGTCCTATATCATTGGCAGCACTATTGTAACATTAGCTACCGGTTTAGTTACGACAACAGGTATGGGAGTTGAATTTAATCATATTGTAATTGGTTCTATTATTCCCTTGGTACCGGGTGTATCTCTGACCACATCCATCCGTGAATTCTTTAATGGAGACTACATATCGGGCAGTATTCATTTGATCGATGCATTATTAACTGCAGTCTGTATTGCGGTGGGCGTTGCTACAGCGATTTTCCTTTTTACATCTATGGGAGGTGTAATCTGATGAACATGTTATTTCAAGTCATCGCAGCGGCTATTGGCGTCATTGCGTTCGCGGTATTATTTCGCGCTCCGCGCAAATACTATTTAGACTGTGGTATTGCAGGTGGCATCGGTTGGTTGATATATTTGATTGTCATCGGAAAAGGATTTTCAAGCATGGTGGCATCTTTAGTAGCAACTTTGGTGTTAACAATTTTATCAAGGATCCTTTCGGTGATACGCTTGGCTCCGGTTACGATTTTTTTGATTACCAGTATTTTTACACTGGTTCCGGGAGCAGGTATTTATTATACTGCCTATTATTTGATGATCGATAATTTGTCTATGGCGGCTATGAAAGGAGTGGAGACCTTAAAGGTGGCCGGTGCAATTTCCTTGGGAATTTTGCTGGGTATGGGTATTCCGCAAAGTGTGTTTTGTCAAATCAGGCGAGTATATGATTATGTAATGAAGTGTCTAGGAATTAAAGTTAACAATACCGCACAGCGGTAAATAGGAGGTTTATTGTATGAAAGGAATTCTTCCTAATTTTAAAGGAAAACAGCATATTAAGGCATTTTTGTTGGCAGTAATTATTTTTGTTGTAGCGGATTATTTTTTGCTGCTTCCGTATAATGTGATGGCACCGGAGACCTGGCTTATGGCGGCTGCATTTTTAGGTGGTTTTGGTTTTTTGGATTTAATCTTCTCAGTAGGAGCAAAAGATGTACATTTTGATGGAGAAGTGGTAATTGAAAACATTAAAGCGGCTGCTAAGAAGAAATTGTCACTGCCTGGTTTTTGTTTCATCACAGCCATTGCTTTGTTGGCAATCATGTTTTTGCTTCAGTTTTTGTCCTCTCCTATGTTTAATGCAAAACGATATGCGAATATTGCAGGAAATCGTATTGAAGAGCGTAACTTTATTGAGGATACTCCTGTGAGTGAATCCATTGATAATATTGCGCTTATGGATACCGGAACAGCCCAAATCATTGGCTCTCGTGCCTTGGGTTCTTTGAGCGACCTGGTGAGTCAGTTTGAAATTGATCCTCAGTATACTCAGATTAATCTGACCGGAGCTCCTATGAAAGTCACTCCTTTGAACTATGCAGATTTCTTTAAATATCTGGCTAATAAAGAGGAGGGTATTCCAGGGTATATTAAAGTAGATCCTGTAAAAAATACCAGTGAATATGTACAGGCGGATCAGCCCATTGTGTATAGCCAGTCTTCGTATTTTGGTAAATATTTGATGCGTCATCTTCGTTTTGAATATCGTACGGCTATTTTTGGCAATATTTACTTTGAAATTGGCGAAGATGGACAGCCGTATTATATCGCTCCGGTTTTAACCAATCGTATTTTATTGTTTGGCGGAAAAGATGTAAAAGGCGTAGTTACCTGTAATGCTAGTACCGGAGAAACTCAGTATTATGATGTATCGGAAGTACCAAGTTGGATCGATATCGTGTATGATGGCGATATGTTGACAGAACAGTATGACTGGTATGGTATGTACAGCGGTGGTTACATGAACAGTCTGTTTACGAATAAAGACTGTAAAAAAGTAACCGATAATTATGGCTTTAAGATGTTTGACGATGATGTTTGGGTATTTACCGGCGTTACATCGGTAGTCAGCGACGAGTCCAACATCGGTTTTGTACTGATGAACTCTCGAACCGGCGAGATCCGCTATTATGCGATTCCGGGTGCAGAGGAGTATTCTGTTATGAGATCTGCTGAGGGTGAAGTGCAGCATTTGGGGTATTCTGCCTCTTTCCCTTCAGTTATCAATATTGATGGTCAGCCTACCTATATTATGGTGCTTAAGGATAAAGGTAGTTTGGTTAAGCAGTATGCATTGATCCATGTGGAGCGGTACAATATTGTTGCTACCGGAGAAACACAGGAAGAAACCATTGCGAAATACCGAGCTAAATTGGTTGAAAATGGATTCGAAAGCGAAAATAGTCAGACAGAAGAGATGACAGAGACTTCTAATAAAACCATCAGAGTGGATCGGATTCAATACCTGGTTCAGGACGGCAATTCTTATGCTTATATTGTAAGTGGAACGAATCTGTATCGCATGCCTGTAAGTCAGGATGAATCGATCATATTGGTGGAAGCTGGAGATCGGATCAAAGTTTCTGCATATCAGGAAGAAAGTGGAGTTTATGTACTTTTGTCCTTCGAAAAATGATTTTATAGCGCTCAGCACCGAAACGAGGTGCTGAGCGTAAAGAAATATTTGCGCTAAAATATGATATAACTTTTGGAATCTGTCGAATAATTTGCGTAAACCCCTTTCCAAAACGCAAAAAATAGAGTATGATATAAGATATTGTATACTGTAGGAAGCAGAAAGGAATTCGATTATGGAACGCAGTTGTGATACATATGCAAAGTATGTTGCAATTTTGAAGGAAGAATTGATTCCGGCTATGGGATGTACCGAGCCGATTGCCTTAGCCTACGCAGCAGCTAAAGCGAGAGAAACATTGGGAAGCATTCCGACTCGCGTTCGGGTGGAAGCCAGTGGTAACATTATTAAGAATGTAAAAAGTGTAATCGTTCCTCATACCGGAGGTTTAAAAGGAATAGAGGCGGCAGCAGCTGCCGGTATTGTAGCCGGCGATGCATCTAAGGAACTTCAGGTAATTTCTGAGGTGTCAGAGGAGCAGCAGGAGGCTGTTGCAGAGTTTTTGCGTCAGGATACGATTCAGGTTTTTCCTGCCAATACTGATAAGATCTTCGATATCATTGTCACTGTATGGAACGGGGACGAAAATGTAAAAGTACGAATCAGTGATTTCCATACTAATATTACTTTGATCGAAAAAAATGGTGAGGCGATCTTCAGCCCGGTAGAGCAAAAGGGAGAAGAAAAACCTGTGACCGATCGCAGCTGTTTAAATGTTGAAAGCATTGTTGATTTTGCAGAAAGCTGCGATATAGAAGATATTCGTGAAATGATTGAGCGTCAGATCGAGTACAATTCAGCGATTTCCGCTGAGGGTCTGCGAGGTAATTATGGTGCTAATATTGGTCAGACAATATTGCAGATGTATGGTAAGCATGATGTAAAGGCGTTAGCAAAGGCGCGTGCGGCGTCCGGATCGGATGCCCGTATGAACGGCTGTGAATTACCGGTAATTATTGTTTCAGGAAGCGGAAATCAAGGTATAACTGCAAGTATGCCTGTAGTAGCGTATGCAGAGCATATGGGTGTTTCGCGCGAAGAACTGATTCGGGCTGTAGCTGTTTCGGATCTGCTAACGATTCATATGAAAACGGGTATTGGTCGGCTATCGGCGTATTGTGGTGCTGTAAGTGCCGGCTGCGGAGCAGGAGCGGGTATTTGCTTCTTGCATGGTGGCCGATATCGAGAGATTGCTCATACACTGGTGAATGCTATGGCCATTGATTCAGGTATGATATGCGACGGAGCCAAAGCTTCTTGCGCTGCTAAAATCGCCTTAGCAGTGGAAGCAGGTATTATTGGCTATTATATGTATAAAAATGGTCAGCAATTCCGTGGCGGCGATGGCATTGTAACAAAAGGCGTAGAGGCAACCATTGCGAATGTGGGTAAATTAGCGCACGATGGTATGCGTGAAACCGATAAAGAAATTATTGAAATTATGGTAGGTAAACGAATCTGTGATTAAAGCGGTTATTTTTGATATGGATGGCGTACTGTTTGACACCGAAGCGGTTTCTCATATGACATGGGGACAAATTGGAAAAGAACAGAATTTGGATGATATACACGGCGCTCTGTTGAAGGTAATAGGTTTAAACTGGAATGATGGCGTAGCTGTTTTGAAAAAACAGTATGGTGAAGATTTTGACGGAGATGGCTTTTTGAAGGAGGCCAGAGTCAGAAATCAGGCCTGGATCGATGCCAACGGTATCCCGTTAAAGCAAGGAGTAAAAGAGATTCTGCAGTTTTTGAAGGACAAGCAGATCCCGGCTGCGATTTGCAGCTCTACGGCGGTTCCGATTATCGAAAGTCATTTAAATAATGCTGATATGAATGGATATTTCCAGGAAATTATTGGAGGAAATCTGGTAAAGCATAGTAAGCCGGAACCGGATATCTATTTGAAGGCCTGTGAAGCTGTAGGCTTTGCTCCTGAGGAGTGTATGGCCGTAGAAGATTCTCCTAATGGAATTCGTGCTGCGTACCGTGCCGGTATGCAGACGGTAATGGTGCCGGATCTGGTTCCTCCCACCGAGGAACTGCTTTCCATGTGTATACGTAAGGAAGATTCCTTACTGACTCTTATGGAATATCTTAAAACAGTGTTTAATTAATTTTTATCATATAATACATTTTATTTTGATATAGGAATTAAGAAAGGAATTGAAACAATGAAGATTTCAGAAGAACTTAAGGCCAGAGGCCTGATTGCACAGATGACCGATGAACAGGAGATCTGTGACCTTATCGACCAAGGAAAGGCAACCTTTTATATTGGTTTTGATCCCACTGCCGATAGTTTGCATGTAGGTCACTTCATGGCCCTGTGCCTGATGAAGCGTCTGCAGATGGCAGGCAATAAGCCTATAGCACTGCTGGGTGGCGGTACCGGTATGATCGGCGATCCTTCCGGACGTACCGATATGCGTAAGATGCTGACTGAAGAAGATATTCAGCATAATATTGACTGCTTTAAGGAGCAGATGAGCCGTTTTATCGATTTCTCCGATGGCAAGGCTATGATGGTAAATAACGCAGATTGGCTGCTGGAGTTGAACTATGTTAAGCTGCTGCGCGAAGTAGGTGCTCATTTTTCCGTTAACCGTATGCTGACTGCTGAGTGTTACAAACAGCGTATGGAAAAGGGACTTAGCTTCCTGGAGTTCAACTACATGATTATGCAGAGCTATGACTTCTACATGCTGTATCAGAAATACGGCTGTAACATGCAGTTTGGCGGTGATGATCAGTGGTCTAACATGCTGGGCGGTACTGAGTTGATTCGTCGTAAATTGGGTAAAGATGCTTACGCTATGACCATTAACCTGTTGTTGACCAGTGAAGGTAAGAAGATGGGTAAGACGGCCGGCGGTGCTGTATGGTTGGATCCTAAAAAGACTACTCCTTTTGAGTTCTATCAGTACTGGAGAAATGTAAATGACTCCGACGTTCTGAAGTGCATCCGTATGCTGACCTTCCTGCCCTTGGAAGAAATCGAAAAGATGGATAGCTGGGAAGGTAGTCAGTTGAACGATGCAAAGGATATTTTGGCATATGAACTGACTAAACTGGTTCATGGTGAGGAAGAGGCTGAAAAAGCAAGAACCGCATCTAAGGCTTTGTTTGGTGGTGGTGCAGACCTGAGCAATATGCCTACCGTTGAAATTACCGAAGCTGATTTTAGAGAAGGAACCATGGATGTAATTACTCTGCTGCAGAAGGCAGGTCTTGCAGGTTCTCGTTCTGAAGGTCGTCGTAACGTTGAGCAGGGCGGTGTAGAAGTAGATGGTGAAAAAGTAACCGATATTGCCAGAACTTATACTGTTGCTGAGCTTTCCGGCGAAGGTTTGATTGTAAAACGTGGTAAGAAGAAGTTCTGCCGAGTAATTTGTAAGTAAAATTTGATGTCATATTTTAAAATAAAAGAACATCATGGTACTGCAGTGGTATGTACCATGATGCTCTTTTATTTTGTCATTATACATCAAATATGACTTACGAATATTAATTGTCAATGGCGTAGTATGTTTAAATCAGGCTTTTGTTTCGATTTTAGCAACGCGGATGACTAAATGGCGACCATAAGCGAAGTGATTCGGCTGAATGCAAACCTCACCGGCAGTTTGAGTCCAGTTCAGTTCGGTATTATCATCCATCCAACGAATACTTTTCACAGATTCAGGAAGGGTAAATGCAATATCATCGCTTCCATCTTCAGAGATTACCACATTACCATCACCCATCATTTTAGAACCATGGAAGAAAAGATAATAAGTGTTATCATCTTTCAGTAGGAAATCATCGCTCTGACTCTTAACCATAATATTGCAGGGACGAGGCTTGCGGATTGCTTCATCAAAATAGGATACCCACTGACCGATTAGGTCGAGATATGCCTTATCGATAGGACGAACACTACCGTCACCGCAGGGACCAATATTCAACAGCAGGTTAGAACCATAACGTCTGCAGGTACAAAGATCTTCTAAAATAGTCATGGGAGAAACATAAGAAAGGTCTTCCTTAGCGTACCCCCATACACTGTTAAACACCTGGCACATTTCACTGGCAATATATTTAGGAGAGCCTTCCATATTGATGGGTGCAGGGCGACCACGTTCAAATGTAACGCTATCCAGTTCGATATGACCCAATTCACCACGGGCACCTAAACCGGTATTGTTAATGATCATAGCCTCGGGCTGATAACTGCGGATCATGGAATACATAGCATCTTCTTCCCAATCTTCTTCGGGTTTGTTCCACATACCATCAAACCAGATACCACCAATTTTACCATAGTTTTTGCAGAGTAATTCAACGCTGGAGCGTAGATATTTTAAATAAGCAGGAAAGTCGGTATTATAAGTGGGTTCACGCCAATCCAATAAGGTGTGATAGAAGAAGGGAATAATACCTTCTGCGTTACAGGCGTCTACAAATTCACGCACTAAGTCACGGCCACACTTTGCATGAGGAGCATCATAATCATTTAAACCACAGGTATCATATAAGGAAAAACCATCGTGATGTCTGCTGGTTAAGGTAATGTATTTGCAGCCGGCATTCTTGGCAGTTGCCACCAGTTCTTTAGCCCAAGTGGGTTTAGGATCAAATTCTTTGGCAAGAGCTTCGTATTCTTCGGTAGGAACATTTAACGTGTGCTTAGACCATTCGCCGCGGCCATATACGCTGTAGATACCAAAATGAACGAACATACCAAAACCAAGATTTTCGAAATCTTTAATGTATTGTTTGATAATCATGGCAGATCTCCTTGTGTTGTGCATATTTTATTCGCCGAGTTCCTCGGACAGAACATTCCATTCTTCCATCATTTCCATAATGGATTCTTCAAGAGTTTCAACCTGCTGTTCCAGCTCGCTATATTTTTGAGCAGAGGAATAATATTCGGGTAGCAGCATTTTCTCTTTGGTTTCTTCAATTTGAGCTTCGGCAGTTTCAATTTCCTTTTCCAGCTTATTGCGTCGAGCCTTCTTCTTACGAAGTTCACTGGAAGCCATTTTTTGCTGATTGTAGGATTCTTTATTAACGGAAGCTGGTTGTTCTTCGAGTTTCTTTTGTTCTGCAATTCGACGATGCTCCAAATAGAAATCGTAATTTCCTAAATAAGGAATGATTTCTTCGGGAGTTAATTCGATGACTCGGGTGGCCACCTGATTGATAAAGTATCGGTCATGGGAGATGAAAAGCAGTGTTCCTTCATACGATACCAAATTGGATTCTAATATTTCCCTGGAAATAATATCTAAATGGTTGGTTGGTTCGTCTAAAAGCAAAAAGTTTGCATCGCCCAACATGATCTTACAGAGAGAAACACGGGCCTTTTCGCCACCGCTCAAAGTTTTGATTTGTTTGAATACATCGTCACCACGGAACAGGAAGGAACCTAATATATTACGGATCTGAGGAATTGTAAGATTTGGATAAGAATCGTAAATTTCATCCAAAATAGACTTTTCAGGAGAAAGGTTTTCTTGAGTCTGATCGTAATATCCGGGATACACTTTAACGCCAAGATGAAGATCACCGTAGGTGGGCATCATTTGACCCATAATCATTTTAAAAAGTGTTGTTTTACCAATTCCATTTGCACCGATCAAGGCAACACGTTCGCCTCGGCGAATCTGGAAATTGGCACCTTTAAATAATTCGCGACCATCAAATTGTTTGGATACTTCTTGAGCGGTCAATACGATTTCAGCACTTTGGATGCTGGGAGTAAAATGAAGATTCATGGAAGCATTCAGTTCGGTGGGGCGCTCGAGTAGTTCCATCTTATCAAGAATCTTTTCGCGGCTCTGAGCACGGCGAATAAATTTTTCCATACCATAGCCACGAAGCTTGGTAATGATTTCTTCTTGACGTTTGATTTCGGTTTGCTGGGCCTCATATTCCCGCAGGGCTACTTTTTGGCGAACTTCTTTTTCGCTAATATAATAACTATAGTTTCCGTTATATACAGTGGCAACACCGCGTTCAATTTCCATAGTTTTAGTACAGAGTTTATCTAAAAAGTAACGGTCATGGGAAATAATAATAGCAGCACCTTTGTAGGCGTTCAGATACGATTCTAACCAACTGATAGATTCAATATCCAAATGGTTGGTGGGCTCATCCAATAATAAAATATCGGGAGCCTGAAGTAAGAGCTTGCCCAACATGATACGTGTCTTTTGACCACCGGATAAGTAATTGATAGGCAGCTGATATTCTTCTTCTTCGAAGCCTAAGCCATTGAGTACGCCACGAACCATGCTATGGTAGCCATAACCATTCTGTTCTTCAAAATCGTGCAGTAATTTAGAATAACGATCCATTTGTTCGGAGGTGGCTCCTGATTGCATGATTTGTTCTAGAGAACGCATTTCTGCTTCCATTTCCTGCAACGGTTTGAATACAGTTAATAATTCGTCTTCAATTCGGTTTTCACTTTGATAATCGGCCGTTTGAGGAAGGTATCCTACTCGCAGATTTTTTTGAATAAATATCTGACCCTCATCGGGTTCCATTTCACCACGCAGAATATGAAAGAGAGTGGATTTTCCGGCGCCATTTACGCCGATCAGGGCCATTTTTTCTTTGGCTTCAATATGAAAGGTAACATTTCTCAGAACTTCATGGGTAAGGAAGCTCTTTTTGATACCGCTGGTAGATAAAATCATCCTATCTCCTCCTTTTTGTTAATTGATACACTCACTTAATCATATCAAAAAATCGGACAAAAGGAAAGAAAAAGATTTTGTGCAATATATCCATAAAAATAAATGGAAGCTTGACATAATACGACAAAACCGCTATAATTGTAAATATCAGAATTCCATTATCTGTGAGTACAATTCAGGGAGGATGTTTCAAATGGTAAAAGGTACCGTTAAGTGGTTTGATGCTAAGAAGGGTTACGGCTTTTTGACCGTAGAGGGCGAAAAAGACATTTTCGTTCACTTCAGCGCTATTCAGGGCGAAGGCTATCGTACCTTAAACGAAGGCCAGGCTGTTGAGTTTGAAGTTGAAGAAGGCCCCAAAGGTCCTCAGGCTAGCCACGTTGTTGCTTTATAAGAAAACAAAAAACAAAGAAGAGCATTGTTTTCTAAACAGATTTGGAAAATAATGCTCTTTTTGTTTTGTAAAATCCGAATTCTCAACTGGAATTTGGAGGGGGAGAAATGAATAAAAGTCAAAAAATCATACTTTCATTCTGTTTGATCGTGATTATGTCGGTGACGGTTGTGTTGCCAATTTCGGCAAAAGTAGTAATTGAAGAAGTGGGCGCTTCGATTTTTCCGTCTAGATTCATGCCGGCGCAGGGAAAAGTGAATGCCCTAGTCATTCCTGTGGAGTTCATTGATTTTCGTTTTCAGGAAGATCCGATTGATACTTTAGATGAAATGTTTAATGGAAGTGGTACAGCATATGCACCTTCGGTGAAGGAATATTTTTCTAATGCTTCGTATGGTGAAATGCAATTTTCGGCACAGGTACAATCGGTGGTTCGACTTTCGAATACAAGAAAGTCTTATAATGGTAATCATGCGCAGCTGATTCAGGAACTTTTAGAGATTTTGGATGAGGAGGGTCTCGATCTAACACAGTTTGATCAAAACAATGACGGTGTGCTAGATGGGCTATACATTATTTGGGCAGGTGCCCATCAGGGTGCCGGATCCGCTTGGTGGCCTTATTCAGATACCTTTTATTTTGATTTTGAAGTTTGTGGCTTGAAAATCGGAAGTTTCAGCAGCCTTTCGTTCGAACTAATGAACGAAGATTCAAAAATCCGTCAATATACAGCGATTCATGAGACCGGTCACCAGTTGGGATTGACCGATTATTATATTGATTCCTATACTGGAGGTACTGGTGCAACGGTGATGATGGATCGCAACGAAGGTGATGAAGACTGTTTTTCCAAGATGTTACTGGGCTGGACAAAGCCGCAGATTGTAACGGAAAGCTGCTATGTGACTTTGACGTCGTCTTCTGTTACAGCGGATGCTGCCGTAATTGCTCCGACTTCTTGGGATGGCAATTTTCTTTCGGAATATTTTATGGCCGAGTATGTAACACCGGAGGCAAATCAGATCGGACAGCCGCTTTCCTATGGCGCCGTGCGCATTTGGCATGTTAATGCGGCTACATCTCAATGGACAGACGATATTACGGCTTCTATGTATCGATACAATAATAGTAGTAATGGCCCAAAACTGCTTTGTGTAGTCGATGAATCTCAGGAATGGTATGATGAAGGTGAAGTGATCGACGAAGAGCTTACGACGTTGTATAGTGGCGAACAAAGCGGCATATCGATTCGTGTAGACCAACTTACCGATACCGGTGCCGTACTGTGTATTTCGTACTTTGGAGAAGTTCCGGCAAAGCCGGAAGCGCCTGAAGAATCCGAAGAGGAGCAAATAGATTCAAGTATAGAGGAAATTTCGCAATCGGAAATGGAAACAAGCGACGAAGAAATTGAGTCTGACGAGGAAGAAAGTAACGCCGAAGATGCAAATGAGTGGGAAGTAGATCAGACAGGAGATGAAGTGGGAGAGCCGGAAGATGACTCTAAGGCATCCATACCGCAGGATATAAATACGATTGTACCAATTTTGTTTGTATTGGCTCTGGCTGTGTTGATCTATTTATTGCTAAAAGATGGAAGAAATAAAAAGAATAAAAGAAAGAGAAAACGGAGAAGATAAAGATATCTTCCCGGAGAAGTTCAGATACGAAGGCGGAATAGAAGCGAACAATTTCTATTCCGCCTTCATATTTGTATGCAGGGCTTCATACATTACTAAAAAGGCAGTGAGCATGGGGATCGCAAATGCAGAGGGGAAAACAAAGAAGGAAAAAGGCATCGATTGTTACAAAGGTTGAACAGGAAACTACTTTGAAAAAAGCGTTAGTAGGGTTAGCGCTGGCTTGGATAGTCACTTTAGCTGGGGTGCTAATTGGTAGCGGTATGATTTATTGGGAGTGGTTGGAACCATCTTGGATCAATGGAATAGCAAGAGTGATTATGGGGATATCCATGATCGTCGGTGGGTGCTATGTGTTTCGAAATACTGCGGGGCGGGGTAGACTCTTGGTTTTAGCAGTATTGATCGCGTATTTGTTTATCCGCTTCCTGTTATCGCTTATCTTGACTTTTTGACAGGATTCGACTATACTGATTTCGTAGCAACGATACCCCCTGAGATACCAACGGGGGTTTTCTTGTATATAAGAAATGGGGCATTTATATGGAAAAATGGATCGTGAAGGGTGGAAAATCCCTTCCATTTATGCAAAAATATCAATTGCATCCTTTATTAGCTAGAATTTTGGCAGCACGGATCGATTTGGAAAAAGTTCCTTTATATATGGACCGAGAGGCTGTGTTATTTAGTCCTTGGCTCATGAAAGATATGAAGGAAGCTGTAGAAATTGTTCGTAAGCATTTAGAGAATGGTTCTAAAATCCGAATCGTGGGTGATTATGATGTGGATGGTTTGACTTCTACGGCGATCTTATATTTAGGTATAGAAGGATTGAATCAATCTTTACGGAACGAGAAAAAAGCGCAGCTTTCTTGCCGCATTCCAGAACGAATCGGAGAGGGGTATGGCTTTGGCTTGAGCATTGCAGAGGAAGTTGTCAAAGATAAGGTGGATCTGGTCATCACCTGTGATAATGGAATTAGAGAAATGGCCAGTGCTTTGTTTTTAAAAGAACATAATATTGATCTGGTGGTAACAGACCATCATGAAATATTAGTAAAGGAAGATGGCCTGGAGGAATTGCCGGAGGCAGCAGCGGTGATCAATCCTCATAGAAAAGAGGATGAAAGTCCGCAGTCCTTAATTTGTGGTGCGTTTGTGACGCTTCAGTTGATGCGTGCTTTATATGAAAGATATGATCGAGCATTACCGCCAGTGCTGTATGGATATGCTGCACTTGGCACGGTATGTGATGTCATGCCACTTGTGGAAGAAAACAGACGTTTGGTATATCAAGGATTTAAAATTTTAAATCTGGATCCGCCCATGGGTATTAAAGCTTTAATGGAAGCAGGCTCAGTAAAAGAGGTGAATACATATTCTGCAGGATATGTAATTGGTCCAATGCTGAATGCAGGGGGACGATTGGGATCACAGAATCGATTTTTAGATATTATGTTGTCGAAGGATGAGGCATGCTGCCAAAGGCTGGCACAGGAACTTTTCGAGTTAAACCGACAGCGACAGCAAATGACAGAAAACGGAATTGCTGACGGAATCGCTCAGGTCGAGTTAATGCTGTCGAATGATATTGTCAAAATCGTATATTTACCGGAACTTCATGAGAGTATTGCCGGATTGGTGGCAGGAAAATTGAAGGAACGATACCAAAGGCCTGTCTTTGTGCTGACAAAGGGCGAAAAAGGTCTAAAAGGTTCGGGACGATCGATTCCGGCATATCACATGTTTCATGAGATGAACCAGGCTGCAGATCATTTTAGTAAGTTTGGCGGACATGCCATGGCAGCAGGTCTGTCCATGGATGCCGAGGATGGGAAAGAGGAGGCTGTGGTTCAGTCTTTGCGCCGCGCGCTGAATGAAAATACGAGTCTGAAGGAAGAGGATTGTGTACCTACTGTTTATATTGATGCGGTGATGCCGATTCATCAACTGGATGTGCAGGTCGTACAGCTTTT
>JAZQWC010000010.1:0-5376 GCA_045632125.1 Bianqueaceae bacterium
CGGATCTCGGCATAGACCACATTTTCAGCGTGCAGGCTGAGCAGCACGTCGTGGGCAGCGGTCTGCAAATTTTCAGCGGTTTGGAGGCCTTGCAGAGGTAGGTCGAATTTTTCTAAGTACTGCGCCAGATCGCGGCAGCGAGACGGAGCCTGTACGTCGTTTTGGATCAGGTCGGTGCGGGCTAACAGCTTTTGTAGGGTAGCCAGGGGCAGAGAACCGTCCAGATGACAGTGGAGCTCGGCTTTGGGGAGGGTGAAGATGTCCATGAGGGCCTCCTTAAATAATGATTGGATTTATTGTACCACGGACGATGTGTTTTGGAAAGGGGGAGTTGAGAAGCATGACATTTGTCACATCACAAAGTGATTTCGTCCACTTTTCCTGCTCCGTGGGCCGTGTTATACTGAGTACAGTTAGAAGTGGGAGGCGAATGCAATATGAAACTGCGAAACTTACAATATAAAATCGATGACACAAGCATTTTGAATTACTATGAGCTGGCTGCAAACAAACCGAAACTTTTGATGCTGCATGCTCAGGGAACCGATTCTCTTAGTTACATGAATGTTGCGAAGCGTCTTTCAAAATACTTTCATATTTATTTGGTGGATTATTACGGACACGGAGGGAGTTCCCATAACAGAGAAAAATATGACCTGATCAGTATTGGTAACGATATGATCGATTTCATCCATAACGTGATCGGTGATGAAGTTGCGGTGGTGGGGCATTCTTCCGGTGGATTGATCGCAGCTTATGTTGCAGCAAACTGTGGATCATGCAAAAAACTTTTTCTTGAAGATCCACCCTTCTTTTCCAGTTGGGGCGAAAGACGCTTCAATACCTATAACTACAAAGACCTGTCTTCGGTGTGCCATAGCTTTATTGAGCAAGAGGAAGAAAAGGATTTTGTATATTACTATTTTATCAATCAATATTGTTGGAATTTCTTCCCGGAAAATGCTAGGGAGAATATAAAGAAAAAGCTGGGTGGGTTTGCCTTAAAGTATCGAACCAAACATCCGGACAAGAACTTAAAGGTTCGCTTTTGGCCTAAAAAGTTCTTGCAGGGCTTCAAGGGCTTGCAGTACTATGATCCTTACTTTGGAGAAGCATTTTACATTGACTCCTTCAATAACAATGTGGATTATCACAAGCTGCTGACTAACATACAGTGTGAAACATTATTTATGAAGGCAAATACAACCATCGGTGAACAGGGACTTTTGCAAGGAGCCCTGTCGGAGGAAGATCTGAAGCAGGTGAATGAACTGATTAAAAATATGACCATCGAATATTACGATTGCGGTCATAACATTCACGGAGAAAAATCGAAACAATTTATCAAAGCATTGATCAACGGGAGGACTAAATTATGATAGAAGTCAGAAATCTGGTAAAACGCTACGGCAATCTGCTGGCGCTGGATCATTTTAATTTATCGGTTAAAGACGGCGAAATCTTTGGCCTGCTGGGACCCAACGGAAGCGGCAAAAGTACCGCCATCAATTGTATGTTGGCACTGCTCAAGTATGAGCAGGGCGAGATCAATCTGTTCGGCGAACCCATGACGCCCACCAGCTATGAACTCAAGCGCAAGATCGGTGTGGTCATGCAGAATGTGGCCGTTTTCGACGAACTGAGCGTTCGGGAAAACATCGAATATTTCTGCAGTCTGTATGTGCCGGATAAAAAGCGTTGCAAAGAATTGACAGAAGAAGCCATTGAGTTTACCGGCTTGCAGGATTACTGCAAGATGCGTCCTAAAAAACTCAGCGGTGGTCTGCTGCGCCGCCTTAACATCGCCTGCGGCATTGCCCACAAACCGAAACTGATCTTCATGGATGAGCCTACGGTGGCGGTGGACCCGCAGAGCCGTAACAATATATTAGAAGGAATTCAGCGTCTCAATCGAGAAGGGGCCACGGTGGTGTATACCAGTCACTACATGGAAGAGGTGGAGCAGATCTGCTCCCGCATCATGATCATGGATAAGGGCCGCGCCATTGCCACAGGCACCAAGGAAGAACTGAAGGCCATGATCCGTACCGGCGAAAAGATCCAAATCGAAGTCTATGGATTAAATGACGAAATTCTGGCGCAGATCCGGAATCTGCCCCAGGTGCTGAGCACCCAATATGACAATGGTCTGCTCAAGACGGAGTGTAAGGCCGACAGCCATGGACTGGTAGCGGTGCTGGATCAGCTGCGCCAGGTAGGCCTGGCGCCGGGACGCATCTTCGCGGAACCACCCACATTGAACGACGTATTCCTGGAGATCACAGGGAAGGAGCTTCGAGATTAATGCTATTACAATCCATTAAAGAATCCATCAAGCTGGCCGTCCGTGCCAAGGAGGTTTTGTTTTGGACCATGATCTTCCCGCTTCTGCTTTCCACGATGTTTTACTTTTCTTTTGGCAAGCTGGATGAGGCTGAGCAGGTCAGCATCATTCCGGTGGCTGTGGTGGAAGATGAGGCCTACCAAGCTGATCCGACCTTAGAGGCTTTATTAAACACCCTGAGTGAAGGGGAAAACGCAATGCTGCAATTGAACTCCTGCGAAAGCGAGGAGGCCGCGCTGCAGCTTTTGGAAGCCGGAGAAGTAGACGGCTGCATTCAAATAGAAGAAAATGACCCTTTATTAATTGTAAAAGAGGAAGGAATCAATCAAACCATTTTACGTCAAATTCTGAACCAATATAAACAGACCTCCTATAGCATTACCGAAGCTGTGCAAGAGGCGCAAAACCTGGGTGATCCTCAGATGATGCAGCAGATCCTGAAGTCGATCGCTGCGCTGCAAAACGAGGAACAGACAAGTGCTTCCATGGTGGAACAGGTGAGTCTGACCCGCAGCAATCCTTCAAACATCTTGGGCTTTTTCTATGGCCTTCTGGGCATGGTGTGCCTGTTTGGTTCTTTCCACGGCAACAATGCGGTGATCCGACTGCAGGCGAATCAATCTGCCTTAGGAGCGCGCCGCTGCATTTCACCTCGAAAATATACGATTGAAATGCTGGGCTCTGTAATTGGCAGTGTGATCGTCCACGTGATCTCGGTGTGGATCACCCTGGTCTTTCAGGCCTTGGTGCTCAAAATCGATTTCGGCGGCCGTCTGCCGTTGGCCATGATCTGCTGTACCAGCGGTGCCATGGTGGGTGTTGGCATGGGTGTGCTCATGGGGTCCTTCCCAAAACTCAGTGCCAACGCTAAAACCGGTCTGTCGGTTGCTGTATCCATGTTGCTTTCCTTCCTGGCAGGCCTTATGGTTGGCGGCATGAACTACTGGGTGCATCAGCATATCCCACCGCTGAGCTGGATCAATCCTGCTGCTCGCTTGGTGGATGCCCTGCAGAGTTTGTATTATTTTGACTCTCTGTCAACATTTTGGCTGAACAACGCGCTGCTGCTTGTGTTTGCCGTAGCCTTTTTCCTGTTGTCGGCCCTGCGCCTGCGGAGGTATCAATATGAAAGCATTTAAAACTTGTTTATTAATCGCACGAAATAGAGTGGGAACCCTGATCACGTTTATCATGGTCTTTATTGGAATCAGTATCTTCAGCAGTCAAATGCAGGGAGATACTATGGAGGCTGCCTTTCAAGGAGAGGCCGTTCCGTTTACACTGGTAAACCGTGATGCCGATTCACCGGTGATCCAGGGGCTGCGAAAGTATCTGCAGAGCTTATCACCGGAAGTCCAGCTGGAAGATGATGACTACACTCTGCAGAACGCACTGTACTATGGAGAAACGCAGTTCATCGTCATCGTGCCCGAAGGGTTCAGCGAAAACTGGCCGCAGCAAAGCGTGCAGGTCAGTACCCGCCCGGACACTTGGCAGGCTTACTATATGAATGCGCTGCTGGATAGCTATTTCAATCAGGTCAAACTGCAGCTAAGTCTGCATCCGGCAGAGCCGGAAAAAGCGGTAGAAGCTGCACTATCCAGCCTGCAGCAAGAGGTGCAGGTGGAAAAACAGCGTTTCGGAGCCGGTTTAGAAGTGGGCGAGGGCTATCAGGTTTATTTTAGAATGGTAGGCTATGCGCTGATCATGCTGATCTATCAGTTTATTAGTTCTGTGCAGATGGTCTTTGGCAAAAAGGAACTGCGGATGCGTCATGGCAGTTCACCTCTGAGTCAGCGCAGACTCACGTTGGAGATCGTCTTCTATGGAGCCTTGATCAGCTTGGTTGTTTGTGCCATCTTGCTGGGAATTGCCTTTACGATGTACGGCGATTATTTGGCCGCTGGCGGCTGGAAGTATTGTGCTCTGTTGGCAGTCAATGTGTTGAGTTTTATGCTGGTAGCGATTACTTTGGCGATCTTGTGCAGCCAGTTTACCACCAGTGATGTGGTGCAGGCTATCATTAGCAATTTTGTGTCGCTGGCGCTGAGCTTTTTGGGCGGCTTGTTCGTGCCACTGGAGTTTTTGAGTGAGGGAATGCTGAAAATCGCACGGTTTTTGCCGACCTATTGGTATGCGAATACCTTTGATACGATCAATCAGTTGACGTCCTATTCAGCACAGGCGCTGGAGCCGGTGGTGCAGGGCCTTCTGCTGCAGCTGGGCTTCGCTGCTATGTTCTTCTGCCTGTCTTTAGTAGTATCAAAATACAAGAGCGTGGAGAACTGACATTGACTTTTGGCGATTGGTATTGTATAGTTTGAATCAGTAACTTAGGGGGCTGTTTGCACCGATTTTCACTTGGGTGAAGGAGGTTGCGAACGGTCCTTTTTTATAGAATACTGAGAATAAAAGGAGATTCAAACATGAGAAAAAATCTGGGTGTGAAACCGTATTTTTATCCGATGCCGGTGCTGGTGATCGGTACATATAATGAGGATGGCACTGCCAACGCCATGACAGCGGCCTGGGGCGGCATTGCGAATTCCGATTTGGTGGCCATTTGCGTGGATCGCGGACACAAAACGGTGGAAAATTTGAAGGCGCGTGGGGCCTTTACCATTGGTATTGCTACGGAGTCTACTTTAGCAGAGGCTGACTATTTGGGTATCGATTCCGGACACAAGGTGCCGGACAAGGTGGCCAGAACCGGTTTGACCATCGTAAAGAGCGAGTTTGTAGATGCGCCTTTGTTTGAAGAGTTTGCCATGTCCATGGAATGTGAAATGGTGAAGTATGATGATGAAATGGAATTGCTTTATGGTCGCATCAAGAATTTGGGAGCCGATGAATCGGTGCTGGACGAAAAGGGTAACATCGACCGCTTTAAGCTGAAACCCATCACCTTTGATACGGTTTATAATACCTATACCGCCCTGGGTGAACAGGTGGGCACTGCTTATAAAGATGGACTCAAATTCAGAGGATGATATAGGAGACAGGCTATGCAGATTCGTACCCCGGATTATGTA
>JAZQWC010000011.1:0-6427 GCA_045632125.1 Bianqueaceae bacterium
GCTAGTGTCGCTTTTCGAAGTTCCATTACGCATATACCTCCTTCAGTCGGCGCATGGCTTCCTTCGTGTTTTCCGTACTGCCAAAGGCAGTAAGCCGGAAAAATCCCTCGCCGTTTCGTCCAAATCCGCTGCCAGGGGTACCTACAATTCCTGTTTTCGTCAGCAAGTCATCAAAAAATTCCCAAGAGGTCATACCGCCGGGGCATTGCATCCAGATATAGGGTGAATGCACACCGCCGCAAAACCAGATACCCATCTTAGTTAAAGTATCCGCCATGATGCGGGCATTTTCTTTATACACCGCCAAATTTTCCTGACAGCCTTCCATGCCTTCTTTGGTGAACACTGCCGCAGCGGCTTTTTGCACAGGATAAGATACGCCGTTAAACTTCGTTGTCTGACGACGCAGCCACATGTTATGCATATTTCTACCTTCGCGTTCCAGTTCACAGGGCACCACCGTATAACCGCAACGGGTTCCTGTAAAACCTGCAGTCTTGGATAGCGAACAAAACTCGATGGCACAGCTTCTGGCTCCCGGGATCTCAAAAATGCTACGGGGCAGCCCCTCCTGTACAAAGGCCTCATAGGCGGCATCAAACAGAATGATCGCATCCTGACCATTCGCATAACGCACCCATTCCGTCAGCTGCTCACGGGTATAGCAGGCTCCGGTGGGGTTATTGGGCGAACACAGATAAATGATATCGGCATCCTGCTTCCAATCCGGCATGGGAAGAAAATTATTTTCACGAATCGCCTGCATAAATACAATGCGGCGACCATCCATCACATTCGTATCCAAATATACCGGATACACCGGATCCGGGATCAACACCGTATTATCGTTGCTGAACAGATCCAAAATATTGCCCACATCGCTCTTGGCCCCATCGCTAACAAACACATCCGCCAGCTTCACATCGGCTCCAATCTGCTCAGTATAATAAGAAGCAATTGCTTCTCTCAAAAAATCATAACCCTGTTCCGGACCGTAGCCATGAAAGGTCTCTGCCCTTCCCTGCTCCAGCGCACCGGTCACCAAGGCCTCATCCACTTTACTCCCCAGCGGCCGGGTCACATCACCAATGCCCATGCGAATCACACTGGCTTCGGGATTTTCCGCTTGAAACTGGGCTACTTTTTTGGCAATCGTGGAAAACAAATAGCTCTTTTCCAATTTTTCAAAATTATGGTTTATCTTCATCCGTTGATCCTCCTATTGATGGCCTCGGCATAATATGCATCTTCAAATTGTTTGATCACATAGGCATGCATACCTTGCTCTGATTTCACAAAATAATTTTCACCTGTAGCCGGATCCACCGATGCCGTTCCGCATACCACCTTGTAACCGGCGGCTTCCTCATCCCCGATCACAGCTAGAAGTGCCGTCATGGGATCCCAAGAACTGCGGCCCTTGGCAGAGCCGTGGTCCACTAATACTTGGTGCAGCACATCTCCCTCCGTCAAATCACCGCCGGTGATGACGCTAACGCCCACTTCGAATCCTAAGAAAGTTACCGGTACCGGACAGTCCTTGCAAAATGCATGAGCGGCTTCCCGCGCCCGCGGGCAAAGGTTGAAATTATGTTCGCTGCCGGGGTTGTCATCCCACTTGCCGGCCATGACCCAGAATTTTGCTACTTTTTCTCGTACCAATTCGAAACCGGTCAAAGGTGAAATATCGTCCGCCTCACTGCTAAGCAGGGCAGCGACCACGTTCATAAAACCAATTTCGATGATTTCCACCCTTTCGCTGGCTTCCGCCAGAAGACGTCGATACAGGCGAACGCCATTTTCTGCGCTTTCATTGGCAATGGGTGCGTCCAACGCGGCCAAGCCTTTTTGATAGGACGGTATTCCTAAAAAATCCGTGGCTTCCAAATCGATACCCATCGGAAGATTTTCCATGTTTTCTGCTTTCAAAAAATATTTCATGGATGCAACCGAGTGTTCCATACAGGCATTGATGATGATTCCTTTAAAGTCAATCTCTCCGGCTTTATGAGCCCGGCACAGTAGGCGCAGGGCCACCGCATCATCACAGTCGGTCCACCAATCGGTTCCTAGAATAATCTGTTTCATGATTCGATCCTCTTATTTTTTCGTTCTTCCAACAGGGTAGCATATACGCTTCTCATCGTCAATCCTCTTTTTACACTTATGTTGAACGCTTCGTTCAGTTACATTTTTCATTTCACAGAAAATAACTGTACACAAAAAAGACACCCCATCCGAGGTGTCTTTTTTCAACAAGCTTTTTAGCCTAATTCGCTGTATACATATAAAATTATCTCTGAATACGTCCGGAACCGTCACCGCCAGCCAGCTTTTCAACTTCAGCAACAGTTACCATGTTGTAGTCACCGCCGATGGAGTGCTTCAGAGCAGAAGCAGCTACTGCAAACTCAACAGCAGCCTGAGTGGACTTGCCGTTCATTACGCTGTAGATCAGGCCGCCACCGAAGGAGTCGCCGCCGCCAACACGGTCGATGATGTGCAAATCATACTTCTTGGAGAAGCAGTATTCATCATCTGCTACGTTGTACAGCATTGCGCTCCAGCCATTGTCAAAAGCAGAATGGCTCTCACGCAGGGTGATGGCAACCATCTCAAAGTTAAATTTATCAGCCAGCTGCTTTGCAACGGACTTGTAACCTTCATGATTCAAGGTACCACCATAAATATCGGTAGCCTCTGCCTCGATACCGAATACGTCTTTCGCATCTTCTTCATTTGAGATGCAAACGTCTACGTACTGACACAGGTCGGTCATCGCCTCACGAGCCTCGGCGCGGGTCCACAGCTTACCGCGGTAGTTCAGGTCACAGGAGATCTTAATGCCTTTAGCCTTAGCAGCTTTGCAGGCCTCACGGCAGATCTCAACCACGTTAGCGCCCAAAGCGGGGGTAATACCGGTAAAGTGGAACCACTCAACGCCTTCAAAAATTGCATCCCAATCAAAGTCTGCGGTGGTAGCCTGAGAAATTGCAGAATTTGCACGGTCATAAATACATACAGAACCACGCTGAGAAGCACCCTTCTCATTGTAGTAGATACCCACACGGTCGCCGCCGCGTACGATCATGCTGGTGTCAACGCCATAACGACGCAGGCTATTCACTGCAGCCTGACCAATGGCATGAGCCGGAAGTTTGGTCACGTAAGCAACATCCATGCCATAGTTTGCCAAAGAAACAGCTACGTTCGCTTCACCGCCGCCGAAGGTGAACTCCACCTGCTGAGCCTGTACAAAACGCTCGTAATTAAAGGGCTGCAGACGCAGCATCAACTCACCAAAAGTAACAACTTTTGCCATTTTAAAAATCTCCTTCAAATTAAATTTCGTATTTTAAAATTAATTATTCACCAAAAGCAGCGGTACGAGCTTCTTTACACAGCGCAGTGATCTTATCAAAATTACCTGCTGCAATGTCAGCCTTGGGACATACCCAGGAACCGCCTACTGCATGAATGAAGGGGGCATCGATATACTCTTTTACGTTCGCTGCATTCACACCGCCGGTGGGCATGAACTTAACACCCACAAAAGGAGCGGACAAATTCTTCATGGCATTCAAACCACCGTAAATGTTAGCCGGGAAGAACTTCACAACCTTCAGACCCATATTCACAGCTGCAGTGATCTCGGTGGGAGTTACACAACCGGGAGTCACAGCCACACCATTTTCAATACAATAACGAACCACATCAGCATCGAAACCGGGAGAAACAATAAACTTCGCACCCATCTCAATGGCCAGTTTGCACTGCTCCACATTCAAAATAGTACCGGCACCCACCAGCATATCGGGGCAGTTTTCTGCTACAGTCTTAATCGCCTCCGGCGCAGCTGCCGTACGGAAGGTGATCTCCATTACGTCAATACCACCGGCCACCATAGCATTGGCAGTGGGAACTGCATCCTTCGCATCATCAATTACAACCACCGGAACCACACCCGCACGGGCCAGTCTTTCAAGAACTGTCATTTTAAAACCTCCTGTTATCTCATCAGAAACTATATACTTCAGCGGCCTTACGGCCGAAATTCGACGAACTCTTTCTCAAGCTTCCAGCAGCTTCACGGCGCTGTCAGCATCGCAATACATGATCGCATTGTCATGGCGACGCATAATGGTCGCCGGACACTGGTCGTTCACTTCTTCGGTCATGGTGCGATATACAGCCTCCGCTTTGGTGGGAGCCGGAACCACACAGAACATATAGTCAGCGCTCACCATCTGGGGAATCGTCAAAGTATATGCATATTCTGGTACATCCTCAAAGGTGGGGAAACAGCCATCGTGTACCTGCTGCATGCGGCACACATCGTCCAGTTTTGCCTTCTTGATTCGCTTCGGATCGTTAAAATCAGCCACGCCCGGATCATTAAAGGCAATGTGACCATTCTCACCAATACCCAGGCATACAATATCGATGGGATTCTGCTCCATCAGCTCTTCATATGCTTCCTGATAGTCTGCCACATAATATACATTTTTAAAGGGAACTTTTTTAAATACATGCTCATCCAGATAATGACCAAAACTCTGAGGATGATCTTTGCTCAGACCTTCGTATTCGTCCATGTGAAATGCATTCACGCGGTTCCAAGGAAGGGGCATTGCCATCAAGCATTCCAGCACATCATTTTGAGAAGGTGCTGCTGCAAATACCATGTTAAGGGTCTCTTTTTCTGCCAGCAACTTTTCCATGCAGGCCGCAATATCCGCAGCCGCAGCCTTACCCATTTCGGTGCGGTTTACATAAGCCCGCATCGTCAGTTTATCCTTTTGAAAACTTTTCAGTAAAGTCTGTTCCATTTTCGTTTCTCCTTTTTCTTCGCCTCAAGCTTTCAGCAACTTCACCAAAGCTGCATTGGCATAAGACAGTGAATTATACTGAACATAAAATACCGTACCATCCACCGGCGATATGATTTCATCCAGCACTTTGCCTTCGCAGGGATCCAAAATTCGTGCTAAGATCTGGCCTTTTTGCACCTTCTGCCCAGCATCCACCAGCGGTTCAAAAAAGCCGGCGTGCATGGATTTCATATACACCAGTTCATTTTCCTCGATGATCGAGGAAATATATCCTTTATGGGCATTATAGCGTATAACACCCTCGGTATTCAAGAAGTTTAAAATGGAATCTACAATTTCTTCCGCTGCCTGCTTATCGATATGGTCAGTGGACTTGGTCAAAATCGAATAGGCTCTGGCATTCCAAATCTGCCAATTATAATTCAGCGTCGTGGTATCGTAGGGTCTGGGCTGTCGAATACTAATATAAGGAAGGCCAAAGGATTTAGCCGATTCAATATTCTCAAAACCGGTTCGCATAATACGCACATGGGGCACAAAACTTCCATCAATATAATTACTGGTCAAATGAATGCCCATCTCATAATCATTGATGGCATTAAACACACCTGCTGCGATCCGCTGCGTGGTCTCTCCCTGATCGTATCCGGGGAACATCCGGTTAATATCGGTATTATCGATGGGCCAAAAACGCTTTTGTATATTAATGGAATAAGGATTCAGCGCCGGCAAAATCAGCACCGAACGTCCTTCCACAAAGCGTCCCTCTGCCTCCAATGCTTTCAACCGATCCACCAACCGTGATCCAATATAGATCTGCTGAAGTTCATTACCGCGAATGCCGCCTACAATGGCCACAGACTTCGCTCCTTCACCAAAGCGATAGCCATAAATTCTCATGTTATCACGGTAAAGCGCTTTCAGTTCAAAAATCAGTTCTTTTTTCACTGCAGCACCTCCCCGTTTCGCTGTGACAACGCCGACAGCTGCACCGCCTCATATTGCTTTGCTTCCTCCATAGGCATGGCCAAAATTCGAGCGATCAGTGATCCTTCATTGACCACCGGATATTCACGAATGGTAAACACTACACCATTGCACGGGCAAGGGATTCGCTCCAACAAGTTCCCGCTCAGCGGGTCTACGATATCACCGATGGGCTCGCCTTCCTTCAAATAGGCGCAGTGCGGCACCGCGGGAATAAAAATTCCGGACTCCGCCGCATTGATGAAGCTCACATCCTCCGGATTTTGAGAAAGAATAGGCTGGCGCGGCTGAGTCACCTCACCTGTCCACAGTCCCATCTCCTTCATCAAGCACAGAATGCCCTCCACCAACTGATAACCGTAGTTTTGGGTGATACGCATACCTACACCCATTTCCACCACAAAGGTAGGGGTTCCTAGGGAATTTAACGTATGGGCCAGAGTCGATTGCAGCACGGTGGCTGAACTATGTACCCATATAAAATCCATATTTAAATAATGTGCCAGGGGCAGCAGGTTCTCCGCCGTTTGCTCCGACACTCGGATCTGCGGCACTTCTCTGAGGAAAATATTGGAAGCGTGAATATCGACGCAGGCATCGCTTCCTTT
>JAZQWC010000012.1:0-56178 GCA_045632125.1 Bianqueaceae bacterium
GTATATGCCGATCATTCGGCAACAACAGCAGTAAGACCGGAAGTACTGGAGGCCATGCTTCCTTTCTTCACTGAAAAGTATGGAAATGCCTCCAGCATCTATCAGGTGGCACAGGAGAGCAAAATGGCTCTGGAAGAGGCAAGAAAACAGGTAGCTAAGGGTATTGGAGCCAAGTCCCGTGAGATTTATTTCACCGGTTGTGGTACCGAGGCTGATAACTGGGCAATCAAGGGCATTGCAGAGGCGCTGGGCGCCAAAGGCAAACACATTATTACCTCTGCCGTAGAACATCATGCAGTGCTGCATACTTGTGAATATTTAGAAAAGCAAGGATTCCGTGTAACGTACCTGCCGGTAGATGCTGATGGTGTGGTTTCGGTGGAAGCCTTGAAACAGGCAATCGATGAGGAGACCATTTTGGTGAGCATCATGATGGCCAACAATGAGATCGGTACCATCAATCCCATTGAAGAGATCGGCAATATCTGCCGTGAGCATAAAGTATTGTTCCATGTGGACGCAGTTCAGGCCCTGGGTACCTTACCCATTGACGTGGAAGCTATGAAGATCGATATGCTGTCCATGAGTGCTCACAAGTTGTATGGACCTAAGGGTGTGGGTGCCCTGTATGTGAGAAAGGGAATTCGCCTTCCTTCCTTTATTCATGGCGGTGCACAGGAAAGCAAGCGCCGTGCCGGTACTGAAAATGTGGCCGGTATCGTGGGCTTTGGTAAGGCTGTAGAACTGGCTGTGGCCGAAATGGAAGAAAGAAATGCGAAACTGCGCGAAATGCGTGATCGTCTGATCGACGGTGTGTTGGAAGCCATTCCACATGCGCGTTTGAACGGACATCGCACGAACCGCCTGCCCGGACATGCAAACTTCAGCTTTGAATTCATTGAGGGTGAATCCATGCTGATGTTGCTGGATATGAACGGAATTTACGCTTCCAGCGGTTCTGCTTGCACCAGCGGATCTTTAGATCCCTCTCATGTGCTGCTGGCGATTGGTCTGCCTCATGAGATTGCCCATGGTTCTCTGCGCTTGACTTTTGGCCGTGAGAATACCATGGAAGACGTGGATTATATCCTAGAGAAACTGCCGCCCATCGTGCAGCGTCTGAGAGATATGTCCCCCCTTTACGAAGACTATATGAAAAATAAACGATAAAATATACAGATTTTAGAAGGAGAAACTGCTATGTATTCTGAGAAAGTAATTGACCATTTCATGAATCCCCGTAATGTGGGTGAGATCGAGAACGCTGATGGTGTAGGTACCGTTGGTAACGCAAAGTGCGGCGATATTATGAGAATTTTCCTGAAAGTGGAAAACGACATTATTACCGATGTGAAATTCAAAACATTCGGCTGCGGTGCTGCTGTTGCCACCTCCAGTATGGCTACTGAGTTGGTGCTGGGTAAGACCGTACAGGATGCCCTGCAGGTAACCAATAAGGCAGTTATGGAAGCTTTGGATGGCTTGCCGCCGGTAAAAGTACATTGCTCTCTGCTGGCAGAGCAGGCAATTCATGCAGCTCTGTGGGATTACGCCCAGAAGAACGGTATCGAAATCGAAGGTTTGGAGCCTCCGGTGGATGATATTGATGAATTGGAAGAGGAAGAAGAAGAGTAATTTAAAAAGTGGCATTTTCAAGCACTACAGTGGTATGATTAAGGCGAAAAAAGGAATTTCCGGCACTACAGTGGTATGTGCCCGGAAATTCCTTTTTTACGCTTGGTGGTTAATTTTAGGTTTTGGATGATAAATTGTTTTTTGAAGTTTTGATATATGTATAGACGTTAATTTTACTTCAGAGAGTCGCGGTAGATGATTTCGTGGTTTACGGTATAGCGCTTGGTGTAGTTCTGGCCTTTGATCTGATGGATCAGCATGTCCATGGCTTGATATCCAATGGTGTGCTGGGGCTGGGATACCGTAGTCAAAGTGGGAATGAACATTTCAGAAATGGCAGTGTTATCGAAGCCCATAACGGAAATATCATTGGGAACGGAATAACCACGTTTGGAGAGTTCGTTGATGGCACCAATGGCGCAGCTATCAGCGAAGGCGAAGATGGCATCGGGAAGTTCTTTTTTTTCGTCCAATAGGTTGCATATAGAACGAATACCGGCCCGATAGGTAAAACCTTCTTCAGAAATGTAAAAGGGTGTAAGCCCTGCTTCAGAGAGTGCACGTTTGGCCCCTTTTTCGCGAAGGGTCGAGCTATAGAAATTCTTACCGGCACCTAATAAAGCGATTTTTTGTTTTCCTTGTTTGATTAGAAAGCGAACAGCATCATAACCAGCCTGTTCATCGTCGATGGCGATGAGCGGGATTTTTTTATTTTTAATAGGTTCACAGGCGCAAACGATGGGACAGGAGCGGCTCAGTGCTAAAATATCAGCTTCAGAAATTTCCCGAGATGTCAAGATCATTCCGTCGACTTCACGGGTTTCAAGCATCTTAATGAATTCCTTTAGATTATCTTCATTACCGCGGGTCACGCAAAGAAGCACAGAATAACCATCTTCTTTAGCACGTTCTTCAATGCCACGAACCACGCGGGAATAGAACTGGTTGGATATGGTATTCAGTACAACCAGAATCCGTTTTGTTTCCATAAGACGCAGAGTACGGCCTAAGTAGTTAGGACGATAACTGAGTGCTTCGATGGCGTTTTCAACTTTTTCACGAGTTTCTTGTTTCACAGCATCGGGGGTGTTCAAAAAACGGGAAACAGTGGCGACGGAAACACCGGCTAAATCTGCCACTTCTTTAATGGTAGCCATAGGTAAGGCCTCCTGAATAAAATGATAACGATTACATAAGTTTTGATATCATTATACATGAAATTACAGAAAAGGCAAGGAAGAATCAAAATTATTGTAATACAACCTGTGGTTGAATTTTAAGACACTGATTCAAACTGTTGATTGAAATATACATGAAAGTATGATATTGTTGAAGCAAAACTGAGAGGGGAAAGGCATACAAAATGTATCGGCAAAGTCATATAGCAGACAATTTAAAAAAATATCGAAAACTGAAGGGGCTGACTCAAAGCGAATTGGCAAAAAAACTATATGTTACAGCTCAAAATGTATCTAAATGGGAAACAGGAAAATCTGTGCCGGATCTAGAAAACTTATGTAAAATATCAGAAGTCTTTGGTGTATCTCCGGATCGGCTTTTGAAAAAAGAAGATATGGGGCAGAGTATGCGTATGTTCGTTGCAATTGATGGCGGCGGTACCAAAACAGAGTTTATCCTTTGTACAGAAGAAGGAGAAATACGAAAACGATTGGTTTTGGCCGGAAGTAATTCCAATATAGTAGGTATGGAAAAAGCAGAAGCCATATTAAAGAATGGAATGGATCAGCTTCTTGCTTTTGAACCGAATATTACTGCTGTGTACGCCGGTATTGCTGGTTGCGGTCTAAAATCAACACGAAAAAAGTATAATTCTTTTTTCAAAAAAACATATCCTATGCTGCAAAGTACGGTAGCCTCCGATGTTACCAACGTAATTTACAGTGCATCGACAAAAGAAACCTGTATTGCTGTAATCTGTGGCACAGGATCCGTAATCTATGCCAAAACCAAGGACGATATGCATCGTGTTGGTGGATGGGGATGGCTATGGGAGTCTGGGTGTAGTGGATATGATTTCGGGCGGGATCTTCTGCATGCCGCTCTGTCAGATGAAGAAAGAATGGGCCCTGCAACCTGTTTGACTGCCATGACTCAAGCAAGATTTAACGGATCGGTGATGGAGAATCTGGGAGAAATTTATCGCTTAGGACAGGATGGAATTGCTGCCCTTGCTCCTATGGTTTTTGAGGCTTATAGCCTAGGAGATACGGTAGCAAAGGAAATCGTAGAGAAAAATGCACGACTTTTGGCTCGTCAAATCAATATTGCTGCAGAGCGTTACGACTGTGGTAACGAAATCGTAATGGCTGGAGGAATGACACATTTTCAGTCTATTTTAGAACAGGTTTTGAAAGATAAGTTAGCGCCGGGATTAAGACTTTATTTTAGTGATAAACCGCAGATTTGCGGTGCCGCAGTAGGCGGCTGTCGAATGCTAGGTAACTACGACGAATCTTTTAAAAATAATTTTTATGAAAACTACATGAAATTCTTGGAGGAAACACATCATGCTGAAAACGGAAATGCGTAATGAGCATACAATGCACATTGATACAATGACTTCTTTAGAAATGGTAGCTGCTATGTCGAGAGAGAACTTTCGGGCAGCTCAAGCTGTAGAGGAACAATCGGAAGCCATTGCGAAAGGTATCGACATGATTGCACAGGCTTTTAATACTGGCCATCGTTTATTCTTCATCGGTTGCGGCACGTCTGGAAGACTGGGAGTAATTGATGCAGTAGAATGCCCTCCCACCTTTGGCGCAGATCCTTCTATGGTGCAGGGAATCATCGCAGGCGGTCAAAAACGGATGTTTGCTGCCAGTGAAAATGAAGAGGACCTGGGGGATCAAGGTGCTATCGATGTTGAGGTACGCGGTGTTTCGGCAGGAGATGTGGTGGTTGGTGTATCGGTAGCAGGTGGAGCAGCTTATGTGGTGGGCGGCTTGCAAAAAGCACGAGAATTGGGCGCCAGCACCATTGCGCTGACCTGCAACGACAATTCACCCATTGCAGCAGTGAGTGATCATGCCATCGTGACCGATACCGGTGCTGAGGTAATCACAGGATCTACCCGTTTAAAAGCGGGCACAGCCCACAAAATGGTCATGAATATGCTTACCACCTGCGCTATGGTCAAGACCGGAAGAGTTTACGAAAATATGATGGTAAACCTCAAGCCTTACAACATCAAATTACGCCAGCGTGTGATCAACATTGTCTGTGATATTTGTCATTGTGATGCAGAAAAGGCGGTGGAGCTCTTGGATGCTACAGACTGGGAGATCCGAAATGCTGCTGAGTTGTATCGAAAAGAAAAGGTATGAATATATTTTATGATCTAATACGAGAAAACCGCCGGCAGACCGGCGGGTTTTCCATTCACTATCTTAAATCTTAGTGACAGAAGAACAGAAGCAGCAGGATGATCCAGCAGTTGTCACCGCCGAAGAAACCGCAGCCATTGTTAGCAGCGCAGGGGGAGCCACAGCCATTGTTTACGCTCATACCGCAGCCGTTGTCGCAACCGCCACAGTTGTTGTTGCCGAACAGGAACAGAAGGATGATCAGGTAAAAAATGCTGCTGTTATTGCTCATACCGTTGTTGTAGCATTCCATAATTAAAATCTCCTTTACAATTTGGATTTTCAAGAGGATTAACCGCTTGATACTATACTCTATTCGAGGACAAGATTTTGGGTGAAGGAAAAGTGAAAAATTTTTCAGACGAGTACATCAAATAAAAACTCCTTGACAATACATGGGTGAAAAGTTACAATTATAATAATGATTAAGATGCCCGACCTGTGCAAAGACCACAGGTTTATTCTGTAAGTACACATCAATATTCAATCCGGAGGGATAGTTATGAAGTATGTATTAGAGTGCTGTGTAGACAGCGTCGAGTCCGCAATTTTGGCTGAAAAGGGCGGCGCTAATCGCTTGGAGCTTTGTGCCAATCTGATTATTGGCGGTACCAGCCCCAGCTTGGCTCTGTTCCATGAAATTAAAAAGAATACCACCATTCGTGTTCATGTGCTGCTGCGTCCTCGCTTTGGTGACTTCCTGTACACTGAACATGAAATGAATATTATTGAAGAAGAAGTTAAAATGTTCCGCGAAGCCGGGGCTGACGGTGTTGTTATCGGCTGTCTGGATGCAGATGGCAACCTAGATATGCCTAAGATGAAGCGCCTGGTGGACGCTGCCGGCGATATGAGTATTACTCTGCATCGTGCCTTTGACGTATGTAACGATCCTTTCAAAGCACTGGAGCAGTGTAAAGAACTGGGAATCAACACCATTCTGACCTCCGGTCAGAAAAATAGCTGTCTGGCAGGTGAGGATTTGATCTGTCAGTTGGTAGACAAGGCCGAAGGCAAGGTAGACATTCTTGCAGGAGCCGGTGTCAATGCTGATGTCATCAGCAAGATGGTGCGCAGCACTAAGCTGACCAGTTTCCATCTGTCCGGTAAGATAACTCTTGACAGCGGTATGAAGTATCGTAAAGAGGGCGTGAACATGGGTCTGCCCAGCCTGAGTGAGTTCGAAGTATGGCAGACAAAGGAAGAAAACATTCGTGCTGCTTACAATGAATTGATGGCAGGTTTGAAAGAAAGAGAATAATACTTGAAGGAGGTTCCCAAATGGAACAGCATCGTTTAGCATATGCAGAGCAAAAACTGCAGCAGAGACTGCCCTTTTTCGGCGGCAAACAGGAAGAAGTAATTAAGGGGCTGACCGGTTTGGAAGGCTGTGTAAAAGATTGGATGACCTATCTGTACGCTACTTTGCCCCTGGCGGATGTGGCTGATTATAGCTTTGAAACATGGATTCCTTATGTAGAGCACGCTCTCAAGATCCGTAACGAGATCGAATGGTGCAAGGCTCTGCCGGAAGACATTTTTGCCGACTATGTTTTGTATCCCCGTATCAATACCGAAGATATCGAAGAATGCCGTCAGATGTTCTATGGTCTGTTGTATGACCGCATCAAAGATCTGTCTGTAGAGCAGGCGATTTTGGAGACCAACTATTGGTCTCAGGAAAACGCCACCTATCAGAGTGCTGATGACCGTACTTCTTCTGCAATTACCGTATACCGCTCCGGCAGCGGCCGCTGCGGCGAGGAATCTACCTTTGTGGTAACCGCCCTGCGCAGCGTGGGTATTCCTGCTCGTCAGGTATACGCACCCTGGTGGTCACACTGCGATGACAATCATGCATGGGTAGAGGTATATTTCGATGGTAAATGGCACTTCATCGGTGCCTGCGAACCCGAGCCCATCGTGAATAAAGGCTGGTTTACCAATGCATCCTCTCGCGCTATGCTGGTACATACCCGTACCTTCACCGGTGCCGCCAATCAGGAGGATCTGGTGGCTCTGTACGGCGCTGAGCGTGCAGCTGCCTGCCATGTGGAAGAGGGCGTAACTTACGAACATATTACCGAGCATTATGCCATTACTAAAGCATTGCGTGTCAAAATTTTGGATCAGGCCGGCCAGCCGGCAAAAGGCGCTTTGGTTCGCTTTGAGATCCTCAACATGGCCGAATTTGCGTCTGTTGCCAACATGCTCACAAGCGATGAAGGTATTGTGGACATTCGTCTGGGTCTGGGTCAGATCCAGGTGCATGCCGTTCAAGATGGTATGATGGCTGAGAAAATGGTATATATTAAGGAAGATGGCGAAGTAACCCTGACCCTGGGTGAGACTCTGGGCGCACAGGGCGAATGGGAATCCTTCGATTTCATTGCTCCGTTGGACTATCCCATGCATCCCGGTACCCTGACCGAAGAGCAGCGTGTGGAGCGTGATGCTCGTATGGCTAAGGGCGTTCAGATGCGTAATGACCGTATCGAAGGTTTCTACTGTGAGACTGAGGCCTCTAAGTACGATGAGTCTGTACAGGAGATCTTGCATCTGGCAAAGGGCAACTTTGATACTTTGGCTGCTTTCCTGGCAGAGGGTACCGAAGCCGATGCTAAATATCGCGTTGCTTTGTTGAAAACTTTGACTAAAAAAGACTATCGCGATGTAAAGAAGGCTGTACTGGATGAGCATTTAAATGCTGCTTTGGATTATAGCCAGGCCTACAACGATGAGATCTTCGTTCCTTATATTTTGTGTCCTCGTGTATTTAACGAGACTTTGACTCAGTATAGAGAGTTCATCCAGAAATTCTTTGATGCAGCTACGAAGAAGAGTTTTGTGGAAGACCCTGCCAAAATCATGGGCTGGATCGAAGACAATATGCAGGCACAGCCTGAAATGGATTATCATGATCTGTTCTATACTCCTGCTGAGGCTTTGATCAGCGGTAAGACCGATAAGATCAGCAAGAAGATCCTGTATGTAGGCATTTGCCGCAGCTTGGGTATTCCTGCCAGACTGAATCCTGTTGACGGCGAGGCGGAGTACTTGGATGGCGATCATTTTGTTAAGGCTAAAACCGTGGAAGTAACCGTAAAGGGTACTTTGGAACTGAGCTGTGACAAACCGGAAGATTGGATCTATCGTCAGACCTTTACCGTTGGTCGATTGGATAATGGAATCTATCGCCGCATCGATATGCCCGCTGCTGATGAGAATGGCATCTTCCGCTGCCAGCTGGAAGAGGGTGAATATCGCCTGATCACTGTAAATCGTCTGCCCAATGGTCATATGTATGCTTTTGCATATTTGTTTACCGTTAAGGCTGGTGACCTGATCCAGATTCCTTTGCAGAAGCGTCATGTGGATCTGGCTGAAACTTTGTCTCATAACGCCATTGTTGACTTTGATCTGCAGCCGGTAAAAGGCCAGAAGGTAAAAGTCAGCACCCTGCTTGAAAAGCGTAAAAACATTTTGGTATGGATCGAAGAAGGCAAAGAGCCCACCGAGCATATTTTGAATGAAATGATGGATCAGGAAGAAGATTTCCGTAATCTGGATGGTGACATCATCTTCATGCTGCGCGATGAGAATGCTGTAAAACAGGCAACTCTGGCAAAAGCACTGGCTAAGATTCCGAATATCCGCTTGGTATACGATGACTTTACCGAGAATGTAAATACTCTGGGTCGCCGCATGTATGTGGATCCCGACAAACTGCCTTTGGTTATTGTTATGGTAGATGGACTTTGCGGCGTATATGCCAGCAGTGGTTACAATGTTGGTTTGGCCGACATTTTAGTACGAATTATTAAAGCTCTGTAATGGAGTAATTTGAACTTAGATAACAGAAAGAGACTGCCGCCCGATTATAGAGTTGGGCGGCAGTTTGCATAAGGATTGGTTTTGGAGGTGATTTGAAATATGAAATGGATCGTTCCTGTTGAAAATATGAGGGAAGCAGATCAATACTGCATTGAAAAGCTGCAGGTACCGGGCATTATTTTGATGGAAGCGGCAGCCCGCAGCGTAGTGGATAAGCTGGTAGAGCAGTGCCGGAAAGAGGATAAGATTCTGGTGATCTGCGGTACCGGCAATAATGGTGGTGATGGATTTGCCATTGCCCGCATGCTGAAGATCAAAGGTTATGCCGTTCGTGTCTTTTTAGCAGGAAGTGCCTGGATGCTGAGCGGAGATGCGAAAACGAATTTCGATATGCTTTCATCCTATCAGATATCGGTGCTGACGCAGGATCAAGCCTTGGCGCTGGAAGGTATCATCAATCAGAGCGACTGGGTGGTGGATGCCATGTTTGGCACCGGTTTAGACCGTGAAGTATCCGGTTTGTATGATCAGATCATCAAATATGTCAATAAAGTTCATGATAGAGGGAATCTGAAGGTTATGGCGGTGGATATACCGTCCGGTATCGCTGGCAACAGCGGTCAGATCATGGGCTGTGCCATTGAGGCCGATGAAACAGTTACCTTCTGTCGTTTGAAGCCCGGCTTGGTGTTGTTCCCCGGAAAAGACTATGCCGGAAAGGTGACGGTGACCGATATTGGAATTCCTGATACGGTACCATCATTAAAAGATGCTTATCAGTTCATGCTGGATCCGGAAGATGTGAAGCAGCTGATTCCGCAGCGTGTGAGCCGCAGCCATAAGGGATTGTACGGTCAGCTTCTCAGTGTAAGTGGCAGCCGCAGTATGCCGGGAGCAGCTCTTTTGAGTGCTAAGAGCGCCTATAAAATGGGCACAGGCTTGGTGAACGTTGCGATTCCTAAGGAAGCGGCCATGGTGGTACTAACCGGTCTGCCTGAGGCTGTGACCACTCCCTATAGTGAAGGTGGTTGGGAGTGGATCGAGCAGAAAGTGAAAATGGCAACAGCAGTGCTAGTGGGGCCGGGTCTCAGCCAGGAACCGTATGTAGAGGAACTACTGTATAAATTGTTTGCCATAGTGCCGAAGGAAGTGCCGATGGTACTGGATGCCGATGCCTTGAATTGGATTGCCAAAGAAAAGGGATTGGCAGATCTGATTCGAGCACGTAAAGGTAATACTATTTTGACTCCACATCTGGGAGAGGCTTCCCGACTGCTGAAATGGAGCGTTCCCGAGATCATGCAGCATCCGGTGGAAGCAGTTACGGCAATTCGGGATCAGTATGAAAGCGTGGCAGTATTAAAGGATGCTATGACTTTGGTATGTGCACCGGATGGAAAGATTTTTTACAATAATACCGGTAACAATGGTATGTCCACGGCAGGTTCAGGGGATGTGCTGGCCGGTATGATCGCGGGGCTGTGTGCTCAGGGCTTTGAGGTATTTAAGGCGGCCTATGCCGGTGTATATCTGCATGGAGCAGCTGGAGATAGAGCCCGCGATATATACGGAACCCATGGTATGACGGCATCTAATATTGCTGAGCAGATCCATATGGAGCAGATCGCAGAATGAACTTTCGAAGTTTGTTCACAAACGAGTAAATGTAAAATATTACTTCCGCAATGCGGAAAGGAGGAATAGTCATGATTCTAATTAAAAATGGAACACTTTACACAATGGAGAACGACCAGGTGGTATGCGGTGACATCCTGGTAAATGACGGTAAAATCGCAGAAATTGGTGAAAATCTTGCAGCTCCTGAAGGAGCAGAGGTGATCGATGCAGCCGGTAAGCTGGTATTTCCCGGTTTTATTGATGCTCACGACCATTTGGGTATGAGCGAAGAGTCCATCGGTTTTGAAGGTAATGACGTAAACGAGATGGTGGATCCCACCACACCTCATGTGCGTGCCATCGATGGTTTTAACCCTCGCGATATCTCCCTGCAGGAAGCTAGAGAACATGGTGTAACCATGGTGGCCACCGGTCCTGGTTCCGCTAACGTAGTGGGCGGTCAGTTTGCAGCCATCAAAACTTATGGACACCGTGTGGACGATATGATCGTAAAGGCTCCCTTGGCCATGAAGATCGCTTTTGGTGAGAATCCCAAACGTGTATACAATGGTAAAGGCAAAATCACCACCCGTATGGGTACCGCTGCTGTGCTGCGCGAGACTCTGTTCAAAGCAGTAGAATATAAGAAAGCAAAAGAAGAAGCTGAGAAAAAGGGTGAGAATCCAAAATTGGATTTCAAAATGGAACCCTTTATGCCGGTGCTGAATCGTGAGATCCCGCTGAAAGCCCATGCACATAGAGCTGATGACATCTTTACGGCTCTGCGTATTGCCAAGGAGTTTAATGTACGTATTACGCTGGATCACTGTACCGAAGGTCACCTGATCGCTGAGGATCTGGTAAAAGAAAAGGCTGTTGCCATTGTAGGTCCTTCCTTTGGTAACCGCAGTAAATTTGAATTGATGAACAAATCCTTTACCACTCCTGCAGTGCTGCAGGCCGCCGGCATGAAGATCGCCATCATGACTGATCATCCGGTAATTCCCTGTCATTATCTGCCTTTGATGGCTGGTTTGGCAGCTAAGTCTGGTTTGCCTGTAATGGAAGCGCTGAAAGCAATTACCATTAATGCCGCAGAAATTTTGGAACTGGATGCGCGCGTAGGCAGCCTGAAAGTAGGAAAAGATGCTGACATCGTAATCTATGACAAGAATCCTATTTTGGATGTGGATGCAAAGGCTGTGACCACTCTGATCGATGGACGCGTAGTGTATCAGGCATAATTATGGCACCTAAATTTACAAATGATTGGAAGCCGCTGTTGGATCCGGAATTTGAAAAGGACTATTATAAGCAGCTACATAACTTTTTGGCACAGGAGTATCGTAGTCAGACGATCTATCCGGATATGTACGAGATTTTTTCGACCTTGCAGTGCACTGCCTATTCGGATGTAAAGGTAGTCATTTTAGGTCAGGATCCGTACCACGGACCGGGACAGGCTCATGGTTTCAGCTTTTCGGTGAAACCGGGCATCGATATTCCGCCGTCGCTGCAGAATATTTACAAAGAACTGGCCAGCGATTTAGGTTGTTATATTCCCCAAACCGGCTATTTGAAAAAATGGGCGGATCAGGGCGTGCTGATGCTGAATGCGGTGCTAACAGTACGGGCCGGTCAGGCCAATAGCCATAAAGGCAGGGGATGGGAAATCTTTACCGACCGGGTGATCGAACTGTTGAATGAGCGGGAGAAACCGGTGGTATTCCTGCTGTGGGGCCGCAATGCTCGTAATAAAAAGGCTCTCATTACCAATCCAAATCATCTGGTGCTGGAAGCTGCACATCCCAGTCCGTTATCAGCCTATAACGGCTTCTTTGGCTGCAGACACTTTTCAAAGGCGAATGATTTTCTGCAAAGTCACGGTATGACGCCCGTTGATTGGCAGATCCAGTGAGGTTGTTGGCGCTTGGCGCCGAAGCCTATTAAAAGTGTGCAAAGATTCATTTCATAATTAAACAGGATCCCCCATATAGTGGTAAAAACCATTGTATGGGGGATTTGTAAATGATTGGTAAATTATGGAAAATACACTTGCAAAAAATTGCAGTTGGGTGTATGATAGGGATAATGATACTTTTATCAGGCTGCGGCGGTGAAAGTAGGCCTAAGGTGACCGATGAAGAGTCGGCACTAGCCATGCTGCAGTCCATGGAGGGCTACGATGCGCAGGTGAATGTGGTGTTTTTTTCTAATAGAGGGGAAAACGCATACCAGGTGCATCAAAGGGTAAAGTCCTCGGGGGAGTATCGACTGGAGATCATGGAGCCGCAGAATTTGGCCGGTATTTTGACGATCAGCGATGGAAAGCGGGCGGTACAGTCGGATCCTACCATTGAAGGCTGGGTGGAGGCAAGGCCTACGCCTGTGCGGGATGCACTGCTACTATATTCTTTTATTGAGGCCTATCAGCAAAACGGCGGCGAAACTTTAAATGGAGATGAGGATACACTGCTTTTGTGTGCTCAGTATCCCGGCGAGCACCGGAAGATCGTTTCGGCTCAGCTGAGGCTGGCCAAGGGAACCGGGTTGCCGCTGTCGCTAGTGATCAATGATCAAAACGGTGATCCGTCGCTACATATAACATATTTGCAGTTTCAAATAAATCCGGAATTTGAGGAGGGCATATTTCAAATTCCGAGTTGAGCATAGATCCGTTTTTTGACGGATAAGGGGGAGCATAAACCAATGACAAACGAGCAAGAATACTTTAGGGTGCGGGCGTACATAGATGAAGAAGCGCTGCGCCGCAATATTCGAACGGTACGGCAAAAGATCGGACCGGATGTGCTAATGTTGGGTACGGTCAAGGCGAATGCCTATGGCCATGGAGTCGAAAGGGTGGCGAGGATCCTGGAAGCGGAAGGAGCCGATTATTTATCCACTGCAATCATAGAAGAAGCGGTGGACCTTCGAAAAATGGGAATTCGGCTGCCGATCCTGGTGCTGGGTTACACCGATCCTGATCAATACGAACTGGCATTGGAGCACCGCATCCACCTGACTATATTTAGTGAGCAGCAAGCGCAGATCCTTTCGAAAAAAGCCGCCGCGGGCGGAAAAACCGGACTGGTTCATTTGAAATTGGATACCGGAATGGGACGGATCGGTTTCGAGTGCTGCGATGAGTCGGTGGACGCCATTGAACGAATCGCACAGTTGCCCAATCTTGTGGTGGAGGGTATTTTCACTCATTTCGCCAGGGCTGACGAGGTAGATAAGTCAGAAGCAGACAAACAACAGAAACGCTATGATGAAATGTTAGAAAAAATAGAAACACGAGGAATCCACATTCCCATTCATCATACGGCGAACAGTGCTGCGATTATGGAATATCCGCAGGCCCACAAGCTGCATACAGAAAAAAACAAAGCGGTTTCGTGGATGGTGCGGGCGGGTATTATGCTGTATGGCTTGTATCCATCAGGCGAGATGGATCGTGCGGAAACGAAGCTTAATCCGGTACTGAGTTTGATCAGTCATGTGATCCATGTAAAAGATGTGGAAGACGGAACGCCCATTGGCTACGGGGGGACATATGTAGCGAAGGGGCGCAGGCGAATTGCCACTATACCGGTGGGGTATGCAGATGGTTACCCCAGACATCTTTCCGGCATAGGATATATTAAGATCCGAGGAAAGCGGGCGCCCATTGCCGGGCGGATCTGTATGGATCAGTTTATGGCAGATGTGACCGATATTCCGGGGGTTGCAGTGGGGGATGAGGTAGAGCTCATAGGTGAGGATATAACCGCAGAAGAGATTGCTGAATTGACCGGTACGATCCACTATGAACTGATCTGTCAGTTGACGAACCGCGTGCCAAGGGTTTCAAAATAAAACATTGTATAAAGAAACGAGAAAAAGGCAAAACTGAATATATCAGTAGCCGGGGATGCAACATTAGCACTTCGGTTGAGCCAACAAGATAGAGAGATTCAAGCGAGAAGGATATGGGGTGTTGAATATGGTAGTAAAAAGAGGCGACGTGTTTTATGCAGATCTGCGTCCGGTGGTAGGATCGGAGCAGGGCGGGATTCGTCCGGTGGTGATCATTCAAAATGATATTGGAAATCGGTATAGTCCTACGGTGATCTGTGCAGCCATTACTTCAAAAATCAATAAGGCAAAGATGCCAACACATGTGGCCATTCAGGCCAATGAATTTGAACTGATGCGGGACTCGGTGGTTTTACTGGAGCAGATCCGCACTATTGATAAACGCAGACTGAAAGATCGTATTTGCCATTTAACCGGAGAATCTATGGAGCGAGTGGATGAATGCTTGATGATCAGTATGGGTCTGGGCGGTAAACATGAAGAGGCGCAGCTTACATCATAATATTATAAAGCTGGGAGTCACATAAGAGATGGTATTTAGCAGTATAACTTTTTTAACCGGTTTTCTCCCAATCGTATTACTTTTATATTTTTTGTTACCAGCCAAGGGGCGTAATTCGCATAGAATGCGAAATACGCTCCTGTTTGTGATGAGTTTAATTTTTTATGCCTGGGGGGAGCCTGTCTATGTGATCTTAATGATCATATCCACCTTTGCAGATTATAGTTTTGCTTTATATGCGGATCGATGGAATCGATTGGGTAATCGAAAAAAAGCACGGCGGGCTATTTATGCCACGGTAATTTTTAATCTGGGAATGCTGGGCTTTTTTAAGTATACGGACTTTTTGATTGGCACGGTAAATGGGCTTTTGGATCTGCAGATTCCGCTATTGGAGCTGCCGCTGCCCATTGGTATATCTTTTTATTCGTTTCAGACCATGTCATATACCATTGATGTATTTCGCGGTGAAGCAAAGCCGCAGAAGAGTCCTTTGGACCTGGGAGCGTATGTGGCCTTGTTTCCTCAGCTGATCGCCGGTCCTATTGTACGTTATAGTACGATAGCAGAGCAACTGCAGCAACGAAGGGAAAATCTGGACCAGTTCAGTGATGGCTTTTGCCGGTTTATAGTGGGACTGGGCAAGAAGGTGTTGATTGCCAATCAAGTGGGTTATGTATTTGCACAGCTTAGCACACCGGTATTGGAAGCTGCAGGTGAGGTAGCGGCAGGAACAGCCGCGATTGCTGGAGGAAGCATCAGCGTGGCAGGAGCTTGGCTTGGAATCGCAGCCTATGCACTGCAAATTTATTTTGATTTCAGCGGCTATTCCGATATGGCGATCGGACTTGGCCGTATGTTTGGCTTTGAGTTTTGTGAGAACTTTAACTATCCGTATATTGCAAAAAGCATTACCGATTTCTGGCGGCGCTGGCATATTTCTTTGAGCAGTTGGTTTAGAGATTATGTTTATATTCCGCTGGGAGGAAACCGTGCCGGTCGCTTTAAACAGTATCGGAATCTGTTTGTTGTTTGGATGCTTACCGGCATTTGGCATGGTGCAAACTGGAATTACGTGCTGTGGGGTTTATATTATGCCCTTTTGCTGGTGCTTGAAAAAGCTTTTTTAGGAAAGTGGATGAACAGACTCCCGAGTGTCTTGCAGCATATATACACGCTGTTATTGGTGCTAATTGGCTGGGTCATTTTTGCCATGGAAGATATGACAGCGATGGGAATCTGGTTCAAGGCGATGTTTGGCGGTGCAGAGCTGGTGGATACACAGGTAATGTTTTATTTGAAAAATTACGGAGCTATCCTTTTGATCGGTATTGCTGCGGCCTTTCCTTGGTGGAAAAGAATACAGAGGCAGATGGAAAACCGCGCGATAGGAAAAGTAGTACAAGCTGTATTGTGGATTGGATTGTTTGTGCTGTGTTTAGCCTTTTTGGTAGGCGACACCTATAATCCGTTTTTATATTTTCGTTTTTGAGGGAGGCTTGACAGATGAATCGAAGAATCGTAACCTTTGTCAGTCTTGCTCTATTAGCAGTAATGGCAATTGGTCAGATGTTTACCGCTGGGCGGTGGTTTTCGGATTTGGAAAATCGATATTTAGAGACAATGCCTGAGGCGGATGCGGAGTCAATCAGCAGTGGTGTATGGATGGATCAGTTGGAGACTTACCTGGCAGATCACGTGCCGGGGCGTGATGAGTGGGTGCAGCTGAAGAATTCAGTGGTGCGAATGAGCGGAAGAGAGCAGATCGGCAAGGTCGTGTTTGCAGAGGATGAGAGGCTCATCCAGGTTGAGAATGTATCTTTGAAACAGTTGGAAAAAAACTTGGGCTTTATGGCAAGTCTGGCGAAGAAATTGCCGGAAGATGTGGAAATGAATCTTTTAGTGGCGCCTAATGCGAGTTGGGTGTATAGAGATTTTTTGCCTGAGGATACACTTATGTATGATCCGGAAGAGGCGGTAGCTATGATCCAAGAGATGTTAGGTGATGAAATAAGCGTGACGGTTCCCATTGAAGCGTTGTATAGCCAGCGGGATGAAGCAATTTATTTTAAATCAGATCATCACTGGACGATGCGTGGAGCGGCGTATGCTTGTGAAGAGTTGGCTGATGCAATGGGGATTTTGGTGGATCCGTTTTCCTATGAAGCGAGAACAATGGGGCATGACTTCTTGGGAAGTGTGTATTCGCAGGTACCGGTTTATAACTTTGAAGGAGAGGATTTTGAAGTATTTCAAGTACCGGGGTTGAAACTGCAGTGGAGCAGCGGCGATAAGTCCGGCAGTGTATTCATGCAGGAAAAACTTCAGGAGAAAGACCAGTATGCTGCCTTTTTCGGTGGTAACTATGGCTTGGTGAGGATCCAAAACGAAAACGCGCGATCTTCGGAAAAGCTCTTGATTCTTAAGGACTCTTATGCTAATATTTTAGTACCGTTTCTATTAGAAGAATATAGAGAGATCGTAATGGTGGATCTTCGATTTTTCAGCGGTAGTGTCAGTTCGCTGGCAGTGGAAGAAGCGGCGGACCGTGTGTTGGCGGTTTATAATTTGGATTTTTTATGCACCGATGGCAACTTAGCTTGGATGGGTGTATGAGTGCTGCCCTTGACTCATTGGGTGAAGGGACTTTTGTTTTGTTTAAATTTGTGTGAAAAACATGGAAGAAAAGAGGAACAACTATGAGTCAGTATAGAGAGTTGTTAGTACAGCATGGTCAGGAGCAGGTGCTGCGTTTTTATGAGGAACTGACCGAAGAACAGAAGAAAAGCCTGGATGCAGAGATCGCCCAGCTTGACTTTGGTGCTATTGAAGAGGCAATGAAGCATGAAACCAAAACCGATGAGGATCGTTTGGAAATGATTCCCACTTTGACGATCGATCAGATCAAAGAGAGAGAAGAAGAATTCAAAGTTGCCGGTAATGAGGCGCTGAAGCAGGGCAAGGTGGCAGCAGTGCTGCTGGCTGGCGGTCAGGGAAGCCGCTTAGGATTCGATGGTCCTAAGGGTACTTTGAATGTGGGTATCGATCGCGAACTGTATCTGTTTGAGATTTTGATCCGTAATATGGAAAAAAATGTGCGTCCTTTGGGTGTGTACATGCATATGTACGTGATGACCAGCGATCGAAATCACGAGCAGACTGTGGCCTTCTTTAAAGAACATAATTATTTTGGATACCCTGAGGAGTACTTGCATTTCTTTAAGCAGGATATGGCTCCTTCTTTGGATCACAATGGTAAGATCCTGCTGGAAGGTAAGGGGAAAATCTCTTTGACACCCAACGGCAATGGTGGTTGGTTTAGCTCACTGCAGCGTAATGGTATGATCGGTGAAATGAAAGCCATGGGTATTGAGTGGCTGAATGTGTTCTCTGTGGATAACGTGCTGCAAGATATTGGCGATCCGATGTTTATGGGTGCGACCTTAGTGCAAGGACATCCAGCTGGTGCTAAAGTAATTGCCAAAGTAAACCCCGATGAAAAGGTTGGCGCCATCTGTTTGCGTAATGGTCGTCCATCTGTTGTGGAGTATTCCGAATTGACCGATGAACTGAGAAATGCAAAGGATGAAAACGGCAATTATAAGTATAACTTCGGTGTAACCCTGAATTATTTGTTCAATATTGCTGTGACCGAAGAGAGTGCTAAAGGCAAGATGCCGATTCATCGGGCCAATAAAAAGATCGACTGCATCGACGAACTGGGAAATCTGGTGAAACCGGCAGAACCTAACGGTTATAAGTTGGAAACCTTTATTTTCGATATTTTGGCTTTTTATGAGGGTGTGACTGTGTTTGAAATCGTGCGTGAAGACGAATTTGCACCCATCAAAAATGCCACCGGTGTGGACTCTTTGGAAAGTGCCCGCGAACTGCTGGTGCGTAAAACCGGTATTACTTTGTAAAATACGCCTTGAGGCGGATCAATAAACTATGCCGCTAAGCGGCAAACCCAGGAGGAAATTATGAAAAAACCGTTTGTAATTGCAATCGCAGGATGCTCCGGCAGCGGAAAGTCTACATTCAGCCAGATGCTGTTGGAAGAGTTCAAAGACTATAAGGTAGAACTGCTTCCTACCGATAAGTATTTCAACAGACCCTTACCAAAGATGATTTCTCCCTTATCTAATTTGGAGTATGACGATTATAACTGTCCTGAATCTTTGAATTTTGAGAAATATTTGGAAGATGTAAAGGCGATTACCCAGCGTGAAGATTTAGATATCGTAATTCTGGAAGGTCTTACCGTTTTGTATTTCAAGGAACTGCGCGAGATGGAAGATCTGAAGATCTATATGGATCTGGATCCTGAGATCCGTATGTATCGCCGTATCGTACGTAATATGAAGGCAGGTCGCGGTACGATGGAAGAAATCGCTGATTTTTATCTGCATTCTGCCAAGTACAGCGAAACTAAGTATTTCATTCCTACTAAGCTGCAGGCCGATATCGTGCTGAACGGTCATAATTACGAAGGCACCGGCAAACAGATGGTTGTTAGCTTTGTAAAAGAGCAAATGAAATAAGTATAAGGATCAGCTACTTTCTTCAACTACACTGGTATGTTTCAGAAAGTAGGGGATCCTTTTGTTTATTTTTGATTATAGTAATTGAATAGAAATATCGAAATCGATTTTGAAATGCATTTACTTAGATAACAGAATAGCTTCCGAAATCAACGACAAAAGAAAATCGGCGCTTTCAAGCACATACCACTGTAGTGCGAGGAAAGCGCCGATTTTATGTTTTTAATACTTCAGAATGCTTACGGCATCGGTAATGGTCTTTTCAAGAGCTTCACGGCCATATACGTCAACCTGACGTTTGTCTTTCTCTTCGTGAGTCAGACAGCCGGCACCACCAATACAGCCGCCAACGCAGGCCATACCTTCGATGAAGTTCTCGGGAAGCTTACCAACATTGGCCTTCAGCAGAGCCAGACGGCAAGCCTCGATACCATCGCAAACGATAGGACGATAATCGGCACCCTCCAGTCCCTGTTCTTTCAAAGCCTGAGTTACAGCGTCAGCCAGACCGCCGCTGCGGGAGAAGATACGACCGAAGTAGGAAGCATTATCCAGTACATCAACCGGCAGAGTCTCCAGTTCGATATCCTTACTGCCGAACAGAGCCTGCAGTTCTTCAAAGGTAAGTACGCAGTCAACAAAGTCTTTTGCATGGTCTTTCTGGAATTCCATCTTCTTAGCAGTACAAGGACCAACGAATACAACCTTACAGGTGGGATCCATTTCTTTGATCTTCTGAGCGATGGCAACCATGGGAGAAACATTATGAGAAATGTGCTGAACCAGTTTGGGGAAGCTCTTCTTGATGTAGTCAACAAAGGCAGGACAGCAGGAGCTGGTCAGGAAGCCTTTCTCAACCAATTCGCGGGACTCAGCCAGAGCAACAATATCAGCACCCCAAGCAGCTTCGATAACGCTGTGGAAACCAAGTTCTTTGATACCGCTTACTACCTGACCCAGTTTAACATGGGTGAACTGGCTTGCAATTGCGGGAGCTACAACAGCATATACCTTGTAGTTCTGGTTGTTGTCGCTTTCCTTGATCATATTGATAGCCTTCAGCATGAAGGATTTATCCATGATAGCACCGAAGGGACACTGGTATACACAAGCACCACAGGAGATACATTTGTTATTATCGATGTGAGCAGCTTTTTCCTCATTCATAGAAATAGCTTTTACCTTACAAGCATTTTCGCAAGGACGCTCGTATTTCTTAATAGCGGAGTAGGGGCAAACCTTAGCGCAGGCACCACACTCTACACACTTATCTTTATCGATCACAGCACGCTGATTAGCATCGAAAGAAATAGCACCCTTCTTACAAGCCAGCTCACAGCGATGAGCGATACAGCCACGGCAAGCATCGGTTACGGCATAGCCGCCAACGGGACATTCATCACAAGCCAATTCGATAACTTCAATTACGTTAGGATTGTTCTTGTCGCCGCCCATAGCCAGTTTTACACGTTCAGCAGCAATGGCACGTTCTTTGTAAACACAGCAGCGCATGGAAGCTTTTTTGCCGGGTACGATTTCAGTTTTCAAAATATCGGTGATGGACTCAGCCAAATCACCGGCCCAATGATGACGGGCTACAGACTGCAGCACGCGGTATTTCAGGTGCTGCACATGAGTATCATATCTAATCATTTTTTTCCTCCGGAGTATTAGAAGTAGCTGACTTTGATCTGCTTGTCCATCTTGCGAAGGCAAGTGGAAAGTTCATCAACCAGCCGCATTTTAATGTTAAAGTTGATCGGCAGATCCGGGCTCTGATGAGCAGGGTTCATGGCACGGCCAACAAAGAAGTTAATGTCGGTGGCTTCTTCAAACAGCATGCGTGCTATCAAGGAAGCGCCGTCATTTTTATAGCTCCACTGGGAATAACTGTCGTTATCTTCCAGATAGTTCTTTGCGTATTCAACTACGCGGTTAAAGGTGATAACACCTTCGGTAACCAGATCAACACCTTTGATCTTACTGGTGGGCGGTATTTCGGGATCCAGATATAAGGGAAGACCAACATCCACTACGGTGCCAAGGAATTCAGCAGCCAGAGTAGAAGTAGTACCACCGCAAACAATGTGCTTGCCTTCTTTGGAGAAGAAAAGAGACATCATTTTTTGAACATCCTTAGGATCAGAGGGAGGACCAATCATCAGGTTCATCGGGTTGCGACGACGGAGCTTTACGGTACATACCGTTGTATCGTCGCCGGGCTCATAACCATACAACTTATTACATTCGTTCAGCAGTATGGTACTAAGGGTCTTAGCGGTGAAATCTTTGCTGTACATGATCTCCATGAAATCAACAATGTTTTCACGCTGCCAACCATAGTTCAGTTCCTGACCGATGCCTGCGAAGATCGCACCATCACTCATGGCAATCATGGTGTCATATTCTTGCAGACGCACATGGGATTTGTATACATTACGTCCTTCAATCTGAAGAAGCTGTTTCGGATAATCGAAACTCACACCATCACGCAGAAAGATTACATCAGGATTATCGAACTGAATAATTTCTGCGAACTCATTATCTACCACATGGATAATGGTAAAGGTGGAGTAAGCTACACCACGCACCTGACATACAGGCAGGGTAGAAATAATGGTGTGTACACAATCTTCGATACTCATGTTGGCAGCCAACATGGTGGAGATGATCTTGGAAGTCAGGGTGGATAGAATGTTAGCTTTTACACCACTGCCCAAGCCGTCGGCCAAAACAACTACCGAAGAATTCGCGCCTTGAGGAACAACTTCAACATGGTCACCGCAGAGATTTTCACCCTTTTTATTCAGACTATAGTAGCCGATATCGGTGCACAGATTATTCATTTTTCAAAGACTCCTTCAGTTTCGTGAGCGCGATCTTGGTTTCGGCTGTTGTCTCACCAAGAAGCATTGCGATCTCCTGAACAACACGCATCTGCTTATCGATAACCTTATCGGTAATTTCGATGGTCTGCTGGCTGATGCTTTCCTTCTGGCTACGCTCAGATTCTTCATCGGTTACGTCGCGCATGAAGCTCATCAGAACATGATAGCTGCGATCGTAGATAACAGTCTGTTCAACATAGCGGCGATATTCTGCCAGATATACACGACGCTCGTAGATGTTGCGGCCGCTATTCAAAACTTCGAGGAAGATGTTAGGATCCAGAATACGAACTACCTGATCACCCAGAACATCACTTACGTTGCGGATGTTCATCATCTTACGAGCCATGGTGTTGATCTGCTGTACTTCAAGCTGTTCATTCAATACAATAATACCGTTGGGGGTATTCTTGATGATAGTATCAGAGAAGGACTCTGCTTTTTCCTTCAAGAAGGGCAGACACATATTCAGGTCGGCTTTACCCTGGAATACAGCAAGAGCTTTTTCACGACAGGTCTCATAACCGCAGCCACCACAGTTCAGTTCATCGGCAGGCGAGTTCTTACCCATCTTGCGCAGAATATCCTGAATGGCAGCTTCATCGGGCATAGGATTGTGTACTTCCATGGAACGGAAGGTTTTTTTCAACTCTACAGCGGGCGGGAGCTCTGTGCCAAAGGTATCCTGACCGGCATAGTCAGATACACGTTTGTAGTTCATTACCGGAGAAAGTGCATTACGTTCCATAGCGGGACCATTTACACAACTTCCGGCACAGGCAGACATTTCGATGAAGCAACGAGTCAAATTGCCGCGCAAAACTTCTTCAATTGCGTTACGGCAGTTTTCAACACCGTCCAAAGAGAAGTAGGAGTAAGCATCATTCTTCTTGTACATACTACGCAGTACGCCGCCAGCTACGGGGAACAGACGGGAACGAACTTTACCAACATTTTCCTCATCGGGTACGGCATCGATCTTGACACCGGCTTCCATCAGCCAACTGGTCAATTCGGGGAAGGTCAGTACACAGTCAACAATACCGGGATACTGGTCACCCTCATCCTTTTTAGCAATACAGGGACCAATGAAAATGGTTTTAGCATCAGGATTTGCTTTCTTGATCATGGAGCAATGAGCCTGCATGGGAGAAAGCACCGGAGCCAAATAGGGAAGGGCTTCGGGATAATGCTTTTGAATCAGCAAATTGATGGAATGGCAGCAGGACGAAATAACTACGTCAGCCTTTCCTTCATCGATCTGCTGGTCATAATATGTTTTAATTACTTCAGCACCGATAGCAGTTTCCTGTGCATCAGTAAATCCAAGTTCTTTCAAAGCGTTACGCATGGATGCGATGGTAGCACCGGGGTAATTGGCTACGAAAGAAGGTGCAATACTGGCGTAAACAGGGCCGCCGCGGCGGATAATTGCTTTTGCTTTATCCAAATCATTTCGAATGGTCTTAATATTCTGCGGGCAAGCCAAATAGCAGTTGCCGCAAAGAATGCATTCAGAATCGATAATCTGAGCTTTACCACCGGAAAAGCGCAGCGATTTTACCGGACAGGAGCGAATGCACTTGTAGCAGTTTTTACAGTCCATTTTTAGATTGGATACCAAAACTTCAGCCACAGAAAAACCTCCTTGCGAATAAAATTAGTTATGATTAAATACGAGGCAAAACTTCAGCTTCGAAGAATTCCTTTACGGTACCCGGTTTAACAGAGTGGATCTGATCGTCGATTTTAACGCTAACGCCATTTACACAATTGCCCATGCAAAAAGCACCGTTCAAAACAACTTTATCACCCAGGTTATGTTCCTCAACCAGTTTCTGTAATCCTTCAACGACTTCACGAGAACCTTTCAGATGGCAACTGCTGCCGATACAAATAGTAACTTTCATTAGTATTCCTCCATGTAATTATGAATATTGAATAGGATATTTAGGCAATCCTAAAAGATATAGAAACAAGTGCAAACACCGTTCTATATCGAATTGCTAAAATTATAACATAAAGTTAGAAATTCGTCTATAATAAAGAAAGAAAAAGTAGAGAGAATCTTAGCAAATTCATTGACAGCGAAATTTAAAATCGGTATACTGAACATATTGTGACAAAAGAAAAAGGAGGCAGACCCTATGAATATTTCTCATCTTCGTTATGCGGTAGAGGTGGAAAAAACAGGTTCCATCACTAGAGCTGCTGAAAACTTATATATGGGACAGCCAAACCTGAGCAAGGCGATTAAGGAATTAGAAAACGCGGTGGGTATTACACTGTTTAAACGAAACTATCACGGCGTATCTGCGACCGCAAAGGGAAAAGTATTTTTGGACCAAGCGCGGGAAGTGCTTAGCAAGATTCAGGATATGGAATCAATGTACCAGGGTGGAGAACAAAATACTGCATTTTCGGTTTGTATTCCCAGAGCAAGCTATGTATCCTATGGGCTGCCTGAATTCATAAGTCAACTGGATCAGTCAAAGGGATTTAGCATCGATATTCAGGAAGCCAATACGATGCGTACCATGGAACGTGTTGTAAATGGTGAATGCAATATGGGTATTATGCGTTGTGTCGTTGACCGAAAACCGTATTATTTAAGCTTACTGCAGGAAAAACATTTGCATGCTCAAACCCTATGGAGCAGTCCGTATCTGGTAGTTCTTTCAAAAAACAATCCGCTGGCGCGGAAAAATAAGTTAACGTTGGAAGATCTTCAGGAGGGTGTGTGTCTCGAACATGGTGATGAAGAGATTCCGTTCGTTGTAAAAGAACGACGAAGTAATAAAGACTCTTTGAAGGATAAAAGTGTTTTGGTATATGAACGAGGCAGCCAGTTTGAACTATTAAAAACAGTTCCGGGTGCCTATATGTGGATTGCTGCTATGCCTGAACCTATGCTGCAGAGCATGGGTCTGGTGCAAAGAGAGTGCGAAATCGAAGGAAACTGGGTAGAAGATATTCTGGTTTATCCGCAATATTATAGTTTAACAGAATTGGATCGGACCTTTATTGAAAATCTGCAGAAGGTGCGTGGAAAAATGGGAAGTGGAACCAATGGTTAAGAAGGTTTTAGTGTATCCCAATGCAAAGCGCGACGTGGGATATATTTATACAAGAAAGGTAGCGGAGTTTTTCGCGGCCCGGGGTGTGAAGGTATATGCTACCGAAGAAACAGCAATGCAGCTGCAAGGTGATTTGCCAGTCCGGGTGATTCGGGACTGTGAAAAACCGGAGATGGATATAGCCATCGTGCTGGGCGGTGACGGCAGTATGATACAGGGAGCTCACTTTATGCTGGGCACTACGGTCCCAATCATGGGAATCAATCTGGGAACATTAGGCTATCTGACGGAAGTGGAAGTTCAAAATCTGGAAGACTCACTGCATCAGGTTTTGAAAAACGATTACCGGGTGGAGAAACGAATGATGTTGGAAGCACAGGTGCAGGTGACCGGACAGAAGGGAAGTCAAATTTTTTATGCAGTGAATGATTTAGTGCTGCATCGGAATCTACTGGACGGTATTTTGACGGTAAAAACATATATTAATGGTGCTAATTTAGCAGACTTTCGGGCAGATGGTGTGATCGTATCTACACCCTGTGGTTCTACAGCTTATAATTTTTCTGCCGGAGGACCTATTGTGAATCCTGTGGCAGATAACATTATACTTACGCCTCTCAGCAGCCATTCGGCCTTGGATCGTTCTATTATCTTGATGGGACAGGACCGATTAAGCTTTCAAATCGGTGCCACCGGAAAAGGTCTGGAATCGGTGTTTAGCGCCGACGGAGTGGATCATGTATCTCTGGGGGAGGGTTCCTGGATCCATGTGAAAAAGAGTGAGTATACATTTCCTTTGGTGCGTTTGCTGCAGCGCAGCTTTTATGAAGTATTGCAAATGAAATTATAAATCAAAAGAGCCTTTGTGCAACTACAGTGGTGGGTTGCGCAAAGGCTCTTTTGATCTTGGCTATTTTGCGTTGAAATGGTTAATCTTCAACGAGTCGATTTTTGTTGAGTTTGGCTTTTTTGAAGTAGATCAGAGTGAGGATGCTGGCTAACAACCAACCAGCAGGATAGGCCATACCGATGGGAATGATGGTGTTAGAAATATAATTGGCCATGATATATAAATATGCCTGACGGAAAAATACGAAGGAACAGAGCAAGATGACCATGGGAGCACGACTGTCTCCGGCTCCGCGTAAAGCACCGGAGTAGATTTGGTTGACACAGCAAAGCACATAAAAGGGAGAAAGCCATCGCAGCATCAGGGTTCCGTACTCGATTACTTCGGGTTTATTATTAAAGAAAGCCACCAAAGAAGGTGCGAACAGAATGACAGGGAGCATGAGGATCAAAGTAGCGGCGATGGACATGAGCAAGGAAATGCGGATGCCCTTTTTAGCTCGATCTACCAGATTTCGGCCTAAATTCTGACCTGCGAAAGTGGTGGAAGAAAGCGCCAGTGATTGCATGGGGAGCAGGATTAATTGATCGATCTTGGCGTAGGCTGTCCAACCGGACATGCAATCAGCACCAAAGAAGTTGATGTAAGATTGAACGAATACATTTGAAAAAGAAGTAATCGCCATTTGAATGGCGGCGGGAATGCCTACTTTAATAATTTTTGCCAGCATATCCCAGTGCATCTTTAAGCGGCGCACTTCCAAACGGATACAGGAGTGAGAGCGAAGCAGAGCGATGAGAACCAATACAGCGGAAACACCCTGGGCAATGATGGTAGCAAGAGCTACACCGGCGACGCCCATATGGAAGACGAGGACGAATAAAAGGTCCAGTACTGTGTTGAGCACAGCGGATACTACCAGAAAATAGAAGGGGCGTTTGGAGTCGCCTACTGCACGCAGAATGCCGGAGCCAATATTGTAAATCATAAGACCAATAATACCGGCGAAATAAATGGTTAGGTAGGTTTTGGATTCTGGAAAGACGTTGTCGGGTGTTTTCATAAAGTGGAGCATATAGGGGGTCATGAAAATACCGATTACGGTAAAGATCGCAGCCAGTACCAGAGTCATTACGATGGAGGTATGTACGGTGTCTTGAACTTTATCGTAGCGTTTGGCGCCGTAATACTGTGAGATAACAACACCGGCACCACTGGAAAGACCCATAAAAATGCCGATCAGCATATTGGCGATGGGACCCAAAGAACCAACGGCGGAAAACGCTTCGTTGCTGACATAGTTGCCAACGACCCAGGTATCTACCATATTATATAGCTGTTGGAAAATGTTGCCCACCAGCAGAGGAATAGCAAAGTTGATCAAGTGCCGCATGATGCTGCCTTCGGTCATATCGACATCGCGGCTCTTTTTGCGTGTAAGAAAGCTAAATTTTTTCATTTGATGTTCATCTCCTTTATAAAAGGATTATACTGCAAAGAGTAACGAAAAACAAACTCTTTTATAAAATATATGGAAGAGGCTAAATGCAACATAGCTTTACTGTTTTGTGAGTGTTTTTGCATGGAAGACATTTTTTAGAAAAAAAATGAAAAAAGTGCTTGACGTGAAGATGCTCCTTTGTTATAATAGCAGAGGTGTCAAGGTTTGGAACTTGACATCAGGAGAAAGAATGGATAAGATATATGAACAGACATTGCTCTTTGACTTTTATGGAGAGCTGTTAACGGAGAAGCAAAGAGAAATTTGCCGCATGCACCTGCAGGAGGATCTTTCTCTGGGAGAAATCTCGGATGAGTTAGGAATCAGTAGGCAGGGAGTCAGCGATGCAGTGCACAGATCACTGAAGGCGCTGGAAGGAATGGAACAAAAATTGCACATGTGTGAGCGATTTCTGAAAATCTCCGAGTATATTGAACAAATGCAGCAAGGGCTGCAGGCAGAGGCTTCCAAAGAAGAGTTAGAAAGTCTTTTGCTTAACATGAAGGATTCGATCAAAATCAGGAGTTAACGCGTATGGCATTTGAAAACTTGTCCGATAAACTCCAAGGTGTATTTAAAAAGCTGCGTGGTAAGGGTGTTCTTACAGAGAAGGATCTGAAAGAAGCTCTTAGAGAAGTAAAGCTTGCACTGTTGGAGGCGGACGTTAACTTTAAAGTTGTTAAGGATTTTATCAACAAGATCCAGGAGCGCGCACTGGGCCAGGACGTGATGAAGAGCCTGACACCCGGACAACAGGTCGTTAAAATCGTAAATGAAGAAATGATCGCGCTGATGGGTTCTGATGAAGAATCCGGTCTTCGATACGGCAGTGTGTCACCCACCGTTATGATGATGGTAGGTCTTCAGGGTGCCGGTAAGACTACCTTAGCTGCTAAGCTGGCCAACATGCTAAAGGAAAAAGGCAAAAAGCCGATGTTGGCAGCCTGTGACGTGTATCGTCCGGCGGCTATCAAACAGCTGCAGATCTTGGGCGAGCAGATCGGAGTTCCTGTGTTCGAGATGGGCACAGAGGTGAATCCGGTGGATATCGCCAAGGCAGCAGTGGAAAAGGCTCGTATGTCCGATTGTAATTTGGTCATTCTGGATACAGCGGGTCGCTTACAAATTGATGAAGCGCTCATGGAAGAGCTTCAAAATATTAAAGAAACCACCAATCCTTCGGAAGTACTGCTGGTTGTGGATGCCATGACCGGTCAGGAAGCGGTAAATGTTGCCAAGGGCTTTGATGAGCGTCTTGCCATTACCGGTGTAGCGCTTACAAAGTTGGATGGTGATACCCGAGGCGGTGCGGCGCTGTCAATTCGTGCAGTGACCGGCAAACCCATCAAGTTCTCTGGTGTGGGTGAAAAGATGAAAGACATCGAGCCCTTCCATCCGGAACGTATGGCTTCTCGAATTTTGGGTATGGGCGATGTGCTCACCATGATCGAGAAAGCACAGGAAGCCATTGATGAGGAAGATGCAAAAGATATTACCAAGCGTGTAATGTCTAAGAACTTCAATCTGGAAGACTTTCTGGTAAGCATGCAGCAAGTGAAAAAGATGGGCAGCATGAGTTCTCTTTTGGGAATGCTTCCGGGTGTGGGAAGTAAATTGAAAGATGTGGATATCGACGATAAGGCTCTGACGAGAGTGGAGGCTATGATCTACTCTATGACTCCGGAGGAACGCAGAAAACCGCAGCTGCTCAATGCATCCCGCAAACGCCGAATCGTGAAAGGTTCCGGCACCAGTATTCAGGAACTGAACAGACTGCTGAAGCAGTTTGAACAGTCCAAGACCATGATGAAACAACTGAATGGTATGAAGGGCAAACGCCGCGGTTTGTTCGGTGGTAAGAATCCCTTCGGATTTTAAGCTCGAAGGAGCAAAAACGTTAGAAAAACCCGTTATGCAATGAAGATATTGCACAGTGGTTTTCATAAAATTTGTCGAGGAGGTGACATGAAATGGTAAAAATGAGACTGAAAAGAATGGGTTCCAAAGGAGCACCTTTCTATAGAATTGTCATTGCAGATGCACGCGCACCCAGAGATGGCCGCTTTGTTGAGGAGGTAGGTTACTACGATCCTACTAAAAAGCCCAGCGTGATCAAAATCGATCAGGAGCTTGCAACCAAATGGCTTTCCCAGGGAGCACAGCCCACTGAGACTGTAAAGAAGCTTCTTAAGATCGCCGGCGTTCAGTAAGCGTCAGGAGGTAAAATACAGTGAAAGAGCTGGTTGAAATCATCGCAAAGTCCTTGGTTGATCATCCGGAACAAGTATCTGTGAGCGAAGAGGTAAACGGCGAAGAGCAGGTTATCTCTCTCAAGGTTGCACCTGAAGATATGGGTAAGGTGATCGGCAAACAGGGCCGAATTGCGAAAGCAATTCGTACAGTTGTGAAAGCTGCTGCAATTAAGCAGGATGCAAAGGTTTCTGTTGAAATTGTGCAGTAATCTGCCAGATGAATGCAGTGGGAGCCAGCTACTAGGCTGGCTCTTTTGTTTTTTGCACTTTTAGTGCGAAATCAAACTTGAATAAAATGTGCTGACAGGCACAGAATGGAAGGTATCGATGAGTTCATTATTTCGTGTTGGCGTTGTCACCACAGCTCATGGAATCAAGGGAGCTGTGAAGGTATATCCTACTACCGACGATCCGAGAAGGTTTCTGGATTTAGAAAAGGTAAGCTTCAGCCGTACCGGAGAAGAAGAGGATATCTGCTGCCAGTATACCATTGAAAATGTTCAGTTCATTAAAAATCTGGTGATTCTTTCTTTGAAAGAAGTAAAAGATCGGAATCTGGCGGAAGCTATGAAGGGTGGTTCTTTCTGGATCAGTGATGAGGAAGCGCTGCCTTTGGAAGAGGATGAATTCTACATTCGTGATTTTATGGAAGCGACCGTAAAGGATGAAGAGGGAAACCTCATCGGCCGGGTATACGATATTATGGAAACCGGCAGCAATCAGGTGCTGGTAGTAAAAGAGACGAACGGTAAAGAACTGTTGATTCCTGTGATCTATGATTGTATTGTAGACATGGATAGTGAAAAGGCAGAAATCACCGTTCATTTGATGAAAGGGCTTCGAGAATGAAATTTGTAGTGCTGACACTATTTCCGGATATGATCCGGCAGGCTGTGAGTCATAGTGTGCTGGGGAAGGCTGTGGAAAAAGGCATTATTTCTGTGGAAGCCGTAGATATTCGCGATTACGCAAACAATAAACACAATACAGTGGACGATTATCCTTTTGGAGGCGGTGCAGGCATGGTGATGCAGGCTCCCCCGGTGTTTGACTGCTATCAGGATGTGACCAGTCGTCTGGTTTCGCCGGCTGCGCCGGTGGTATTCATGACGCCGGCAGGACGTACGCTGAGCCAGCCCATTGTGCGGGAATTGGCTGAGCATGAAGAAATCATTTTGCTATGTGGTCATTACGAGGGAATCGATCAGCGAGTGTTGGATGAAATTGTAACGGATGAAATATCCATTGGTGACTATGTGCTGACCGGCGGAGAACTGGCGGCTTTGGTGGTGATGGATTCGGTATCCCGTATGGTGGAGGGAGTGCTGGGGAATCAGGATTCTGCTCAAGAGGAGTCTTTCTCCGGTATGTGGCTAGAGTATCCGCAGTATACCAGACCCCGTGAATTCCACGGAAAGGAAGTACCGGAAGTGCTGCTTTCGGGTCATCATGCCAATATTGAAAAGTGGCGGCTTCAAAAAGCAATGGAGACAACGCTGAAAAAACGTCCGGATATGATTAAGCCCAGCGAAATGTCTAAAAAAGAAGCGAAAATTTATCGCGAAGTTTTGAAAAATAATAGTTTACAAACAGAAGAACCTGTGGTATAATATGTATTCGTGATGCTGTGTGTGCAGCATGAATTATCGGATGCTCCGCTGGTATGAAGGCCCTGCAGGTGGCAGGTGTTATATATTATAGAGCTTCTTAGAAGAGAGGAGGTTGACTCATGAATTCTGAAATTATTCGTCAGATCGAGAATGAGCAGCTGAAAGAGAACATTCCCCAGTTTGGTATTGGTGACACTGTTCGTGTATATGCTCGTATCAAAGAGGGTAACAGAGAGCGCGTTCAGTCTTTTGAAGGTACCGTTGTAAGACGCCAGAATGGCGGCATCCGCGAGAACTTCACCGTTCGTCGTGTTGCTTACGGTGTAGGTACCGAGAAAACTTGGCCCGTACATTCTCCTATTATCGAGAAAATCGAAGTAGTAAGAAAGGGTAAAGTTCGCAGAGCAAAACTGAATTACCTGCGTGATCGTGTTGGCAAATCTGCTAAGGTTAAAGAGAGAATCTAATAACCGGTATTTGCTGATTATTATGAACAAAAAAGATGAGAAAAGGGGACCTAGAGTCCCTTTTTCTGCATCTGGAAATGTGAAAGCTACCCATGTAAAAATGCAGGTGCAGAAGTACCTGGATGGATACCTGACGGTTGAATGCACTTGGCCGTAGGGGATTCTGGAGGAATTCTGATGGAGAAAAAGACACAGAAAAATCAGGAGAAGAATCTGTCGGAACTGATGGAATTCGATTTTGATGATATTTTGATGGATGACATTCCCGGAGAACGCAGAGGCGAAAAGCGTAAAGCTGTTCGACCGAATGAGGGGCAGCCGTTGGCGTCTCAAGAGCAGGAGTCTAGCTTAAGTGAGGAACAACAGCAGAAACAGCTGCGCCGAGCTAAGAAAAAACGCCGCAGAAGGGGATTTAAGATCGGGTTTGATATTGTAACCTGGATCAAAGATCTGGCGATCGCTGTTGTGGTGCTTTGGTTTTTGACGACTTTTATTGCGTCTTCTATTACTATGCCCGATGGATCCATGGATCCGACGCTGGCTGAAGGGGAGCACGTGATTATTTCTAAGGTCGTATATCGTTTTACTCAGCCGGATCGAGGCGATGTGGTCGCTTTTGAATATACCGACGAGTATGGTCAAACTCAGGAAGCAATCAGTCGTGTGGTTGGTTTACCCGGCGATACGATTGTAATTGATACAAATAATCATATTACAGTGAATGATATTTCACTTCGTACTGACTATTGTGAAGGTGAGGCAAAATTTGTTGCGGGAGAGGTTTCCTATCCCTATACAGTGCCCGAAGGATTTTATTTTCTGCTGAGTGATTCGGATTCCGCAGTAACTGACAGCCGTTTCTTGAAAATCGGTGCAGTTGCAGAAGAAGATATTTTTGGCAGAGTGATCTTTTGTTATTGGCCGAAGGAGTCTTGGAGACCCATTGGCTGATGCGAAGCCTCCGGCCTGGCCGACAGGCTGATGCGTCGAAAGGCGAAGTTTGTGAGGCTGCCGCAGGTTATGCAGGCAGCCTTTTATAATTGATTGAATCTGTACAGAACAAGCAGGCTTGGCACAGACAGCCGGAAAGGAAAAGTATGGAAGATAATGTAAGAAAAAGTAATATCAACTGGTATCCGGGTCATATGGCGAAGACCAAGCGTATGATGGAAGAAAACATCAAGCTGGTGGATGTAGTTGTGGAAATTGTGGATGCCCGTATTCCCTTTAGCAGTAAAAATCCCTATCTGAACCGTCTGTGGCAGCGGCGTCCCAGAGTTATCGTTTTGAATAAAACCGATCTGGCAGATGAGGCAGTTACCAAACGATGGAAAGAATGGTATCAAAAACAAGGCTTTGGTGTAACTTCTATTGATGCACTCCATGGCAAGGGCATGAAGGAAGTATCGGCTCTAGCTGTTGAAATGTGTAAGGAAAAAAGAGCCCGCGATGCGGCCAAAGGATATCAGAATCGTCCGATTCGTATGATGATTACCGGTATTCCTAATGTAGGTAAGTCGACTCTGATCAACCAGGTGGCCGGCCGTTCCGGCGCGGCCAAAACGGGAAATAAACCCGGTGTGACCAAAGGAAAGCAGTGGATCAAAGTACGAGGAGATCTGGAACTTTTGGACACTCCCGGTATTTTGTGGCCTAAGTTTGACGATTTGGAGTTGGCTTATAAAATCGCTTTTATCGGTTCCATTAAAGATGAAGTTTTGGATACCTACACTATGGCAGCTAAGCTGTTGGAATGTTTGGTTGCGCGGTATCCTAAAAAGATGATGGAACGTTTTAAATTAAATGAAGAGCATCTGCAGCTTTCCGGTGAACATTTACTGGAAGAGATCGGCAAAAAACGTGGTCATCTGCGTGCCGGCGGTATTGTAGATGTAGAGCGTACTGCAATTTTGGTAATGGATGAATTCCGCAGTGCGAAGATCGGCCGTGTAAGTCTGGAGACTCCGGAAGAAGTGGAAGCTGCCAGAGAAGCGGCAAAAGATGCAGCCCATAAAGAGGAAAACCAGAAAGAAACTGCTGAACCGGCAGTGGAAAAAGAGGAAAACCATGCCGAGACAGAAGGTTGATTTAAAAGAAAAATATGCTGCTATGTCAGAATACGAAAACCAGGCCAGAGAGCAGGGGATCGTATTGGTGGCCGGAATGGATGAAGCTGGTCGTGGTCCGCTGGCTGGCCCTGTGGTGGCGGCAGCTGTGATTCTGGATCCGGAAAATCCGGTATACGGTGTGGATGATTCCAAAAAGCTCAGCCCTAAAAAACGTGCTGCTTTAAAAGCGGAAATTGAAGAAAAAGCAATATCAGTGGGTGTCGGCATTGTGGATGTGGAAACCATTGATTCTATCAATATTTTGGAGGCCACTAAGCTGGCTATGAAAAAGGCGGTCGCCGCGCTGGATCCTCAGCCTCAGCAGCTACTGATCGATGCGGTGCAGCTAAAAGATCTGCCTATTCCGCAGCAGCCCATCATTAAAGGAGATGCCCTATCGGTATCTATTGCCGCTGCCAGCATCATTGCCAAGGAAACCCGAGACGAAATGCTAAAGGCTTACGATGAACTGTATCCGGAATATGGCTTTGCTTCTCACAAAGGTTATGGCACAAAGCAGCACATGGATGCGATCCGTACCTATGGTCCGCTGCCGATTCATCGAAAAACCTTTATTAAAAATATTGTAGGATAAGATATATGAAAAACTCCCATCAGATCGGATTACAAATGGAAGACCTGGTTGCTCGGTATTTGGAATACAAAGGATACGAGGTGTTGGCGCGTCGCTATAAAGGGCGCTTGGGAGAAATCGATCTGGTTGCTCGTCAGGGGGATGTATTGGTGTTCGCAGAAGTCAAGTATCGACGGGATCTGTCGATGGGGCGTCCGTCGTTGGCCGTCAGCCCTTCGAAGCAGCAAAAGATCAGACGAACTGCCATGCAGTATTTGGCTGAGTATGGCAGCAGGGCTGCCGAACAGGATATAGGCTGTCGCTTCGATGTGATCGAACTGTGGCAGGAAAATGGAAAGTACAGGGTGCATCATTACAAGAATGCATTTGAAGGAGAACAGAATGGATTTTAATAGTGAAACACTGAATATTCATAGAAATAGTTCGGTGTATTATGTGACCTTTCCTTCTTTTGAAAAGACAGGCTTGGTGAAGCATTTGTATTCCACAAGGCGTGGCGGAGTCAGTACCGGGTATTTTGGACCGATGAATCTCGGATTTACCCGGGGAGATGATCGCTTTGCTGTCATCGAAAACTTTCGGCGAATCAGCTATGTCACCGGCATATATCCCGGAGATATGGTGTTTTCCGATCAAGTACATGGTGACAAGATTTTATATGTGGATCAACAGGATCGGGGAAAGGGGATTTATAGCCCTAAAGAAATGCGGGGCGTGGATGGACTGATCACCGATAAGTCCAAGGTGTGTCTGGTTACATTTTATGCAGATTGTGTGCCGCTTTTCTTTTTGGATCCGGTAAAAAAAGTGATTGGACTGGCACATGCCGGATGGCGTGGAACTGTGCTGGAGATCGGACGTAAAATGGTGGAACGGTTTTGTAAGGATTTTGGGTCTAAACCCAGTGATATTCTTGCGGGAATCGGCCCTTCTATTGGCCCCTGCTGTTTTGAGGTAGGCCAAGATGTGGAAGGCGAATTTGCCGCCGCTTTTCCCGCTTGGCGGGATATGATCATTCGTCCGGCAGAAACTCCGGGAAAAAGCTATGTGGATCTGTGGACGACGAATCGACTGATTTTGGAAAAAGCCGGTGTGCGTCCGGAGCATATTACGGTGACGGATCTGTGTACCAAGTGTCATGATGAGTATTTTCATTCACATCGACGCATGGGAAATGAGCGGGGTACGCAGGCCGCGTTTTTAGAGTTGATGTAAGGGAGGATACTATGCAGCAGAAAATTAAAGATGTTGTGCCGGGTGGTATTGGCGAAGAGCTGGGGTTGGAAGCGGGCGACATTCTGCTTTCGATTGATGAGCAGCCTATTGAGGACGTGCTGGACTATTATTTTCTTGTGAATGGCGAATACATTACCCTGCAGATCCTGACCAAAGACGGTGAAATGGCGGAATGTGAAGTGGAGAAAGAGGAAGATGAGGACCTAGGGCTGATTTTTGAAGATCAGTTTATGGGATCTTATCATCATTGTCATAATAAATGCATGTTTTGCTTTATTGACCAGCTTCCGAAAGGAATGCGGGAAAGTTTGTATTTTAAGGATGATGATTCTAGACTTTCTTTTTTGAATGGTAATTATATTACGATGACAAATATGAAGGAAGAAGAGTTTGAGAAGATCATTCGATACCAGATGTCTCCGATTAATGTGTCGGTACATGCAACGGATCCTGAACTTAGGGTGAAGATGCTGAAGAATCCGCGGGCGGCAGAGGTCATGGACCGGCTGCGTTGTTTTGCGGAGGCGGGCATTACGCTTAATGGTCAGATCGTGCTTTGTAAGGGCGTAAACGACGGGGCAGCACTGGATCAGACGATTCAGGATCTATGGACATTGCAGCCGCAGATGCAAAGCGTGAGCATTGTGCCGGTGGGACTGAGCCGACATCGTGAAGGCTTGTATCCGTTAGAGCCTTTTACGCCTGAAGAATGCAGCGTGGTGATCGATCAGGTGGAAGCATATCAAAAGCGCTTTTATGAAGAAACCGGAATGCATTTTATTCATCTTTCCGACGAATTCTATATTCAGGCCGGTCGTCAGCTGCCTGAGGAAGAACGTTACGATGGCTATCTGCAGATCGAAAATGGTGTAGGAATGATGCGTCTGTTTGTGAATGAGGCGGAAGAGGCGATCGATCGTTTGGATCCGAACGCAGAATATGAGGGGCATGTGAGCTTGGTGACGGCCCCCACAGCAGGAGGCTTCATTAAGCAAATCTGTCAGAAACTGGAGAAGATGTATCCGAAACTGAAGTTGGATGTGCATGTGATCATCAATCATTTCTTTGGTGAAAATATTACGGTAACAGGTTTGCTGACCGGACAGGATATTTGTGCTCAGTTGAAAGAGTTGGATTTGGGAGAACGTCTTTTGCTGCCGGAGAATCTATTGAAGGCCGATGAAGATATTTTATTGGACGATATGACCCTTAAGGAGTTGGAAAAGTCTTTACAGATTCCCATATCTATAGTAAAATCGTCTGGGGATGACTTTGTACGTTCTGTAATTGAACAGTTTATCCCGGTAACTGATGAAGGACTCCAGACTCATGCCAGATGGCGAGAGATGCCGACTCGTGGTGCGGCGGGACAAGCCATTGGCGAGATCGTCTGAAGAAAGGAATAAGAGAATGAAACCGATAGTTGCTATTGTAGGTCGGCCCAATGTGGGTAAATCCACTTTGTTTAATCGTTTGGCCGGTGAAAAAGTGTCTATTGTAAAAGACACGCCTGGCGTGACCCGCGATCGTATTTATGCAGAAGCGGAGTGGCTGGAGCGTAGCTTTATGATGATCGATACTGGTGGTATTGAACCCAAAACCGATGATCTGCTGCTCAAATATATGAGAGAGCAGGCTCAGCTCGCAATTGAAATGGCAGATGTAATCTTGTTTATTGTGGATGCCAAGGCAGGTATGACCGATGCTGACAGTGAAGTGGCCAACATGCTGCGTCGTGCCAACAAGCCGGTTGTGGTTTGTGTGAATAAGTTAGATAATATGAGGGATATCACCCCCATTTATGAATTTTATAATTTGGGTCTGGGTGATCCTCAGCCTATTTCAGCGGAGCAGAGCTTAGGTCTGGGCGATATGCTAGATGAGATGATCAAGTATTTCCCGGAAAATGCCAATGATGAAGAGGAAGAAGAGATTCTGCATGTAGCAGTAATCGGTAAGCCGAATACCGGTAAATCTTCTTTGATCAATCGTGTATTGGGTGAAAATCGTGTAATCGTAAGTGATATTGCCGGCACTACCCGCGATGCGATCGATACCAGAGTGGAGCATAATGGTAAGCCCTATATCTTTATTGATACAGCCGGTATTCGCCGACAGAACAAAGTAAAGGAAGAAATTGAACGTTTCTCTGTAATTCGTTCTGTGGCTGCAGTGGAGCGCTGCGATGTAGCGATCTTGATGATCGATGCAGTGGAAGGCATTACCGAGCAGGATGCAAAGATTGCCGGTGTGGCTCATGATAAAGGCAAGGCTGTGATCGTAGCAGTCAATAAATGGGATGCCATTGAAAAAGATGACAAAACCATTTATGAATATCAGAAGGATATCGATACAGTATTGAGCTATATGCCCTATGCGCAAAAGGTATTCATTTCAGCTAAGACAGGTCAGCGTATCGATAAATTGTTTGAGACCATCGATATGGTAGCAGAGAATCATGCAATGCGTGTGGCTACCGGTGTTTTGAATGATGTGCTGTATGATGCTACTTCTATGAATCAGCCGCCTTCTGATAAGGGCAAGCGACTGAAGATCTTCTACATGACACAGATTGGCAATAAACCGCCGACTTTTGTGCTTTTTGTGAACGATGCAGAGTTGATGCACTATTCTTACAAAAGATATTTAGAAAATTGCTTACGAAATGCATTTGGGTTTAAAGGTACCCCCATCAAATTCATTGTGCGTGAGCGTGGTGAGCTCAGCGAAAGATTCTAAGGCGGTGACTCTATGGAACGTATTTTATGCGTGTTGATTGGATATAGCTTAGGATGTTTGCAGTTCGCATACATTTTGGGACATTTGCTAAAGGGAATCGATATTCGAAAATACGGAAGCGGTAATTCCGGTACAACCAATGCCATTCGTGTGCTGGGTACTAAGATTGGCATCACGACCTTGGTGTTGGATATCATTAAGGCTGTGGTTGCGTTGGTGATCATTGCACTGATCTGGGGTTACGATCAAAAGCAGCTTCTGCTATGGGGCGGCATTGGCGCAGTGCTGGGCCATAACTATCCTTTTTACATGCAGTTTAAGGGTGGTAAAGGCGTAGCCGCCACTATAGGTATTTTCCTGGCAGCAGATATCAGACTTTTGGTGCTGGCGGGTGTGCCGGCGCTGATCATATTGGCTACTACTAAGTATATGTCTTTGGCTTCTTTGACATACATGTTGTTATTAGTTGTGACAACAGTAATATTTTATGTTGGAACTCCCATTGGAATCGAAGTCATACTGTTGGTTTTGGTACTTTCGGTTTCGGGTTTTTGGCGGCATCGCTCCAATATTAAGCGATTGATCCGTGGAGAAGAGGTCAAAATGGGACAAAAAGTCAAGATCGAACAAGAGAAAAAGAAAGAGGAATAAAACATGGATTATCAGAAATTAGCGGACATGCTGTTCCCGCATATTCATACCACTCCGGAGGAGATCGAGGCTCGTTATCCTAAACGTGAGTTGCCCGAGGGCGCAAAGGTAACCCGTATTGCACCCAGTCCTACCGGTTTTATGCATTTGGGTAATTTGTATGGAGCCATTGTTGATGAGCGTTTGGCTCATCAGAGTGGCGGCGTTTTCTATCTGCGTATCGAAGACACCGACCAGAAACGTTTGGTGGAGAACGGCGTAGAGATGATTCTGGACGTATTCAGTAAGTTCGGACTGGAATTTGATGAAGGTGCTTCTCTGGAAGGTGATCGCGGAATTTATGGTCCCTATCATCAGAGTAAGCGTGAGGAAATCTATCAGACCTTTGTAAAAGATATGGTAGCAAAAGGAATCGCCTATCCTTGCTTTTGTACCGAAGAAGAGCTGGCTGACATGCGTAAAGAGCAGGAAGAAAAGAAGGACAACTTTGGTTACTTCGGTTCGTATGCAAAATGTCGCAATTTGACAATGGAAGAAATTGAGGAAAAGCTGGCTCAGAATATTCCTTATGTAATTCGTTACCGTTCTGAAGGTTCTATTGAGCGTAAAGTAATTCATAACGACCTGTGCAAGGGTAAAATGGAAGTAACCGAGAATGATCAGGATGTTGTTGTATTAAAATCCGGTGGTTTGCCTACATATCACTTTGCTCATGTAGTAGACGATCATTTGATGGGCACCACTCATGTAGTGCGTGGTGAGGAATGGTTGGGTACTTTGCCGATCCATTTGCAGTTGTTTGATGCAATGGGCTGGAAGAGACCTAAATATGTACACACTGCTCAGATGATGAAAATGGACGGCACTTCCAAGCGTAAGCTTTCTAAGCGTAAGGATCCTGAGTTTGCTCTGGATTATTATTTCCAGACCGGTATTCCGATTTCGGCTGCCATTGAATACGTTATGACTCTTTTGAACTCTAATTTTGAAGAGTGGCGTATGGCGAATCCTATGGCTGCATTGGATGATTTCAAATTTACCACAAACAAGATGAGTGGTTCCGGTTCTCTGTTTGATCTGGATAAGCTGAACGATGTATGTAAAAATGTAGTATCCCGCATGACTGCGGAACAGGTATATGAATTTGTAGCTAAGTGGTCTGAGGAGTATGATCCTGAGTTGTATGCTTTGATCAGCCGTGATCCTCAGTATATGATCGATATTCTTTCCATTGGCCGTGGCGGTAAGAAGCCTCGTAAAGACTTTGGTAAATGGAGCGAAGTAAAAGACTATGTAAGCTTCTTCTTTGATGAATTGTTCTGCCCGGATTACACTCAGATGCCTGCTCATTTGAGTCAAGAGGTAATCAATCAAATTTTGAACGATTATGCTCAGGTGTATGATGAAGCGGACGATAGCAGTGCATGGTTTGAAAAACTAAAAGCTATGTGTCCTAATTATGGCTTTACTGCCGATATGAAAGCCTATAGAAAAGATCCTTCTGCCTTTACCGGCAACGTTGGTGATTTGTCTATGGTACTTCGTGTGGCTGTATGTGGCCGCAGCCAGGCTCCTGATCTGCATACTGTAATGCAGCTGTTGGGCAAGGAAAAAGTATTGGCCCGCTTGGAAAAAGCAAAACAGTAAGGGGATTCCATACTATATTGTAATCAAAACCGAAAACTCCACAACGCAGTTCTTTTTAGGACTGTGCTGTGGAGTTTTTTGATGGAGAAAGACAACTTATAAAATAATACAGATTAGATTGCCGCGACCGTCATTAATGATGCGTTCAAGAGTGTGTTGGAGTTTGTTTTGTGCATCGTCAGGCATTCGGATCAATTTGCTTTGCAGACCGTCGTGGATCAGGTCGAATAAAGATTTGCCGAAGATTTCAAGATCCCATACCTGATCAGGGTCTTTTTCCATTTCCGATTTCAAAAACTCAACAAAATCTTCGCTTTGTTGTTGTGTGCCGACAAAAGGATTGATCTCGGTTTCTACATCGGTGCGTATCAAATGAATTGAAGGAGCCTTTGCTTTTAATTTGACACCATGTTTTCCACCTTGCCGTACAATCATTGGAGGTTGTAGGTCTAGTTCATCCATAAGTGGGTCTACAATGCCGTAGCCTTTGGTCATGGCTTCGGTGTAGGCGGTTTTTAGTCGATCATAATGAGCTTTGGCAACAGAAAGTTCCTGGATCAACGAAAGAAGCTCGCGATCATTTTCAATTGTTAATCCTGTGGTTTCACTTAAAACCTGATAGAATAGACCATCCTCCATTAAAACTTGAAGTTTAACTTCTCCGCTGCCTAAAGAAAGTTGATCTAAATGAACTTTTTTGACGAATTCACATTCTTCAAGTGCGTGGGTAAAATCATGTATCTGCCGCAGTTTCATGGGAATACCATCTTCTTTGCGCATAAGATGAATCAGAGCCTGCTTAATAAAGTGTTGAGTCGGTAAGGTTTCTAACCATTGAGGAAGATAGAGCTGCAACTCATGTACAGGAAACTCTTCTAAAAGAGCTTGCATAATAGAATGAACATCTTCAAGACGAAGTTGTTGGGTATTTACAGGAATCACTGGAGTTTCATAGTGCTGTGATAGAGTTTCACATAAAAGCTTAGTATCTTCGCTTTTAGGACGACCGGTATTGAGAAGTACAACAAAAGGCTTGCTCAGCTCTTTCAGTTCACGAATGACTCGTTGTTCTGCCTGAATATAGTTTTCGCGGGGCAGGTCGGTAACAGAACCATCGGTCGTAACCACAATACCAATGGTACTATGTTCGGAAATCACTTTATGGGTTCCAAGTTCGGCGGCCTGCGTAAAGGGAAGGGCAGAAGAAGACCAGGGTGTTTTGACCATTCGTTCTTGCCCCTCTTCCGTAATACCCAAGGCCTCCGGAATTAAGTAACCTACGCAGTCGATCATTTTCGCTTTAAATTGAATTTGATTGGGCTGTAATTTGACATTTACGGCTTCCTTTGGAATGAACTTGGGTTCGGTAGTCATTATAGTTTTCCCATTGCTGCTCTGGGGGAGTTCATCGATGGTACGCTGACGTTCATTTTCATCGGCTATGCCGGGTAAGATCAAGAGTTCCATAAAGTTCTTTATAAAAGTAGATTTTCCACTTCGTACCGGGCCGACCACTCCGATATAAATATCGCCGCCGGTACGGGTGGAAATATCCTGATATAAATTGAAGGTATCTGTCATGATGGGTTCCGTCCTTTCGAGGTTATCTTTTTACGAAATATGCCATGGGCTTAGTGATACAATGTATGTATACAAAGGCAACAATAGTACTGTTTTTTTAAAGGGATTTGCCCGAAATGCTTGAAACAAACGGGGTTGTATGATAGAATAGCAATATTATGGGATATTACGCTATGCGGCTTTTATATTAGGAAGGATGAGTCATTTTGGCAAATTACAGACATAGTTCAAATAGACATAGATCAAATAGAAAACCTGCCACGAAGAAGGTAACAAGTAAGGCTGACAGTAAAAAATCCAAAATTTCATATACGTATTGCATTGCTGCGTTAGTTTTGGTGTATTTATTTGCACAGCTTCTCATATTCTTTAACCGGGATACCACTAACTATGTAGTGGCTAAGCAGGGTAAAATTGTAGAAACCTTTTCAACACAGGGTGTTATCATTCGTGATGAGCAGCTTGTAAAGTCTACGTCCAGTGGTATTGTTCAGTATTATTACTCCGGTGGCAAGGAATTGAAAAAGAATGCACATGTTTGCACGCTGCTGGATGATTATTACGGTGATATTTTGGAAGAAAAAATCGACGAGATCTATCAACAGATTCAGGAAGCAGACAGTGGCGAATATGAAGAAGCTTTTGGAGCTTTGGATACCAATATCAGCAGTTCGATCGCGTCTTATCTAAGAAATAAATCATCGAATAAATATGCGGATATTTATTTGCTGCAGGATGATTTACGAGATGCCGTTGCGAAGCGTCAGGATATGTATTCTTTAATGAGTAATACCAAAGTAACGGCACTTTTAGCGCAACAGGGAATTTACTTGAACGAAAAAGCTTCTGTACGAAGCGATATGTATTTGGCAGAGGCCGGCATCATTGACTATTCTTATGATGGTTATGAAGGCTGGACTATAGGTCAGATCGGTTCTAACTTTATTGATAATTATGATTCAAATTATTCTTTCTTTGAGATTAATATGCAGAAGGTTGAGGCAGGAACACCTTTGTATCGAGTAATCACATCTCCTTTGTGGTATATTGTCTTTTTTATCAATGAAGAACAAGCTCAGTATTTTTCCGGTGAAAATACGATTTCGTTTGTGTATAACAGTACCCATGAGATGAATGGTCGTATTCAGAGTCTGGAACAGGTGGGAGAAGATCAGTATAAATTAGTACTGAAAATCAATACCAATGTGCAAGACATCATGAACGATCGAATCGCAAATATTGTGTTTACGAAAAATAGTCATAGTGGTATTAAAATCTCTGAGAGCTGTATTGCTAAGAAGAGTTATTATTATGTTCCTTCAAAATATATTGTAAGCAGCGGAAATAGCTACGGCGTATTAGCGGTTGAATCCGGAGGTGTAACATTCCGACCGGTTAAACTGGTAGCTACTATTGAAGGAATCTCCTATATCGAACTAACTGAAGGTCTGTCAGCGGGAGCAATGATTCAAGCGGAGAATTCTACAGAAATGATTGCGATCGGAGATATGGCTGAAGTCGATGGAGTATACGTAGTCAATGGCGGATATGAACAATATGAGATCATACAGGTTCGTTATCGTTCTCAGGGATATGCCATTGTAGAAGGTATCAATATGTATGATCGTGTCAAGATCATTGGCTAACAAGGAGGTATTTGTTACATGAAAGGTACTATGAAAAGAATTGGATTGGGAATCGGTTTATTGCTGTTGGTTTGCCTGATGGTGGGATGCAGTAATGAAGAAAAGATCAATGAACTGATCCAGCAAGGTGATACAGCATATAATGAAGGCAAATTTACAGAAGCTGTTGATGTGTATACCCAGATTCTGGAACTGGATGATACTAAAGATGAAATTTATAATAATCGAGGCATGGCCTATATGAAGCAGAAGCAGTACATTAAGGCTGCAAACGACTTTACTCAAGCGATTGAGTTGGATAATACAGTAGATGTGTATTATAACAATCGTGGTTTAGCTAAATATTATGATGCTGCTTTGGACGATGCGATAGCTGATTTTACTCTGGCCATTGAAATGAATGGTTCTGATGCAAATTATTATTCTAACCGAGGCGATGCCTATACCGGCAAAGTTGAGTACGAAAAAGCTATTCAGGATTATAACAAGGCACTGGAATTAGATCCGGAGCGAGTTGTAACTTTTAATAACAGAGCATCAGCATATTTTAATATGGGGTTATTTGAAGAAGCAGTAGCTGATTATACTGTGGCTTTAGAAAAGGAACCCGCGAATTCTGTTGTATATTGGAATCGTGGTGAAGCTTACCGTATGCTGGGAAAATATGAGGAAGCGGTAGCCGACTATGATATGTATGAGCAGACTGCTGAATTAGGGCTTGGTGGAGAATTCTGCATTAAGCGTGCTGAAGCAAATGTAGCCTTGGAGAACTTTGAGGCGGCTTTGGATGATTATACTTTGGCAATTGAAGGCAATAAGAGCGACAAAACCTTGTATTTGGGACGAGCTAACATTAGTTACGAAATGGAAAACTATAAAGATGCCATTAGTGATTATGATTTTTATTTGATGGATTATAATGATCCGATCGCTTTAGGAAATCGTGGTTATTGTCATTATATGATGGGAAATATAGACAAGGCACTTGCAGATTTGAATACCTGTATTGAACTGAAGGAAGATTACGCTTGGGCCTACTTTACCCGAGGTCAGATCTATCAAGAGCAGGAAAAATTTGAAGAAGCCAAAGCTGATTATGAAAAGGCTAATACGCTAATGGATAGTGCGGAAGCGGCAGAGTAACGGGAATTACAAATGTTTGCCCTTTCGACAAAACTTTTTGTTGACAAGCAAGTATAAAAAAGTAATAATAAGAGACAGAGAGCTCTAAACGACCGATGGTCGAAAAGAAAAGGAGAGACGAAGATGAGCAAGTTAGTAGACAAATTAGCGGGTGCGCTGGGCTTTAGTGCTGCAGCGGAAGATGAATACGATCAGTATGATGATGATTATGAAGATGTGGAAGAATTACCTACATCTTCTTCAAGGAAAATAACAAGTTATGATTCTTTTAGCCGACGTTCAGAAGCAAGCCGATATGATAGTGGTCGCAGTTCTTCTGCAGGAAGCTATAGCAGCAGTTATGGCAGCAGCAATTATAATAGTGGCTTTCGTCCTACCGGAACTAAGAGCGTAGCTGGGAATAGAAACAATAAGGTGTTGAATCTGCATGCCAATGTACAGATGGAAGTTGTTGTTTCAAGTCCGGAAACCTTTGAAGAGGCTCGTGAGATTTCTCAGCATATTAAAGATAAAAAGCCTGTTATTATCAATTTGGAATTCGTTGAGCATGGTATTGCGCAAAGAATTACTGACTTCCTTTGCGGTTGCTGCTGTGCCATGGATGGAAACATTCAGAGAATCGCAGATAAGATCTTTATGATCGCTCCTGATAATGTTGATTTTGCAGGCGATGTTGACATTCGCGAAACACTGGAAGCTGAGGGTGGTTTAGCTTTTCCTTGGGGAATTGAAGAATAAAAATGGCAGTACAACAGGATGATAAATGGTTCATCGGACATATGGAAGATTTAGCAGTAACCGCTGATCAAAATGGTTACCCTGCTTTCAGTGATTTTTTGGATGATCATCAACGAAGCCTCCTTTCCAAATTGGAAGGTAGGCTTCCTGTTTGTCTGGCGTATTTTGGTGGATATGCAGATGCTGAGCGTGTCATGGCTGTGTTTTACCCAGAATACTTGTCGGAATCATTGCAGGAGATCATGGAAGAGGAATTACAACTGTTGTGGATCCAACCTTTAGATTTGAGATTTGTCAAACGTATTCCGGGGCATCGTGATTATTTGGGTGCCTTGATGGGAACCGGAATTCGGCGTGACAAGCTGGGGGATCTGTTGACAACAGAAAAAGGTGCGTATCTTTGGGCGAAAAAAGAGATTGCTCCTTATATTGTTCAAGAATTGACCGGTGTAGGTCCTACCAGTGTATTGGTAAAGCCAGTGCCTTCATCGGATATGCCTGAACCTGAAAGCGGAGCAGAGGCAGTGGTGAGTGTCTCTTCCATGAGATTAGATGCTGTGGTCAGCAGAGGGTTTAACATGGGACGTTCTGAGGCTTCAAAATGGATCGTGGCAGGCAAGGCAATGAGGAATGGACAACAGATTTTGGATGTAGATAAGCCTGTAGCAGTGGGGGATAAGATAACGCTGCGGGGAAAAGGGCTTTTGAAAATTAAAGAAGATAAAGGACTATCGAAATCCGGTCGAATTCAGCTTTTGGTGGAGCGACTGGGAGATAAAAAGTAAAAGTATGAAAGAACGAATTAAACAATGCATTAGCGTGTTTTTTTTCACGACTTTTTTGGTTGGCGCTGATCAGGCAGTGAAGTACTGGACTGTTCAAAATTTAAAGGGGAAGTCGGATATTGCGCTATGGCCGGGAGTGTTTGAATTAACCTATGTGGAAAATAGGGGCGCCGCCTTTGGTATGCTGCAGAACCAGCGTTGGTTATTTACTGTGTTGACGGTTGCGGTGATTCTTGGGCTGCTTTTCGTCTTTTTTCGGCTGGGGCCGGAACGTAAGTTCAAATTGACCCGTGTTTGCTGCGTTGGTGTATTGGCGGGTGCGATTGGTAATTTGATCGATAGAAGTATATTACATTATGTAGTGGATATGTTTTATTTTAAACTGATCGATTTTCCGGTATTTAATGTAGCTGATTGCTATGTGGTAGTATTTGGTATTCTGTTTTGCTTGGCGGCATTGCTGCAAAAAGATCTGTTGGATGATATAACAGAGCAGCTTCGAAGAAAGGGTGCAAAAGAAGATGGACCAAAGCTTTGAAAGAAGGCTAGCGGCTGATGAAGCCGGTGAGAGGCTGGATGTATTTGTGAGTCGTTGGCTGCCGGATGTGACCAGATCTCGGGTGCAGAATTTGTTGTCAGAAGGTATGATTCTGGTAGACGGAAAAACTGTAAAAGCGGGTTATAAGTTAAAAACAGGAAATTTAGTTCAGGTGGTGCTTCCACAATTGAAAGAATTGAGTGCCGAACCGGAAGCAATGGACTTGGAAATACTGTATGAAGATGATGATTTGGCAATTGTAAATAAACCTCGCGGTTTGGTGGTTCATCCAGCGGCAGGACACGAAAGCGGAACTTTGGTAAATGGGTTACTTCATCATTTTCAAGGGAAACTCTCTGGAATCAATGGGGTGATGCGTCCTGGTATCGTGCATCGAATTGATAAAGATACCTCAGGTTTGTTGGTTATATGTAAGAGCGATCGAGCACACCAGAGGCTTAGTGATTTGTTGAAAGACCATGATATCGAGCGTGTGTATCATGCGGTAGTGCATGGTAGTTTTAGTAAAACAGAAGGTACTGTGGATGCGCCGATCGGTCGTATGGATTCAGATCGAAAAAAGATGTGTGTAAGAGCAGATGGACGCAGAGCGATTACTCATTATAGGGTGTTAGAACAATACGATGGGTTTTCTTATGTTGAGCTTCGCTTGGAAACAGGCCGTACCCATCAGATTCGTGTGCATATGAGAAGTATTGGTCATCCATTGTTGGGTGATGAGGTATATGGAGCCGCTAAAGAAAATACAAAATTGGAAAAAATGCTGAAAGGAAAAGATTTCTGGCCCGGACAGATTCTGCATGCTAAGGTGTTGGGGTTTGTGCATCCGGTGAGTGGGAAATATATTGAATTTAATTCTGAACTTCCGGCATACTTTCAAACAGTGTTAGAATACTTGCAAAAATAAAAAGTTCGCCATTTATGGCGAACTTTTTTGATAATCAGGAGAGAAATTACGTGCAAGTATTAAGATCTAAGGGACGAACATCTAATGAAAGCAAATCACCCTCTACAAAATCCTTACAGGCATCACAGTGGTCAACCATGGCTGCGCATTTTGGGGGAACTGCCAGTCCTTCATGGGGAACACGATATTGTACAAAATAGATGGATTTTAGATAAATGGTTAAACCAAGAGCCAGCACTCCATCTTCGGAATCAAAACGGACTACTTTGGCTAAGGCCTGCGCTCCCACACCTTGACGCATCATGTTGTTTCCTAATCCGCAGCTGCCGCTTTCTTCCATGCCGAAAAAGTTAATGGTAGGACAGGGGGGATCCTGGGGTAAATAACTGAGGCCATAAGGAGTGTAAAGTTCAAAACTCAGACTACAGGGATTAGCACATTCATCATAGCAGCAATCATCGACAGAGGAAGGAAGGTACTCTTCAACCATAATGAAGCTATCGATTACATTGTTGCAGCGATCGAGTGCTGTGACAGCTAGTTTGACACGGATTCCGCTGAGGGTGATACGACTGCAGTGCGGACGGCTTCGCAAGGTTTCAATGTGAGAACAATGTTCACCTCTTCCTAAGTTCCAATCGATATCGATGACTTTTAGGTGAACACAGGCAATATCGTGATTGCAAAAAATAGGGCGTTGCACAACTTTACATAAGTTAATGCCGCATTCATCAAAAACAACAGGAGCCAGTAAGGTAAGAGACTTAGGCAAGCCGGTGGGTGGGTTTACGCAAATGTCACTATCTGCAGTGCAAGAACAACAGGAAGAAGTGGCATTCTCGTGAGATGTTGAGGTGCTATTATGATAGCTGCATCCGCAGCTCGGGCGAGACATATACCGGTTACCGGAAGCCTTGTTAAAGAAGGATGCATTTTTAGACATCGTGAATCTCCTTATTTGACTTTAAGTTTACTGTATCATATGAATGAAATCAAAAGAGGGTGAGAGAATTTGATGTATTTGAAAAGGCAATTTTTTGAAATGATACATTGCTTTTAAGAGGGGGGATTGGTATAATTGAAATGATATAATTACTAAAAGAATTGAAAAATAGAGGAAAGGAGTGAGGTATATGGAATCTAAAAAGTATATATCTGATGCTGTTATTCGTAGATTACCGCGATATTATCGATATTTGGGTGAACTTTTGGATAATAATATTACCAGAATATCATCGGGAGAATTGAGCCGTCGTATGGGTCTTACAGCTTCTCAGGTAAGACAAGATCTAAATCATTTTGGTGAATTTGGACAGCAGGGATATGGCTATAATGTTGAAGTACTGCATAAAGAAGTAGCCCGTATTTTGAAAATTGATCAAATCCACAATATTATTATCATTGGCGCGGGTCATTTAGGACAGGCGTTGGTTAATTATACAAATTTTGAAAAGCGGGGTTTTTATGTAGTAGCTTTGTTTGACAATGATGAACAGATCATTGGAAAAACAATTGGTGGAAAAAAAGTTCAGTCAGTAAGTGCTATTAAGGACTTTATTCAGGAAAATTCTGTAGATATTGGTGTGTTGACCATTCCTAAAAAAGACGCTGTGGAAATGGCTGACTTTTTGGTGAAGAATGGTGTAAAGGGAATCTGGAATTTTGCATCCATTGATCTTAAGGTATCAGATCCTTCAGTTGTTGTGGAAAATGTTCATCTGTCTGATAGCCTAATGAGATTATCTTATAGACTCAATAATCAAAACTAAAAGGATATTTTTGCATGATTACAGAATTGAATAAGCAGGAAATCTATACTTTTTTGCAGAAAAAGTTGGATTTCAACACCCTGTATGCGTTAGCTGAGGTAGGAAAGGAAATGACAGCGGCTGGTTACGGGTGTCGTCGCTATGGTTTTGCAAGGATGAAAAATTTAATGAAGGAATTAAATGAATTCATCCGTATGGAAGATTATGAATATGAAGGACATTCCAATACGAACGTAATCTTAATGGAATGGAAGAAAAAAGAATCGGTAGTTTCTGTGAATAGGGTGTGGGCTTCTACATCGGCAGAAATGGCAGAATTAGAGAATGAAATGGGCGCCGGTTTGCTTAACATTAATCGAAAGAAACAATCAGAATCAACAAAAGAGAAAAAGTCTCAAAGTAAGCTGGCGAATGAAAATAGGCAAAATCGACAAGCGATGAAAAAAGTTAAGAAATCGGATGAAGAAGTGAAACCGATGGAAGCCGAAACGCAAATCGTATATGAAAAAGGAAGAGTAGGCGAATTCATGCGGTTAGCGTATCTGCCGCCTAAGATTATTGAACTACTAAAAAGAAAAGGCTTACGAAATCCGGAGCGAGTATTGGCAAGTGCGTATCAGCATGCGCTGCTTCACGATTTTTTACAGGTGGAGCAGGAAGCAATCATTTTTCCTGTGAAATGCGGAGAAGAGGAATTGCTTGCTATATTAAAGAAAAACGATAAGACCAATGGAAGACAATGGTATTTGAGTTATGTAGGCCCTCAAAAAGAAATCGCAGCAGAAGAGGAAAAAGAAGATGATCTTAACATTCCTCCGGGAAAATCGTTGGAGCAGTTTGCAGATTTGGGAAGTTGGCAAGATTTTTTGAAGAATCTGGCTTCACTTGCCTTGCCTGAAGAGTGGGATAGCGATGTTAAACAGCATGGAAGTTATTATGTGCTAAAGAAATATATCCAATACACCTTTTATCGTCTGTTGCAGGAAGAAAAAATATGTATTTCGGAGGATGAAAAATTTGCTGCATTTAATACAGGCTTAGTCAATCATCATTATGATGACATATATGCCTGTTTTGTACCAAATCCTCAAAAAGGGAAAGAATATTGGAAATTCGAGACTTTTGCAATGGCCGGTATAAGAGGCAAGGATGGATATGGCAAATTATTAACAAATTATTTCAATCCTCTTCCACAAGTGCCGTCTTATGTGGGAAATAAAGAGGACTTGATTTATGATTTGGACAAAGAGTTATTAACAGATTATGAACACATTATTGTGGATAATCTTCGTCGTCTGCCTAAGGGATATTTGTTAGAGGGTTGTTATGGTGATACGCAGGCTTCTCGCTTGATTCGTAATTTAGATGGTAAAAATAAAGACGAAGAAGCGAAAAGACAGGCATACGCTGAACTTTCTAAGTACATTGCAAGTCATGATAAAATCTTCAGAAGACTAAGAAGTCGTATGGAAGATGCAATAGAAATTGCTTTGAAACGTGTGAGATGGAACTTCAGAACGGCGATTCCCTGTTATTTTCCTAAAGGAAATTGCATGAGTTTGATGTTGCCTCTTTGTTTGGAAGATGATAGCAAAACGGATGCGGCATTAGTGGTCCAAAAGAATCCGTCGGGAAGCTATCAAGGACAGACAGTCTTACGCTTGGAACAGGCGTATTTGGATGCCAGATTGATCTGCCGGCCCAATATGGATTGGCTGAACAATGAAATCTAATCCAAATAAAATGTTAGATATTACAAAACTGTTACAAAAATGATACGAAAAAAGAAGCGACGAGTTACAAAATTATTAAAATTTCCGTGTATTATTTACAATAAATTACGGTAAATTTTATACAATGTGACGAAAACGTTGCAAAAAGATTGACTTTCTGCATAATACCTTTTATAATCTCATATAATCGAGTAAAGCAGTAAGGGTTAACCCCTTGCCGGAAATCTTGCTCGATCATGGATGGTGACTTCTCATCCCACAGGAAGCCCATTCAAAAGGAGGTATTTGTGAGAGTTAAAATTTGTTTTTTGATGCTGAGTGTTATGATGGGTGTTTCCTTAGGTTCTACTTTTGATATTAGTGCTTATGGATATGAATCTCCTAAACAGGAAGCATGTATGGAAGAGTTACCGGTGGTTGTCAGCGAGGAAGCAAAAATCTATGAGTTGGTTCCTACTGTGTCTGTCAAACATATCGATGCTGCTGCTCAAGAAGTTGAAGTTGAGTTAGAGAAGATGGAAGAAGAGAATGAAGCAGCACAGACCACAACGGTATCCACAATGTCTGAAAGAGATTTATTTGCTCGTTTGGTAATGGCCGAAGCAGGTGGTGAAGATCTGATCGGTCAGATCATGGTAGCGAATGTAGTGTTAAATCGTGTAAATTGTGCTTATGGCGGCGATACAACCATTACTGATGTAATTTATCGATCTGGTCAGTTTGAACCGGTATCAACCGGTCGAATCTGGAGTGTAACTCCTACGGCATCGGTATATGAAGCAGTGGACCGAGCTTTGGCCGGTGAGGATTATTCCAATGGTGCCTTGTATTTCATATCTGCATATTGTGATGCATCTTGGTTTGAAAGCGCGTTAACCTGTGTTGCAGAGCATGGCGGACATGTATTTTACAAATAAAACAAAACAGCTATGAAATCATCAATTGAATTCATAGCTGTCTTTTTTTATTTCTGTATGAAATGATCAATGTATGAACATAGCATCGCCGAAACTGAAGAAGCGGTAGCGCTCTTTGACAGCTTCATTGTAAGCGTTGAGTACATGATCGCGGCCGGCTAAGGCACTAACTAACATGATCAGGGTGGACTCCGGCAGATGGAAATTGGTGATCAATGCATCGAGAATTTTGAACTCATAGCCGGGATAGATAAATATACCCGTTTCGCTGCTGCCACTTTGAACAACTCCGGGGGCGATAGCTGCCGATTCTAATGTGCGGCAGGAAGTAGTGCCTACAGCGATTACACGACCGCCACGTTTTTTAGTGTCGTTAATAGCCTGAGCGGTTTCTTCGTCAATATGGTAAATCTCGCGGTGCATAACATGCTCCTCGATTTTATCTACCTTTACAGGACGGAAGGTACCTAAGCCAACATGCAAGGTTACATAGGAAATGTCGATTCCTTTTTCTTCAAGTTCGTCTAACAGTTCGCGGGTAAAATGAAGACCTGCGGTAGGGGCAGCAGCAGAGCCTTCCTCGCGGGCATACACAGTTTGATAGCGATTGCGATCTTCCAGCTTTTCATGAATATAAGGAGGAAGAGGCATTTGACCTAATTGATCTAAAATTTCCTCGAAAACACCTTCGAAATCAAAACGAACCAGGCGGTTGCCATCGGGAAGGACTTTGACAATTGTAGCTTTTAAACGTCCATCTCCAAAGGCGAGCTGATGACCTACGCGGGCACGTTTTCCGGGACCGGCAAGAGCTTCCCAGATACAACCTTCTTCAAGTTCGTGGTGAGCGATATCTTCGGTGGATAAGCGTTTTAAAAGAAGAATCTCCACTTGAGTTCCACTATCAATGCGATGTCCCATCAATCGAGCGGGCAACACTTTGGTATCGTTTAACACAAGACGATCTCCGGGGCGCAAATATTGAAGCAAATCACGGAAATGACTGTGGCAGATTTCACCGCTGGTCTTATCTAAAACAAGAAGCCTGGAATCGGTACGATTCTGCAAAGGAACTTGAGCAATCAGTTCCTCGGGCAGATCGAAATAAAAATCACTGGTTTTCATAAACTATCATATCTCCCAAAACATAAGTATATTTGAATTATGATTTACAGAATAACATGCTGCATAAAAGCAACTGCGCCTATTATATCATAGGGAGTTATATTTTACCATCCCTTTCTGGAAATGATGGTTTACAGGCGGAAAAGTTTTTGTTACAATAGCTATATGCGTTGATATAGAGAAAGGACAGGCATCAATGAGAAAAACGTATGAAGTGAAACATTTATATAGAAAGACATTTTTGATTGCTATGGCAATTGCACTGGTGTTGTTTGTGCCGGCTATGTTGGTGGATCAAGGATACTTTCTATTTGTAGGGGACTTTAATTCTCAACAGATCCCTTTTTATAAAGTAGCGCATCATGCCATTCGTAGTGGAGAGTGGGGATGGAATTGGTATACCGATATTGGATCGAACTTTGTTTCTTCGTATACTTTTTATTTGTTAGGCAGTCCTTTTTTCTGGCTGACGATTCCGTTTCCTAATGATTTTGTCCCTTACTTGATGGGACCTTTGTTGATCTTAAAATTCAGCTGTGCAGCGGTTATGGCAACTTTCTATTTGAAGCGATATGTACGGAATCAGGAATTTGCCATGTTGGGCGGTATTTTATATGCATTTTCTGGGTATTCTATATATAATATTTTCTTTAATCATTTTCACGATGTAATCGTATTCTTCCCGTTGCTGTTGATCGCGATGGATGAGTGGATGGACCACGGAACAAGAGGTGTGTTGGCGTTAGCAGTTTGCTTAAATGCTTTGCTCAATTATTTCTTTTTCGTAGGTGAGGTCGTATTTGTCGTAATTTATTATTTTGTGCGTTTGGGTTGTGGTTCCTATGAGCGCAGTTGGGCAAAGTTTTTTACTATTGTGATCGAGGCTGTAATCGGCTTTGTAATGAGCGCTGTCTTGATGCTGCCATCATTAATTACCGTACTGCAAAATCCGAGAGTCAGCAATCCGCTGAGTGGATTTAGCAATTGGATCTATAATAGCAAACAGCGATACCCGGCAATTATATTTAGTTTTTTATTCCCTCCGGAACTTCCCTCTAAACAGGTAATGCTGCCTGATGCAAATACAAAGTGGACATCGTTGAATGCGTATCTTCCGTTATTTAGTATCTCGGCTGTTTTAGCTTTCGTTAGAACAAAGCGTCGGCACTGGTTAACGTATTTACTGAAGATTCTGCTTTTTATGGCTTTGGTTCCGGGACTGAATAGTTTATTTGTAGCTTATAATGCTGCATACTATGCTAGATGGTTTTACATGCTGACGTTAATGCTGATTTTGGCAACTGTACTGGTGTTGGATCGAGGATGGGTGCGGCTGTTGAACCGAAGTGTATGGCAGGTACTTGCAGTTACGTTGGTAATCGTGGTAGCCATAGCGGTTACTCCTCAACTACAGGATGATACCATTAAACGAATTGGTTTGTATGACGAGGAGCACTGGACTCATTTTATTGTGCTGTCGGTAACTGCGGTGATTTCGTTATTGGCATTTATTCAGTTCTTGCCGAATTTAAAGAAGAAACCTCGACTTTTTGCCCAGCAGTGCATGATTGCCATTACAGTAATTTCGATTCTATATGGTAACTTTTTTGTGTTCTGGGGAAAGAGCCGTTCTTATGATACCGATGGCTATTTGATTCCCGATGCCATTGAGGGTGAAAGCTTAATTACCATTCCAGATAAAGATCAGGTGATCCGTATTGATGTGGATGATTCTATGATCAACATGGGCATGTTTTGGAAGATTTCCTGTATGCGTGCGTTTCACAGTGTGGTGCCGGCTTCGATTATGGAGTTTTATACCTATTTGGGTGAGACCCGTGATGTGAATTCAAAAATTCCCGAAGCCCAATTTGCAGTGCGAGGGCTTCTTTCGGTGCACTGGTATTTTGATCGTGTGGATTCTTCGTCGAATTTTGGCGATCCTGCTGAAGAAAATCCCAGTACACTGATGCCTGGGTATACCTATTATGACGATATGGCAGGTTATCATGTGTGGGAGAATGATTATTATATCCCAATGGGTTTCACGTACGATGAATATATTTTAGTGCGTGAATTAGATACCATCGGCGAGGAGCATCGGGCGGAAATGATGCTAAATGCCATTGCTCTTAATGAGGAACAGGCCCATAAGTATCGAACAGTGTTGGATCACACAGACGATATTGATAGCTACGAGTATAACTATACTTCATATTATGAAGCCTGTGAAAATAGGGCACAGAAAACAGTAGATAATTTAACTAGAACAAAA
>JAZQWC010000013.1:0-32729 GCA_045632125.1 Bianqueaceae bacterium
GTGTACATATCTTGTACTCACACTGAAAAGGGGATTTTCCCCAGCATCTCCAACATGGGCAATAACCCCACCGTGGGCGGTGAGTCGCTGAGGATGGAGACTCATATTCTGGAGTTTTCCGGCGATCTGTATGAGCAGACCGTGCGGGTAGAGCTTTTGAAGTTTGTGCGGCCGGAGCAAAAGTTTGAGAGTGTGCAGGCACTGCAAAAACAAGTTGCTTTGGATATTACCGCCGCTAAGGAATACTTTATAACCAAGCGCTGAGGCGCTTTGAAAATCAGATAGCCGTGAGCGTGTTTCGCGCGCTGCGCGCTATGAAATGGAGAATACTATGAAGAAATACAGCGTAAATGAACTCAGAGAAATGTATCTTTCTTTCTTTGAATCGAAGGATCATCTGCGAATGAACAGCTTTTCTCTGGTACCTCAGAATGATAATAGCCTGCTGCTGATCAATGCAGGTATGGCTCCTTTGAAACCCTATTTCACCGGTCAGGAGATCCCGCCTCGTCGTCGTGTGACCACCTGCCAGAAATGTATCCGTACCGGCGATATTGAAAACGTTGGTAAGACTGCACGTCACGGTACCTTCTTTGAAATGCTGGGTAACTTCTCCTTTGGTGATTACTTTAAGCATGAAGCCATTGGTTGGACCTGGGAGTTCTTGACCAAGGTGGTTGGTCTGGATCCCGATCGTCTGTATCCTTCCGTATATTTGGAAGATGATGAGGCGTTCGATATTTGGAATAAAGAGATTGGCGTTGCTGCTGATCGCATCTTCCGCTTTGGCAAGGAAGATAACTTCTGGGAGCATGGTGCAGGTCCTTGCGGTCCTTGTTCCGAGGTTTACTATGATCGTGGTGAAAAGTATGGCTGCGGCAAGCCCGACTGTAAAGTAGGTTGCGACTGCGATCGTTTCATGGAAGTTTGGAACAACGTATTTACTCAGTTCAATGGTGACGGCGAAGGCGGTTACGTAGAACTGGACAACAAGAACATCGATACCGGTATGGGTCTGGAGCGTTTGGCTGTTGTTGTGCAGGACGTTGATTCTATGTTTGATATTGACACCATTAAGGCAATCCGCGACAGCATTTGCCGCATTGCAGGCGTTGAATATGGCAAGGACGCTAAGAAGGATATTTCCATCCGTGTAATTACCGACCATGTTCGTTCCGTAACCTTTATGACCTCTGACGGTGTTCTGCCCTCTAACGAAGGTCGTGGTTATGTACTGCGTCGTCTGCTGCGCCGCGCTGCCCGTCATGGCCGTTTGCTGGGCATTAACCGTCAGTTCCTGGTAGAGGTTGCTGATGTGGTGATCCAGTGCTCCAAGGATGCATATCCGGAGCTGGCTGACAAGATGGAATACATTAACAAGGTACTGACCAGTGAAGAAGAGAAATTCTATCAGACTCTGGATGGTGGTTTGAATATTCTGCAGGGTTACATGGAAGAGATGAAGGCAAACGGTGAGACCGTGCTGAATGGTGAGCGCGTGTTCAAGCTGTACGATACCTACGGCTTCCCCACCGACCTGACCGCAGAAATCGTGGAGGAGCAGGGCTTCACCATGGATGAAGAAGGATTTAAGAAGGAAATGGAAGCTCAGAGAGAGCGTGCAAGAAGTGCTCGTGGTGAGACCAACTACATGGGTGCTAAGGCTACCATTTACAATGAGCTGGATCCTTCTATGGTTACCACCTTTGATGGTTATGACCGTTTGTGGATGATGGATGCTGAGATCCTGGCTATGACCGGAGAAGGCGAGATGCTGTACACCGCTATGCCCGGTACCAATGTAACTATCTTCACCGATAAGACTCCTTTCTATGCTACCATGGGTGGTCAGGAAGGTGACCAGGGTACCATTCAGACTGACACCGGTTTGGTACAGGTTGATAGCACAATTAAGGCCATTGGTGATAAGATCGGTCATGTGGGTGTTGTTATCGATGGTATGGTGACCACCGGTCAGAAGGCTAAGATGGTTGTTAGCGAAGTGAACCGTATGGCTACCGCTCGTAACCACAGTGCTACCCACCTTTTGCAGAAAGCTCTGCGTAATGTTCTGGGCTCTCATGTTGAGCAGGCTGGTTCTTATGTAAGTGCTGACCGTCTGCGTTTCGACTTTACTCATTTCCAGGCTATGACTCCTGAGGAGCTGGGCCGCGTTGAGCGTGAAGTAAACCGTCAGGTACTGGCAGGTATGAATATTAAGACCGATGTAATGACCATGGAAGAGGCTCGTAAGAGCGGTGCTATGGCTCTGTTCGGTGAGAAGTACGGTGAGTCCGTACGCGTAGTTTCCATGGGTGACTACAGCAAAGAACTTTGTGGTGGTACTCATTTGAAGAACACTGCTCAGGTAGGAAGCTTTAAGATCGTTTCCGAAAACGGTGTTGCTGCCGGTGTTCGTCGTATCGAAGCTTTGACCGGTACCGGTGCTTTGGAATACTACGAGAAGCAGGAGCAGGAACTGAATCAGGTGGCTGCTGTACTGAAGTCCAAGAAGGATCGTTTGGTAGAGAGCGCTGAAAGCCTGATGGAGCAGATGAAGGAACTGCAGCGTGAATTGGCTTCTCTGCAGAGCAAGTTGGCTAGCGGTGCTGCCGATGACATTCTGAAGGCTGCTGAGAAGGTAGGAGAGATCTCTATTCTGACCGCTTACAAGCCTGAGATGGATGCTAACGCTCTGCGTCAGCTGGGCGATAGCCTGAAGGATAAGTTGGGTGAGTGTGTGATCCTGCTGGCTGGTGGCTCTGATAAGCTGAACTTCGTAGCTATGGCTACCGATGGCGCTGTTAAAGCTGGTGCTCATGCTGGTAACATCATTAAAGAAGCTGCTAAGACCGCAGGTGGTGGCGGCGGCGGACGTCCTAACATGGCTCAGGCCGGTGGTAAGGATGCTTCCAAGGCTGAGGCTGCTCTGGAGGCCGGTAAAGCTGTAGCTCTGGCTCAGCTGGGCTGATAATAAATGATTCATTAAGCACTGTCATCTTCTGAAAGGAAGATGGCAGTGTTTTTTTGTTGCTTTTTCGAAAATCAGATATATAATAAAAATAGCAAGGTGAAAGGAGTAGAACGCACATGAAACTACTTTTCAAACAGCGCTTTTTTTCCTGGTTTGACAGTTATGATATTTACAACGAAGCGGGTTACCCAGTCTATACGGTAAAAGGGCAGCTTTCATGGGGACACTGCCTGAAGATATTCGATGCCAATGGCATGGAAGTATAAATCCCATGGGTCAGCAGGTGGCCACCGTGTCCAAACAGCTGCTGAACTGGACCGATACCTATGTGATTGATGTGTATAACCCACAGGATGCGTTGTGCGCCCTCATGTTGGTACTGGCCATCGATGCGGAAAAATGCTCAAGAAAATAGGAAAATAAAAATAGAAAATTCTTCTATTGATTTTTGAAACAGAATTACATATAATAGTAGTGTAGATTGAAAATCTGCAAAGCGGTTAGATTGTCCAATTAAAACAGTCGTTTAAAAGCGGTTAGATTGTCCAACTAAAACAATCGTTTACAAGCAAGGGATGGATTTGAAAAGATCCATCCCTTTTTACACCTTTAGCGACGGTGGGAGGTACATATGGATTGGTATGTAGTCGATAAAGAGTATATTAATTATTTAAAACAATTTGATTCAAAAGTTGGTTATGTAGAATATGGATCAAAGCTAAAATTGCATTTGGGAATTGTTATGAAGGTACAAAGCTTAGATATTTATTTATTACAAAAAGAAAAGAAGATTATCGATTCTATGCAAGAAATGCTGTACAACAAAGCAAAAAAGTTATATGCTAAATGTATCAATAGTCCAAATTCAACTCTTACGAATCGGTGTTGTAACTTTTTGTTATTGGAAGAAAAAGCAAAGTTATATAAAAAATAGGAGGAGCCACACATGTTTAACACTGGACTTGTTTCTATATCATTTCGCTCGTTAACGCCGGAGCAGATCGTCGACTATATGCTGGAAGCCGGCCTGCGCTATGTGGAGTGGGGCAGTGACGTACACGCAAAAAAAGACGATCACGAAACCCTGCAACGCATTGCTGCTTTGCAGCAGGAAAAGGGGATCGTCTGCAGTTCTTATGGCACATACTTTCATCTGGGCAAGGAACCTATCAGTGAACTGCCGGAATACATCGCCGCTGCTAAAATTTTGGGCACCAACATTCTGCGACTGTGGTGTGGTAACAAAAAATCCACTGACTATACTCCCGAGGAGAAGACCGCATTCTTTGAAGAGTGCCGTGCCGCCGCCCACGTCGCCGAGGAAAATGATGTCATCTTTTGTATGGAATGCCATAACAATACGTTCACCCAGCTACTGGAGGGCACGCTGGAACTGATGGAAGCGGTAAACAGCCCTGCTTTCCGCATGTACTGGCAGCCAAATCAAAATAACAGCGTGGCTGAAAACATTGACTACGCTAATCGCATTGCTGAGTATACCGTGCATATCCATGCCTTCAAGTGGATCGGAAGCAATAAATATCCGCTGGCCGAAGGCGCAGCGGATTGGACGGAGTATTTGAAAGCATTTAAAGGAGAGCATGCCGTATTGCTGGAGTTCATGCCCGATGATAAGCCGGAAAGCTTGAAGCAGGAGGCGGCCACGCTGAATCAGCTGGCACAGGAAGCTGCGAACAACTAAATAGGACCGATAACAGTGCCTTGGAGTCGTACTTGCTACCTCTGAGGCATTTTCTTTTTATCGTCTGTAGCAGGATTATCGATAAGTTCACCGCTTTCGGTAAATCTTGAACCGTGGCAAGGACAATCCCAGGAATGTTCTTCATTGTTATAGGTGAGGGCACAGCCTAGGTGGGGGCAGCGGGGTGTGGTGGGAGTAACAATGCCTACGAAGGATTCAAAGGCGTTCACTGCCAGCTGTGGGTGCAGCAGACTGCGGGAGGGGGAGAAGACGGAAGAGCAAGGATGCTCCCGGCCTTGTACAAGATCCGTCAAAATCATGGCGGCTACCATGGAATTACTCATACCCCATTTGTTATATCCTGTAGCCACAAATAGATCCGGTGTATTCTTAGAATACTGCCCAATATACGGAATACGGTCCAAACTCATGCAGTCCTGGGTAGCCCAGCGGGCTAGGATACGGGAACGGGGAAAGTTCGCTTTAGCAAAGTCTTTCAACACCTGCCAGCCGCCGCCCGGCTTGCCGGTGCGGTGTCCGCCACCGCCCAGAAGCAGCATATTACCATAGCTTCGAAAAGAAAGTCCATCATTCGCCTCGTCCACATACATGCCCTTTAGGCTTGGTGCACCTTCCAGTGCCAATACATAGGATCGATGCTGATACAGCTTCAAAAAATAACTGCCGTGTTTATTTAACATGGGAAAATGAGTGGCCACGATCATCTTATTGCAGCGGATCTGCCCGCGGTTGGTGATTGCCTTACCCGGCATCAGTTCCAGTACCTTGGTATCCTCATAAATGGGTAGATCCTTCGCCAGGGAATAGGCAAACTTTAAAGGGTGAAACTGTGCCTGATCCCTCAGGCAAACTGCACCCATAACGGGAAGGGGGAGCGGCAGCCAAGAGTAAAATTCAGCGGGCACTCCCAAACGATTCAAGGTAGCCACTTCTGCTTCTACCTTGCGGCGACTTGCCAGAGAGTATACAAAATTATCTTGCTTCTCATAGTCACAGGGAATGTCTTGGCAAAGCTGCTCATAGGTCTGGCAGGCCTGAAGCTGAGCTTTTAGATAGAGCCGGGCAGATTCCTCGCCGCTGCGTCGATATAACCGATCATAGATCAGCCCGTGCCCAAGGGTGATCTTAGCGGTGGTGTTTTTAGTGATACCGCTGCAGATTTTGTCGGTTTCTATTACAATACAATGAATGCCGACTTTTTTCAGCATGTGAGCACAGAGAAGACCGGTGAGTCCACCACCGATGATCAATACATCGGTGGCAGAGCTTTCAGGGAGCGGCGCAAAGGAAGGTCGCTGAGTGGTAGATTCCCAAAGTGATCTTTGAAAACCAGATTTGACAGAATCAGCTTTCATACTCTTACGCGGCGTGCTGACGCAGCTTCAAACCCTCTCGCATGGTACGTTTTTCTAAGCGGATCAGTTCACCCACCAGCTGTTGGGCAGAGTTCTTGGCTAAAGGATACTTGCGCAGATTCTTCATTAATGAATGCAAAGCCATGCGGGAGCCTAAAATTAAGGTCTTGGCAATACGTCGATCTGGATTGCGGCGGCACACATCCATGGCCACCATGCGGCTGCGCATTTTGTCCATAATACCGATGTCTTCCGGAGCGGTTAAATAGGGTCGCATGGCTTCCGCCGCTAATGACATGATGCGTCTGTGTTCATGAGCCAGATCCAACAACATATTCTTGGTATCAGTATCGTGTGCCCGTTCCAGCAGACGGTGCACACTGTCAATGCCCATCTGGCAGCCTTGATATACATGGTTCAGCAATCGCTGGGTGTCGGCGGAAATGGGCATAGCTAAATTGGTTTTCATATATAAAAATCCTCCCTTAGAACTGAATAAAACTTTACGTTTAGTTTGGTTCGAAGGGAGGATTCTCATTCTACAATTATAAAAAAATTAATTTTTAAAGAAGGCAACGGCCACAGCACCGGGACCGGCATGGGTGCCGATTACGCTACCGATGTGGGTAGTGCAAAGTTCATCCACATTGCCCTGCCAAATGGAGGAACTATCTTCAATATATTTGGTAAGAAGGGCATCGGAAAGACCGGTGTAGCCAAGTAGCAGAGGCAGATTGAAATCTACACCGCCGGCATTGTGGATCTCGGTGATCAATAGGTTATTACCCTGCTTGGAACCGCGCGCTTTACCAAGAGTATGGATCACGCCATCTTTAATGCAAACCACGGGTTTGATGGAAAGCAGATTACCGGCAAAAGCAGCGGTTTTAGAGATGCGGCCGCCTTTTTTCAAATATTCCAAGGTATCAAGTAAAGCTACTACACAAACGCGGTCACGCATAACAAGAAGCTTGTCGAAGATTTCAGGGGCAGAAGCACCACCGCGGGCTAAATTCAGAGCCAGTTCAGCCAGAATACCGGAGCCGATTGCCGCTGTGCGGCTATCTACTACGAAGATGGTGCCTTCATAGTCCTGAGCAGCGATCATGGCACTTTGGAAGGTACCGGAGAGGCGAGAGGCAATGGTGATTACAACGGCTGTGTCGCCAGCGGCAGCAATTTCTTCAAAAACCTCCGCAAAAGCGACAGGGGGCGCCTGACTGGTGGTGGGCAGCACATCGCTTTCAATGAGTTTTTCGTAGAACTGTTTGTGTGTGATGGTAACACCATCCAGATATTCTTCTTCGCCAAAATGGACGGTGAGGGGAACGATAGTAAAACGATTTTTCAGTTTTGGATCGATATCGACAGTGGAGTCGATGATGATGCGTACGCTCATTTAAATTCTCCTTTTATTTGTGGGGTGGCAGTCCTTCTTTGCTGATGGACTGCAGTTTAGTGGCAATGAATTCTAAGGTTGCATAAAAAGCAGCGCGATTTTCATCGGTCATTTCGTTGCCGACAGCCTCAATGGCGGCCTCGGCTCGCTCGTCTACATATGCGGCAGCTCGAAGACCTTCATCGGTGAGTTTGATGAGGGCGTTATAGCGGTGGTCGCTTCCTTCACGGCGGATGAGCCCTTTTTCCTGCATTTCAGTGAGCACGCGGGATACGGCCGCTTTGTCTTTGTCGCAGAATTCACAAAGCTTGGCAGAGGTTATGCCTTCGGGAAAGCGGCGAATCGCCACCAGATATTGGGCGAAGGCTCCTTTATAGCCGTATTTGATCATTTCATCGCGCTCAATTTTTTGAATGTGGCGATTGATGCCGGAGATGACATAGGAAAATTGTTCAAAACGATTCATAATTGGCTTCCTTGTATAGCGTCATTGGGGTTTGCGGCGCAGAAGCAGTATAGTAGAAGGAGGGATCTGCGCCGCGTAAATTGTGATTTGACACAATTTGTTGACTAATCAACAAATGAGATTATATAATAATATTGTTGATTTGTCAACAAATATTTTGATAGATTCAGCGGTAATTGTATAGCAAAAGAGACATATATTAGGAAGAAAGTGTTATAGACCGCTTTCTGAAAAAAATAATTGACAAATGGTGACAAAAAGAGTATTCTTATGAAAAATGCAAGTTAAATATTGGAAACTTGCAAAAACGAAAGTTTGAATATGTAAGAATATGTTAGGAGAGTTTTAAAAATGAGTTTTAAGAATCAGTATTTGAATGAATTGATGGAGACTGTGAAAAAACGCAATCCCGGCGAGCCCGAGTTTCATCAGGCAGTTCAGGAGGTTCTGGAATCTCTGGAGCCTGTTGTGGAAAAACGCCCCGATTTCATCGAAAAGGGTGTTCTGGAAAGTATTGTTGAGCCCGAGCGTATCATCAAATTCCGTGTTCCGTGGGTAGATGATCAGGGCAAAGTACAGGTAAACCGTGGCTTCCGTGTACAGTTTAACTCCGCAATCGGTCCTTACAAGGGCGGTTTGCGTTTCCATCCTTCCGTTTGCGAGAGCATCATCAAGTTCCTGGGCTTCGAGCAGACCTTTAAGAACTCCTTGACCGGCTTGCCCATGGGCGGCGGCAAAGGTGGTTCTGATTTCGATCCTCAGGGTAAGTCTGACATGGAAGTAATGCGTTTCTGCCAGAGCTTCATGACCGAGCTGTCCAAGTACATCGGTCCTGATACCGACGTACCTGCTGGTGATATTGGTGTTGGTGCCCGTGAAGTTGGTTACATGTTTGGTCAGTACAAGAGACTGCGTGACGAGTTTACCGGTGTTCTGACGGGTAAAGGCCGTTCCTATGGCGGTTCTATTCTGCGTCCGGAAGCTACCGGTTACGGTGCTGTTTACTACACTGTAGAACTGCTGAAGACCTACGGTGAAGACATTGTCGGCAAGACCTTTGCTATTTCCGGTTTCGGTAATGTAGCTTGGGGTGCTGTTCAGAAGATCACCGAGCTGGGTGGTAAGGTTGTTACCATTTCCGGTCCCGATGGATATGTTTATGATGAAGACGGTATCAATACCGAAGAAAAGATCAACTACATGCTGGAGATGCGTGCTTCCTGCCGTAACAAAGTACAGGATTATGCTGACAAGTTTGGTGTTCCCTTCTTTGCAGGCAAAAAGCCCTGGGGCGAGAAAGTTGATGTTTGCTTGCCCTGCGCAACTCAGAACGAAGTTGCCTTGGATGACGCTGTTAAGATCGTTGAAAACGGTGTTAAATACTATGTTGAGGTTTCTAACATGCCCACCACCGCTGATGCAGTGGCTTACTTGAAGGCTCACGATGTTGTAATCGCTCCTTCTAAGGCTGTAAATGCCGGCGGCGTTGCTGTATCCGGTTTGGAAATGTCTCAGAACTCTATGCGTTACAGCTGGACTGCTGAAGAAGTTGACCAGAAACTGAAACAGATCATGAAGGGTATTTATGATGCTTCCGTAGCTGCTGCTAAAGAGTATGGTATGGAAGGCGACCTGGTTGCCGGTGCTAACATTGCAGGCTTCCTTAAGGTAGCTGATGCCATGATGGCTCAGGGTGTGGTTTAATCCATACAGTGTTACATAAGTGAATAAGAAAAGGCTTTGCACGACGCGTTGTTGTGCAAAGCCTTTTTTTGCTTTATTCTTCTACTTCCTCCCACAGCACCTTTACAACCTTGGTGCTGTTCAAACATACTTCAGTCCCATTACTATGATAGTAGGTAACCAGAAAACCATCTTTGGTTTCGATGATACCGGGGTAGCAGTAGCTGTTGCTTTCGTCATCTTCCAGCAGATAGCAGTGATCGGCAAAGTCCCACAATTTACCGCCGGTGATGGTCTTTCCTGTGGTATCGAAGGAACGGCCATCATCACGACTGATGGCGCACACGATGGGAGTGCGCTTAGGACTGCGCCACACCTCGCCTACGGTGCGCAGACAGCTAAAAGCCTGCGGATTAAATACAGCCGCGGTATAATCTCCCACGCGCTTCAACCGCATGGGAGAATCCGGTGAGGTAAAGGCAAAATTGGGAATCACCGGCGACCAACTTTGACCTCGATCGTCGGAAAAGCTCTGATACTGATAGCCGTAGCCGGTACGGCAGTACATCCACAATCTACCGTCCTCATATTCGTAAATGCCGGGCTCTGCCAAGCCGACAGAGTCGGAAAGCGACGATTCGATTGTATAATGGAGCTTCGTCCAGGTGCGGCCGCAGTCATCGGAGATGGCGAATTGTACCACAGGACTCTTATATTTTCCAAAATTGAAGCCGGTGCCGCCTTCAGCATCGTAGCTGACACCGCAATAGGACAGGGGCACCCAGATGCGTCCATACCGATCTACCATACAGCCATCGTTGATGACGCAGTAATAGCCCATCTCGGTGGTACAGTATATCCAGTTGCTCCAGGTCTGACCCTCGTCGGAGGATTCAGAGAAAATGGGCATGCAGGTGACCATACCATCGGCAATGACTTCCTTTCGCAGATACACCATGCCCAATTTGCCATTCGCCAAACGGATCAGGCTGGGGGACATGATATTCTGAGCGGAATCTTCTTTTTCGATGATCACAACTGGCTTAGTCCAAGTTTCTCCCTCATCGGAGGAGTAGACAGCGCTGATGCGGGCAGTGGCATGATCGGCCCAGTCGGTACCGTAGTATTCGGTGTAGGCCATCATGATGCGGCCGTCATTTAAACGAGCAAAGGTGGATTCACCATTGCGGGGATTGTGTTCTGAGGTGGGAAGAAATAGTGTTTCATGACCGATTTTACGCATGGCAGAGGTCTCCTTTGTAGGGGAATGTTTTGAGGTCAGTATAACATAGGAATATGGAAAGTAAAAGTGGAAAGATAAAAACAGCAAGCATGCCCCTGTCGATTTTTACTATAATGTGATACAATTGCAATATCATTTCAAAGAAAGAGAATCATAAAATGAACATGCATAATGAAATTATAAAACGAGGCGAGTATGTTTACGAGATATATGCTCGTCGAAATGGTTTGACATATTGTAACAGAAAATTTGCGGATGCTGCCGCGGACACATCCCCTGCATATATTCGAAGAAAGATTTACCACAGGTCATGATGATTCAGCCACATTTATCGAACTTATTGACGAAAACGAAAATATTATTCAGTCATGGATGTTTGAAGGGCCTATGAAAAAGAGATTTGAAAATCCGGATTTGTGGGACGATGATTGTCTTGTATATTATTTAAAGGAGTCAATGAAACTTAATGTTGTACAGCATACTTGGGGAAGAAAAGTAGGAGAATTCTGATTTGGCTTTTTAAATCGATAGTACAGCTGAAAATCGTGTTAGTAAAGCAGGAGGTACAAAGATGAAATTAACGTTTTTAGGAGAGGTTATACGCCGGGAATATGAAATGCAATAATGTTCAAGGTGTAAAGCGGAGGAAGGATACACTAAAAATCGAATTTTACTTGAAAAAGCTTGCTTTTCCTGAGGTTTCCGCGTACAATAAAGAATTGTGTGTACTACAACGGGAACTAAAGGAGAAATGAAAATGAAAAAAAGTAATCCAATCGCGTTATTACCAATTGGAGCATTTCTGGTCCTGTATTTAGGATTGGGAATTTTATTTGAATATGGAATGAAGATCCCCATGGGATTTTATAATATTCCGATCGTAGTTGCGTTTTTAGTGGCTATTTTGGTGGCCTGTATTCAAAATCGTAAGTTGAATTTTGATCAAAAACTGGTACTGATGGGACGGGGCGTTGGTGATAAAAATATTATCACAATGCTGCTGATCTTCTTGGTGGCAGGCTGTTTTGTAGGCGTGGTAGGAAGAACCAGCGCGGAGAGCGTTGCCTACTTTATGCTGTCGATCATTCCGCCGCAGTATGCAGTGGCTGTTTTGTTCGTGATCGCCTGTTTTGTATCCACCGCAATGGGAACTTCCGTAGGAACTATTACACTGATCACTCCCATCGCAGTGGCAGTATCAGCAGCTTCCGGCTTTGATATGGCCCTTTGTGTGGGCTCTGTAGTGGGCGGTGCGATGTTTGGTGACAACCTATCCTTCATTTCCGATACCACCATTGCAGCATGTAATGGTCAGGGTTGCGCCATGAAGGATAAATTCCGTCAGAACTTTGGAATCGCTCTGCCGGCTGCGATTGCTACTTTGATTTTGATTCTGGTGCTTTCCATGAATACTGAATTGGATGGTAATGTGGAACATACATATAATCTGGTTCAAATCATTCCCTATGTACTGGTATTGATCGGTGGTATCATTGGAATCAATGTATTTGTCGTACTTCTGATCGGTATTGGAACAGGTGCGATCATCATGCTGGCAACAGGCAGTTTGTCTTTCTTTGATTTAGTGGGCAACATGGGTTCCGGTGTTTCTGGCATGTTTGAAACCAGCATGGTAGCTGTTTTGGTAGCAGCTATGTGTGAATTGATTCGTGAGCATGGTGGCTTTGAAGCATTGCTTGGCTTCATTCGCAAAGTGTTCAAAGGAAGAAAGGGCGGTCAGCTGGGTGTAGGTCTTTTGGTAGGTGCCATGGACGTTGCAACTGCTAACAATACGGTTGCCATTGTAATGGCTAACCCCATTGCAAAAGAAATGGCAGAGGAATACGGCATTTCTCCTAAGAAAACGGCTTCTCTGTTGGATACTTTCTCTTGTATCTTCCAGGGTGTGATTCCTTACGGTGCGCAGATGTTGGTGGCTGTGTCCGCAGTGAAGGAACTGGGATATTCCCTGTCGGCCTTTGATATTATGCCGAATTTGTTCTATCCGGCATTTTTGCTGATCAGTTCTTTGATCTTTATTTATGTAATTCCGGGAAAAGAACGCGAAAAGAACTGATTGACAATTAGTCTTCGATATGGTAGCATTTTGACAATAAGTCTTTATTTTCGCGTGTGAAGGAGATTAAATATGTATTGTAATCATTGTGGTGCGCAATGCGAAGACGGTTCTCGTTTTTGCAGTGAATGCGGTTCGCCTTTAACTGCAGGTGTGCAGACGAACACAAATCAGCAGCAAGATTTCAACCAGCAGCAACCCATACAAAACGAACAAATTCCTCAGGGAACTGCAGAACAGTCTCAACAGCCTCAGCAGCCCATGAATGAGTTTTTCCCTTGTGGTATTTTTCAGCCTCCGGGATGCAAAGTATTTGGTGTAATTGAGAATGCTGTAATTTACGGAAACGAAATGTTCTGCTTTGATAAAATTGACATGCTGGCCAAGAATAACGATTCCAGTCCGGTAACCAATGGTGTATGGCGGATGAGAGGATATGGTCGAGAGGAAATGTTGGTGTATAAACATTCCGATCGAGAGCGTGCTTTGTATGCTTTGAATTATGCTCAGAGAAAAGTAGCGGAAGCGCATGGACAGCAAATTTTCCAAGAATCCAAAGAAGGACTTCTGCATGATCTGAATGGTGTTCGTGGTCGTCATATGGAAGTATATGAAGACCGAGTTGTATTGTCTGTAAAGGCTACTTTTGGTTCCTTTATTACCGGTAATATCTCCGATGGTGAAAAGACTATTTACTATGCGGATTGTATTGGTGTACAGTTTAAGGAGAGCGGTCTGCAGATCGGTTATTTGCAGTTTGAAACTGCTGGTCGTATTATGAACAATGCTGCTAGCAATTTCTTTAATGAGAATACCTTTACTTGGGATACTACTGTTCAAACTAACGAATTTATGCATACCATCGCAGCCTATGTGAAGGAACGTATCAGCTTTTATAAACAGCAGCGCAATGCTCCGGTAACGCAGGCGGTTTCCGGTGCAGATGAACTGAAAAAGTTCAAAGAACTGCTCGACATGGGTGTGATCACTCAGGAAGAGTTCGACAAGAAGAAACAGCAGATTCTTGGCTTCTAAAACTCAATATGATGAAAAACAAATCCGGCTCCTGTCGTCAAGGCAGGAGCCGGAAACTATTTTCGCGTAAGCGTGAAAGAATCATTTGAAATCTTGAACGGCCAAATTGCGTAGGGCTTTGAGCACAGTAGGGGAAACCTTGGGGAAAGAGCCGTTATTACATAAGTCAGCCAGCTGATCATTGTTAAGCTGCGGATGGGCATAAATTTGATCATGCAAGCGGCGAAGTGCTGCGATACAGCTGTCCAAGTAACAGGCGATTGCCTCCTGACCATATATCACCATTCCGTGGGGATGATAGTTATGGGCTGTGGCCAGGATATTCAGCGGTAGATTTCGTAATTTTCGGATAGCTTCTAAATGTTCCATAGGTAGAGTAATGTTGCTGTACCAGTTGCCGGAACCAAAAATACCATAGGCCTGAAGGCAGTCACCGCTGATCATCGTATTGGTACGCAGATCCAATAGGGCCATAGCATCGGCTGTATGACCGGGGATGGTGATCACTTGCAAGACATCACAAATCAGGTCGCCGTTAGAGGGGCAGTGGAGTGAAGGATACTTCTCCTTCAGCGCAGGGCTGCGAGAGAAAAGTGCAGCGTTCGGAAAGCATTCCATAGCGCGGGCTAACCCACCGGCATGATCGGTATGATTATGAGAAATGAAAATATGACTCGGCATAGTGTTAAGCTGCTTCAAGGCAGGCAAAATGTAGTTGTCAATATCATCATTGCAACCGGCTGTGTCAAATAGTACAGTGCCGGCTTCTGTGTGGATCACATAAATGCCGACAAAAATATCTTTATAGGGAACATTAAAATAAGAAATATGATCGGTAACAGAATGAATGGAAATCATAATGCACACTCCTTTCGTTAGCTGCAGTATAGCAGAAAGACAGAAAAAATACAAGAAACACGTTGTCCTTGAGCTTGCCGATAGGCTGTGTTATACTTAGGAAAAACAAAAATCGAGGTTCGATCATGAATATACAACAGGCAGTATTTCGCCGAAAATTTGCAAAATCGATGTATAAAAACTTAAAGCTCTCTCTCTGTGAAATGACTTTTACTAAGGATTTTGTGAATGACACCAGAGGAGATCTGTATCCGGTACTGGTCAAAAGCAGTGATTGTGTAGAGCAAGTTGCCGATAATCGATATGTATTGGAGCAGGGAAGCATTCAGCGGCATATGGGTCAATTTTTCCCGTATGCGTCCTATGAGTTGACCTTTGAAACGGAAACGGGCGAAGTCGGGTTTGGCTTCAAACTGCCGGACTGTGAGGCAAAAGTGTTGTATCAAAAGGGGTTAATTTGTCTGCAAACAGAAAATCAAACAGAGCAGATCAAGCCACTGGGTAATGGTGATAGTCCTCAAACCATGATCGTAACCTGCCGCCCCGGCTATTTTGACGTGTACTGGAAGATAAACGGTGCAGCGGTCTTCGTACATACTTTTGAAGTTCCTGCATTTGTCAATTCCAATCTTCAAAAATCTTTTGAGCAGGGCTATGTGACTCTTTGTGCCGCAGGAGCGGCAAAGGTGGCGGCGGCCTGTGGCTACATCGACAGCGGCGTTTCTCAGGCAGACTATCGTCCAATTCGCTATGAGAATGGCGAAATCATAATAGAGCAGGGAAAAATTTATTTTACCGGCTCCATTCGGATGCAGGCACAGGGCTTTCAAGGGGTATTTTCCTGGGTGCCCGGTACATCTCAGATCGAGCTCGTGGGTGCGTTATTCTTTGATAGTGGCGATGGTAAATGGTGCGGCGATGTGGCATCGTCAATCTTGTATCATCGATCCAGTGGGCAGTGGTATCATTGGGTTTGCTCCTTTAGCCATGGTCATGTTTTAGGCCATGCCTGCTATAAAGGGGATCCTCGATTTGGTATCAATGTAATCGATATCGAGCTGGTACCGAAAGCTGCGGAAGATAACAGCGTATATGATTTTGTCGGCCTTGAAGGCGATGAAGATCCCGATTTTTACTACGATGAAAAAGCAGATTGCTGGTACATGGCGGTATGCCGAGTGGATCCCACGATTAGAAGATATCGTTATATTTTCTATCGCTCCAAGAGTCCTTTTGATGGGTTTGAATATATCGGAAAAGGATTGGAGGGTGCAGAAACCGGGGGCTCCTTTGTGCACATTGGGGATAAAGTTTACTTTGTCTGCGGCAATGACTTTAATAAGGTATCCAACTATCGAATCTACAGTGCGGAAGGAATGAAAGAAGCGAACTTCGATTTTCCTGACGGTGGTTTTCGTGGCTGGGGCACGGTGATGCCCATTTGCATGGGAAGCAGAGAACGGTATTTCTGGCTGACCTTCGATCGCCACAACGGCAGTGACTTCAACTGGAGCTACGGAAATCTATATTGTTTTGAGGCAATGGAATAAAAAGAAGAGAGCACCAATGCGGTTTGGTACCGCAGCGGTGCTCTTTGTCATTCTTAAGTCGCAATAATTATTAGAAGGCTATTGAATCCAATGTCATGGTGTGATATCATAATGATATCACTTGTGCCGCCGAAATGATAGTGGCAGAAAGGAAGTAACCCAATGTTAAGAATTGAAAATGTAACTAAAATTTATGGAAATAAAAAGGCAGTGGATCAATTGACCCTGCATATTCAGCCCGGTGAACTGTACGCGTTCATTGGCCATAACGGGGCAGGCAAGACTACGACGATTAAAGCTTGCTGCGGCATTTTGCAGTTCGATAAAGGTGAGATCTACATCGACGGAGTATCCATTAAGGAAGATCCTTTGGCCTGCAAGAGAAAGATCGCCTATATTCCCGATAATCCGGATCTATACGATTTCATGAGCGGTATTCAGTTTTTGAATTTTGTGGGAGACGTGTTCGAAGTACCTGCGAAGGTTCGTCAGGAGCGGATCCGTCAGTACGCTGACATGCTGGAACTGACCGACGATCTGGCTCAGCCCATTTCTGCCTATTCCCATGGTATGAAGCAGAAGCTGGCCATTATTTCAGCCTTGATTCACGAGCCCAAGCTGCTCATCATGGATGAGCCCTTTGTTGGTTTGGATCCGAAGGCCAGTCATTTGCTGAAACAGCTGATGCGAGAGATCTGTAATCAAGGAGGAGCCATCTTCTTTTCCACCCATGTATTGGAAGTGGCAGAAAAACTCTGTGACAAGGTAGCTATTATTAAAGATGGTAAGCTGATTCGTGAGGGCTGTATGGAAGAGGTCAAGGGTGATACCTCCCTGGAGCAGGTATTCTTGGATCTGGAGAATGAAAAATGATTAAAGCGTTATTGAAAAAACAGCTGCTAGAGACCTTTGCCGGCTTTGTACGAAAGGGGAAAAACGGTAAAAAACGCAGTAAAGCCGCCGGCATTGGTTTCGCTTTGTTGTATATTTATGTGTTTGGTGTATTTATTGCCATGTTTTATATGCTGGCCGATACGTTGTGCGCGCCTTTAAGTATGGCAGGTTTTGGCTGGTTATACTTTGCCATCATGGGTATGATCGCTCTGCTGATGGGCGTAGTGGGCAGTGTGTTTATCACCTATTCCACCCTGTATCAGGCGAAGGATAACGATTTATTGTTGTCGATGCCCATACCCGTATCGAAGATCCTGTTTACCAGGCTGTTCGGCGTGTATGTAATGGGATTATTATTTGAAGTTCTGGTTATGATCCCGGCCTTGATCGTGTGGATCGATCAAGGTAGCGCAGGAGGCGCTGGCATTATCCTAAGCATAGTGATTCCGTTGGTGTTGTCACTGCTGGTGCTCAGCTTATCCTGTATCCTGGGCTGGGTGGTTGCACAGGTGGCCGGACGCATGAGGGGCCGAGGTAAGAGCTTTGCCATGGTGGGGCTGTCTTTGGGCTTTATTGTCATTTATTATTACGGTTATTCGAAAGCATATGCGGTGCTCGCTGATATTTTGATGAATCCTGCCGGAGCAGCGGAAGCGGTGAAGGGTATATTGTATCCGTTTTATCATATGGGTCTGGCTGCTGAGGGAAATGTTGGCTCCATGCTGATTTTCACTGCCATCATAGCCGGGTTGTTTGCGGTGGTATATGTGCTGCTGTCCCGTAGTTTTTTGAAGATGGCGACCACCAAAAAAGGTGAGGTGAAAGTCCGCTACAAAGAGAAAGCGGTCAAGACCGCCGGTGTGGAACAGGCACTGCTGCGTAAGGAATTAAAACGATTCACATCCAGTGCTAATTATATGATGAACTGTGGCTTGGGACTTGTATTTATGATCGTGGCTGCTGTATTTTTGCTGATCAAAGGAGATTTGATCCTGCAGTATATGCCGTTGCTTTCAAACATTGATGAAGGTATTGTTCCCATGGGGATGACCGCGATGTTATGTATGATGGCATCCATGAACGATATGACAGCACCTTCGGTATCTTTGGAAGGTAAGAATCTGTGGATCCTGCAGGTGTTGCCTGTAGATCCCTGGAAAGTGCTGAAAGCCAAGATTCAATTACAGCTTATGCTGTCAGCGATTCCAATGCTATTTCTGATTGTAAGTATGCTGATCGTGGTTCGTCCGGAGGTAGGCTTTGTGATCGTGATGCCTATAACCGTGGTACTTTTTGCTGTGTTCATGGCGCTCTTGGGCTTAGTATTGAATTTAAAGGCACCCAATTTGACTTGGACAAATGAAATTGTACCGATCAAACAGTCTATGAGCGTGATGCTTACCATGTTTGGCGGCATGGGTCTGGTGCTGGGCTTCGGTGTTGGATACTATCTGCTGATGGATGTTGTGGATGCGCTGATCTATCTGATAGGAGTAGATGTGCTGCTGGCATTGGCAACTATAGGTTTCGTTCGCTGGCTGAAGTATAAAGGAAGTAAAATATTTGCTTCTTTGTGATTTTCTTTCGCAAACGAATATGTTACAATGGTTTTAAGTCGATGGAAGAGCCACATGAACAGGTGGGAGAAGTGGTGGCGGTTGTTCAATCCGTTTGTGGTGAGGTGGTACGGTTGACTACTTTGAAGCAGCGGGAGAAACCGGTTTCCAGAACTTTGTTATCATAAAAGGAGAAATTATTATGGGAATTGCATTAGGATTATTACTTCCTTTTATAGGAACTACTTTGGGCGCGGCGACGATCTTCTTAATGAAAGATCAGATCAATCCTAAAGTACAAAAGGCTATGCTGGGTTTTGCCTCCGGCGTCATGGTGGCAGCTTCGGTATGGTCACTGCTCATTCCGGCCATGAATATGTCGGAAGATATGGGAAAATTCGCCTTTGTTCCCGCGGCAGCGGGCTTCCTTTTGGGTATTGCCTTCCTGCTGGCACTGGATCAGCTGATTCCCCATTTGCATTTAGGCTGCGATGAGGCGGAAGGTCCGCGCTGTAAAATGAAACGGTCCACCATGCTGGTACTGGCTGTGACCCTGCATAATGTTCCTGAGGGACTTTCCTTGGGCGCGGTGCTGGCGGGCATGCTGACACAGAGTGCAGGCCTTACTATGGCGGGTGCACTGGCACTGTCGGTGGGTATTGCGATTCAAAACTTCCCGGAGGGGGCAATCATTTCAATGCCTTTGAAAACGGAAGGCGCTAGCAAAGGCAAGGCGTTTACATTAGGAGCACTTTCAGGTATTGTGGAGCCCATTGCAGCACTTGTTACCTTGCTGTTGGCACAGTATGTAACGCCAATATTGCCCTATTTGCTGGCCTTTTCGGCCGGTGCTATGGTGTATGTGGTGGTGGAAGAATTGATTCCTGAGGCTTCCGAGGGCGATCATTCCAATATTGGTACCATTGGCTTTGCTTTAGGCTTTGTCCTGATGATGATCCTGGACGTGGCGCTGGGTTGATCAAATAAAAAAAGATTTTTATGCCGAAAGGCTTAAGGAGGAATAAGAAATGGAATCTATGGAAAGCTTTGCTGATCTGTTTGAAGCTTCATTTCAGCGGGTCAACAACGGAGATATTTTGGAAGGAACTATTCTGCAGGTAAGCGGTGACACCGCCGTGGTGGATATCGGCAGCTACATGGATGGTATTTTGACTCAGGATGAACTGTTGTACGATGGTGAAACCTGGGAGCAGTATCCTGAAGGTACCCGCCTGACTCTGATGGTGAAGCGAGTGGACACCCGTAACAGCCAGATCTTGCTGTCCAAAAAGGAAGCTGATAAGGTCGTAATTTGGGATGAACTGGAAGAAAAGAAGGCTGAACCTGCCACTATTTTGGTTCGCGTTAAGAGCGCTGTAAAAGGTGGTCTGCGTATTCAGTACAAGAGCGTGCAGGGCTTCATTCCTGCTTCTCAGGTGGAAGATCACTATGTAGAGGAACTGGACGAATATGTTGGTCGCGATCTGGAAGTGCTGATCATCAATGTGGATCGTGAAAAACGCGATTTCACCGGCTCTCGTAAAGAGCTTATCCGCAAAGCGGAAAAGGTGGCCAAGCAAACCGCTTTAAATTCGTTAAAACCCGGAGACAGATTAACCGGTCGTGTTGTAAAGCTGGAGCGTTACGGTGCCTTTGTGGAACTGCAGCCCGGTGTGATCGGTCTGCTGCATGTGAGCGATATGGCTTGGACCCGCATTAAGCATCCCTCCGATATGGTGAATGTAGGTGATCCGGTTACGGTTTCCGTACAGGAGATCGACAAAGAGCGTGGACGTATTAGTCTGAGTTTGAAGGCTGTGGGTGAGAATCCTTGGGATAACCTGCCCTTTAGCGTAGGTGATGTACTGGGCGGCAAGACCGTAACTCACATGATTGCTTCCGGCGCCTTTGTAAAACTCACCGATGTGATCGAAGGCTTTATCCCGATCTCTCAGATCAGCGAAAAGCGAATTCAGAATGTGCGTGAGGTGCTGGATGAAGGCGACGTGGTGAATGTGAAGGTACTGCGCATCGATGCAGAGCAGCAGAGAATTTCTTTGACCATGAAGGAAGTACCTCAGGGTGAAGATGCCGTGCTGGATATGCCCACCAGCTACAATGTGGAAGATGAAGATGTAACATCTAATCTGGGTGATGCTTTCGCTAAACTGGTATGGAAAGACGAAGATTAAGAAGAAAAATTTGATTCAAACGAAAAAATAAAGGTCTGATACAGAAATTGAATTCTGCATCAGACCTTTTTGTGTATAACCAAGGAATTAAAAAAGAACACGGAATTTCGCAAACTTTTCAGGCTCGCTATCAACTACAATTTTGGCATTGTGTAAAGTGACAATGGAATGAGCGATGGAGAGCCCCAGACCATAACTGCCGGAGTTCCGACAACGGCAAGGATCAATGCGATAAAACCGTTCAAATATATTCGTATATTCTTCTGCAGGGATACCGCGGCCGGTATTGAATACCTCGAGTACAGGATTGCCGCGACAAGCACTAAGCGTAAGACTGATCAAACCGCCTTCGTTCGAGTATTTAATGGCGTTATCTAATAAGATTCCAATCAATTGGCGGATTTTATCAGGATAGCCTGTGAAGGCAATATCCTCTTTTACATTTAGCTGCAGAGTCTTGCCGGCTTCAAAAGCAGTACTTTCAAAGGGAAGGGCAGATTGCAGAACCAATTGACTCAGGTCGAAGGATTCCAGTGACTCCGTAGTATTGTTTTCTAAGCGGGTTAAAGTCAGCAGATCCTGTACCAGATGGTTCATTCGTTTGGTTTCCTCACGAATATAAGAAAGATAGGTATTGTCGCCAATTTCATCTGCCAGAACATCGGCGTTAGCAGAAATAACTGAAAGAGGAGTTTTTAGCTCATGACTTGCATCGGAAATAAACTGCTTTTGTCGATTAAAGGCATCCTGAACTGGGCGGATCAACCATTTAGAAAGTAGGATGGCAACGAAAGCAAATAGAATTAATGCGGCAACAGCATAGAGGATAAAATATAGGGTGAAGATAGTTTTGCTTTGTTCCATAAGAGCTTGAGAACAGGTATCGCTAAAAAAGAGGCAATTGAATGTAATTAAAACAGCGGTGAAAATCAGTGTTAAGATCGCCATTACAATGAAAATGAAACGGAGGCGCAAATGACGCATCATACGGCAGTACCTCCTTCTAATTTATATCCCAAACCGCGGACGGTGCGGATCTGTACAGTTGAACCTACTGCAGATATTTTTTTGCGAATGAACGAAATATACACTTCTACGTTATTGTACTCTGACTGGTTATTTGGCCCCCAAACCTTTTGTGTTAACTGTTCTTTTGTCAAAATTTGTTCGGGATTACGCAGGAAGATTTCCATGATCATAAATTCCTTAGCGCCTAACTGTACCTGTTGAGCACCGCAGGTTAAATAGCCGCTTTGCAAATGAAGGGAAAGATCGTGATAAGCAAGGGTAGGAGAGGTGACCTTGCCGCTGCTGCGGGTCATGGCTCGTACCCGAGCTAAGAGCTCCTCTGAAGAAAAGGGTTTGGTCATGTAGTCATTGGCACCGGCATCCAGTCCTTGGATTTTATCTTCGATTTCGGCTCGGGCCGACAGAAGAAGGATCGGAACATTTTGCTGCGCTTGGCGCAGAGTACTTACAATTTCCAGACCATTAAGTCGAGGTAGCATGATATCAAGAATAACGCCATCATAAATACCTGTGAGGGCTTTGTTAAGTGCGGATACACCATCCATGGCAGTATCAACAGTATAGTTCTGTTTGACTAAAAGAGCACTAAGAGCAGTGCACAGACCGGGTTCGTCTTCTACTAGTAAAATTCTCATGGCAATTAAGTCCTTTAACTTAAGATGTTTTTATTATAACATTTAAAATAGATTTAAAAAGTGAACAAAATGTTAAGTTTAAAGGATTTCAAGGTTTTTTCAAGGTATCTTTTGTAAAATGGTATGCGAGAGGAGTGTGCCTATAATGAATTTGAACGAAAAAGTCATAAATTCCCAAGAAGAGCGTATATATATGGAAGACGACAAAGCTAAAGAGAACGCCGCTTTGTCTGATGAAATATACAAGACGGAGGGTTACTTGGGTATGGCAGATCAGGTGATTAAAAATAATGTAGCAGAAATCGTTGGTCAGTTGGACGGTGAGCTTGCCTACAGTCATACAGTATATGGAGAAGAGTTTTACACAGTAAAGGTGAAGGTGCCGAGACTTTCGGAATCCTACGATTTGATTCCGCTGATGATATCCAATCGGCTGTTAAATCCGGATGATAAGTATACTAATAAGGTGATTCGGGCGGAAGGTCAGTTCCGATCCTATAATCAGCACAACGAGGGCAGGAGTAAGCTGCTGTTGTCATTGTTTGTACGGGATTTTGAGGTACTGGACATGACAGAAGAAGAACTGCAGAAACACAACATGCCTAATCAAATCTTTTTGGATGGGTATGTGTGCAAGGCACCCATTTACCGCAAAACACCGTTGGGAAGGGAAATTACCGATATTTTGATGGCGGTGAATCGTCCTTATAATAAGTCGGATTATATTCCGGCTATAGCTTGGGGACGCAATGCGCGGTATGCCGCTGGTTTCGAAGTGGGAAGTCGTTTGAAGGTATGGGGCCGTATTCAAAGCCGTATGTATCAAAAGCGCACGGCAGTGGAAGGCGAAGTGGAGCAGCGTATTGCATACGAGATTTCCATTTCTAAGATGGAAGTAGGCGATCAGTCGGAGAATGAAGCATCAGAAAATGCTTGACGCTCCGAAGGTTTTCGTGCATAATGGAAATGCAGATACGAAAGAAAAGGGAGATAGACTATGCAGGTTTTGATCATGGATGGTCAGGGCGGTAAAATCGGCCGCGCGCTGACGGAGTCGGTTAAAAAATATGATGAAACGATACATGTAATTGCCATTGGCACCAATAGTATGGCAACGGCTGCTATGATCAAAGGCGGTGCCGATGAGGCCGCCACGGGCGAAAATCCGGTGTTGGTTTGTGCGCCAAAGGTGGATGTGATCATGGGCCCCATAGGGATTTTGGTGGCGGATGCCCTTCTGGGCGAGGTGACACCTCGCATGGCCGTGGCTATTGGGCAGAGCGATGCTCAAAAGATTTTGATTCCGGTGAACCGCTGCAATAATGTGGTTGCTGGCGTGGGAAATCAGAGTGCGTCAGATTTGATTGCCGATGCGGTAGAACTCCTGAAAAAAATAAAATGATTCTATAAGTAAAAAAGCAGTTTCTGAAGGTGTTGATTTCACACATTAGAAACTGCTTTTTATTGTTGGATCAGTTAGTTTTAAAAATTAAATCTGCTTTATCACGAATGTTAAAGGTTGTGAAATAGTTTTCTTCCATCGGAATCCAGCGGTTTCGGAACATTTCAGCCAGTTCTTCGCCATTGCGAGTAAGAATGCGCTGCATCTGTGTTTCCGGATCGATATCGCATAGGATCTTAAAATCAGCATAGTCACCGAAGGTGGGATGATTGCTGTAGGAGCCTTCTACAATACGATAGTTTGATTCGGAAACAATACGGGCAGCCCCTAGGGCCATTTGGCTGCAATCAAAGCAAATGTAAGAAAAACCTTGAGGGTCATTCAAATGAGGTAAAACTTCTGCGCTAAAGCGTTCATAATCCACATTGCCGCCGGGCTCGGCCAAACGATCAGGAGAACGAAGGGAAGGAGGCAGGAAAAAATCATCCATATGGATCAGCCCTGCTTGAAGGATGTTAGTCAATTGCTCAGCCAACGTAGATTTTCCGGAAGCCGCCCTGCCATCGAGGGAGATGATCATAGACTTGTTATTTTCTTTAGCCGGAAGAGCTGCAATTGCCTGCAAAATCGGAATGAGCTTCAAGTATTGGGTGTGTACGATACGGTAGGCCGGTTTTTCTGCTGTGCGATAGGCAGCACTGTGGTGAACAGCGGAAGGGCGAGTTTTGCAATGATTTGCATCCATATATTGGGTGCTATGTTCTTTCCAGTTTCCATAGGAGAAGGGAAGAAGACCTTTTTGACAAAGATCACTCACGATATCGAAGCAAGCATACAAGTCATCGGCAGTTTGATCGGAAGGAACAGAAGCTGTTAATAAAAAGACTTGAAACAGCCAATCTGAGGGCAAGTTGTGATATTTCCATGCTGACAAGTTGACTCTACCATAGTTGGAGCAGATCTGCTCGTATAGGGGCAGATCTGCAGCCGGAGTTTCGGAGTACTCTTTTTCAAAATAGGCTTTGACCGAGGCTGCTTCCTGCAGCAAATGCTCGGCACCGAAAGTGGCTTGGTAGCAGAGTTTGATGGCATCCTGCGGAGCAAAGGCAGGATGTAGACGAGCTTGATCGAGTATGTAAGTTTCAAAAGAATGCATAAGGCCGGACCTTTCTTTATTTTGTTTTGTAATATCGTTTGGGAATCAAATGAGCCTGAGTCAGAGCGAGGAAAATGACGGGAACTACAACTAGGTGGATCACGATACCGGGAAGGGCAGTTACAAAGTAACTGGTGAACCATACGGACATGGAATAGTTACCGGCTGCAAAGATCAACGCACGGGCAGCACCGGCTACGATACGGCCAAGCAACATGGCGGAAAGAAGACTGATATACATATCGGCCAGCAAGTTTTTTGTGCGGATCATTTGGAAGAGTAGGCCGGCTACAAAACCGTAGACTGCCAGTTCCACGATCATGGGGGGCATATAGGCGGCAGGTGGCATGCCGGTGATGGCGCTGGAAATGACCGGGGCTAATAGACCACAGCTCAAACCATAGGGCCAACCGCAGATCAAACCACATAGCAGTACGGGAATATGCATGGGACTAATGACGCTGCCGGCATCGGGAATCATGTGAAGTGCCAAAGGCAGAACAACACAAAGAGCCAGACAAACAGCGGTGAAAGTAATACGTTTAATGTGGGATACAGTGTTCATAAATAACCTCCAAAAATTGACCGATAGTAAAGTAAAACCGTGAAGCGGTTGGCTTTTTTCGAAAAGCTCAATCACCTTCACGGCAATCGGTTCAAATTAATCATAAAATAAATAAGATGGCTGAAACCAAAATGGGACAGCTAAGTATATAACACCCTTCAGGGGGAAAATTGTTTCTTCATGAAACAGATGTAATTAGCATATCATATATGGACACAAAAAGCAACGATTATTCTGCCAATCATTTCATGAAACAGGCTTGTTTTTCCGGTGAGCCGGTAGTATAATGTAGACCTATATAATGAAGGTTTTTGAAAATAAAAATTCAAAAATCAAAGGAGACGAGAAAATCATGCAAGTACTGATCGGAACCACAAATCCTGCAAAAGTACGGTATTACGAAAAGATGTTGGCAGACTACGATATAGAATTTTTGACTCTGGCAGATCTTGAAATTGCAGATGAGCCTGAGGAAACCGGCAAGAATCCAGAGGAGAATGCAAGGCAAAAGGCAGCCTTTTACGGACGATATTTTGATGTGGTGATTTGTAATGATTCCGGTTTGTATTTTGATGCATTGGCACTGGATGATCCATTACAGCCAGGACTTCATGTTCGAACGCCGCAGGGCGTTCGGTTGGACGATGATGCCATGGTAGCTTATTATACTGGTCTTGTCAAAAAGCTTGGTGGAAAGGCACTGGCTTATTATTTAAACGGCTTTGCTGTTTATAGAAATGGTGAGTTGTACTCCAAAATGGAGGATCCTACAGAAAAACGTCAGTCAGCTTTTTATATGTTAGATCATGCAGTAGAGGCACAGCGGGATGGTTGGCCCTTGGATTCTATTTCGATACGAAGCCCCTTGGGAAGTGACCAAACTCAAACTCAAACGAAGGATTTTTGGGTGGCAGCATTGGGATTGGAGGAATTAAAATAATGGAAGCGAATATGTTTTTACCGGCGAATTGGGAGGAGATTGTACTCCGTTTGGTTTTGGCCGTAGTACTGAGCGGCATGATCGGTATGGAACGTGTGAAAACGAATCATGATGCAGGCCTTCGTACACATATTTTGGTATGCTTGGGTGCAGCTGGTATTATGCTGATGAGTGAAGTGATGCATGTGCAATTTGGAAATGATGTGGGTCGTATTCCGGCACAGGTTGTGAGCGGCATCGGTTTTCTGGGGGCCGGTTGTATTATTGTGAATAACAATCGAATTAAAGGTCTGACTACTGCGGCGGGTTTGTGGACGACGGCTTGTGTTGGTCTTTGCTGTGGTATTGGATATTATTTTATGGCCATTATGGTAACCCTGTTGATGTTGGTGGCGGTGTTGCTTCTGCATCCGTTGGGTACCCGTTTGCAGAAAAAAAGTGCCAAAACTACGCACAAACTTCGTGTGGGTTTGAAAGATAGAAGCTATATATCACAGATCTATGATCCGGGCCTGGAGCATCAGACTACGATCCTCTCTATGAAGTTTATTTCTGAGGATACCATGATCGTAAAGATCGAAAAGGGTGTTGGACTGGATCTGAATCAATTGGCCTGTGAATGGATGACACTGGAAGGAATTGTTTCGGTGGAGCAGATTTAAAGGAAATTTAAAATGGTGACGCGTCCTGAATATCAGGAGAGCGTCACCATTTTTTCTGCAGTTTGAATTTCTGCAGTTGTGGGCAAAAGAGCAGGGAGTGGGTTGGGCATGCCTAAGGCATCGTATTTGGAACCAGCATAATTATGATAGGGTAATATTTTGATTTGGGTAATATTATTGAAAGGTTTTAAAAACTGTGCAATTTTTTCAATTTGATCATGATTATACTCCGGGACATAGGGGATTCGAATTTCCACTGGGTGATCAACGGAAGAAAGATATGCAAGATTTTCAAGTATTAAGCGGTTACTTTGACCGGTGCATCGAATGTGTACTTCTTCATCGAAAGCCTTAACATCATAAAGGAATACATCCGTATACGGTCGGATTTTCTCCAAGACACTGCGAGGCACAAAGCCACAGGTGTCCACAGCGGTATGGATTTGGAGTTGCTTTAAACGCTTTAGAAGTTCGAAGCAGAAATCCGGCTGACTCAAGCATTCGCCGCCGGAGAGCGTCACACCGCCACCACTGCTTTTGTAAAAATCCATATCTTCAAGGAGAATGGGCAACAGTTCATCTATGGTCATTTCTCTGCCAAATAATGTTAGTGCTGAACTAAGACAAGCATTGGCACACTGGCCACAGTGGAGACAGTAGGAGCGATTATATGAGTGATACATTAGTTCAAATTGGTGAGTACCATTAGGACAAACAACAGCACATTCACCGCAACCGAGACACTTATGTTCATAATAAGCTAATTGGGGGGAGAAGGATATACCTTCTGGATTATGACACCAAAGGCAGTGTAAGGGACAACCTTTGAAAAAAACAGTGGTACGGATACCATCGCCATCATGAATAGCGAAACGTTTGATTTCAAAAATAGTTGCTTTCATGGGAAATAACCTCATAAAGTAATCGAGTTATTACTGCAGGGCTTCAGCTTGACGGATAAATTGATCCTGTTCGGCTTTGCTTAAATTCACGAAGTAAGCGTTCCAACCGCAGACTCTGATTTGAAGATTCTTGTATTGCTCCGGATTTGTCTGTGCAGCACGAAGTGTTTGGGAATCCATTACATTACCGTGCAGAGCAAAGCCACCCTTATTCATATAGGTCTGTAGTAAACTGTAAAAAGCACGAAGTCCATCGTCGCCGGATACAGCAGAAGGATGCAGCATAATATCCAGCACGGAACCATTGGGAAAGTTAGCGTGATTAATTTGAGTGACAGAGTTGATGAGCGAAGTAATGCCGTTTCGATCCATACCAATGGAAGCACATAAGTTTTTGGAGAGTGGGGCGCTGGTATGGCGTCCATCAGGAGTAGCCATGGTTTTGGCGCCATAAGGTATATACCAGTCGATACTGAAAAGCCCTGCCTTAAAAACTCCGCCTCGTCCGTTAGGTTGATTGTTAACTAAGGAAGCGCAGTAGTAGCTAATTTCTTTGGCGTTAGAATCAGCAGTAGTATTTCCGCTTCCATATTTTTCAGGATATTTTTTTATGAGAAGACGAAGCTTTTCGTGATCTTTCCAGTCTTGTTTCAATATCTCACTCAGTTGTTCGAAGGTTAGTTGTTTTTCATCGAAAATAAGACGTTTAACGGCAGTAATGGAATCGACTAAAGTTGCAATAAAACAGAAAAGATAAGAACTATTGTTATATTTTGCACCGCCGGCAAATGCATCACGACCGGATTGTATACAGTGATCATACATGGAAGAGAGAATTGGGTCAGGACCGATATCGGGATAGTGTGTTTCAATACTTCGAATATAGTGAAGACTAATTTCTGTCATGTATTGGATATGAGCATATATTGTTTGTATAAATTCAGAATAACTATGGATAGGACCGGTAGGGAGGCTGACTTGTTTTCCGGTTCGAAAATCGATACCACCAGTGATGGTGAATTCAAGGGCTTTCACCAGATTTAAACAACCATTACCAGTACAACCAATTTCGCTGCCCCATACAGCAGGCTCATAACAACCAATGGGAACATAGTTGCAGGCATCTTTGGGATCAATATCGACGGAAGTTAAACTCTTGATTGCAATTTCGTCGTTGACGAAAACAAAGCTGCTATTGCCGTTTCGAATACAATTCAATACCAACTTAATCAAAGATTCCGGTGTTTTAGGAGAAACACGAATATGGATTTTAGGACTGTATATATTCAATTCATTATAGGTTTCGATCAGCAAATAGGTGAGCTCGTTGCTTACTTCGTTTCCGGTTTCATCGATACCTGCAAGACAAAGAGGAAGATCGTAAGGTACTTTAGCTGCCCAAAACTTGTTGAAGAAAAATTTCAGCATTTCTCTTATTTCTTCTTTTGAAAAAGTACCGGATTGTAGATCTTTGATGTAAAAAGGGGTAAGAAGTACGTCTAAACGACCCAATGTACGTACGCGGGTGCCAGCAACATATTCATGCAAAAAGAAATAGATGATTAATAACTGCATAGCCTCATAGATGTTTTGAGGGGGGTGTTTGGAGATGTTGGAAAGAGCTCTACTATTTTCAGGGTTATAGGGGAAGATATAGGAAGCCATTTTATTACAAAAGCGCATCATGGCAGAAGTGCAGATCTGACAGGAAAGATAAAAATCTTGTTGCTCCTGGGTAAGGTCGTGTTTACTTAGAGAAGTTTCAATTCGATTCAAAAGACCGGGAAGGCCAATCTTCAGAAGAAGCTGAGAATTGGGGGAGGCGTGACCGAAATCACTTTCGGCACTAAAGGCGCCGTATTCATTTTTGGCAGCAGTAACCGTTTGATTTAGTTCTTTTAAATAAGGATCGGAGTAAATGACGGACTCCTGCCATAGACTACGTTGATTTGGGAGCAAACCGCCTCCATATAATTTATCCTGAAAAATATCGTATGGATCAATGGCCAGGCGAGAATGATCCAAAATCATTTCGAAAGTACGTGCTTTCAGCAGACATTTTGGTGATGACGCTTCCTGCGACATAAGTGTATGGTATAGCTGTTTTAAAGTTTCAGGATCAACACCGCTGTCAGGGATCCAGTGTATAGAGTCAAATTGTCGACCAAGTTGAGTATTATTAGCATCGAAAGATTTCAAAATATCACCTCGTTGATATAGTTGACTATATTATATAGAATTTATCGATAAAAGCCATGAATATTATGCTATTACTTGACTATTTCGATACAAAAGTATATGGTATATTCAAATGTTTGATATAAGGAGATCGATATGAGTTCTTTTTTAGAGCAGGACCGGAATATAGATGAAATTGCAGTAGCTTGTTACGTGCCGCCTAAAGGCGGAACTCCAGTACATAAAAATAGGAGTTACCATGGCTTGGCCTTTCAATTAGAAGGGGAAGTCAGCTATGTGTTTGATGATGGATTGAAATTTACTGTAAAAGCGAATGATTTGATCTATCTGCCGAAACATTCTAATTATACAGTGGAACGGATTAGGGATGGAGGTTGTTATGCGATCAATTTTGATTTCCAAAACGAAGAAAGCTTCGAGCCGTTTCTCCATAGAGCGAAGCATGGAGGACAGTATTTGGATGCATTTAAGAATGCAGAAGGTGCTTGGCTTCACAAAGCTGATGGGTATGAAATGCTATGTAAAGCTCAGCTTTATTTAATACTGTTTTATATGACTAAAGAAAGAAAAATTGGATATATATCGAAAAGTAAATCAGAATTGCTGCAGCCTGCAATGGAGTATATTCATAATGAATATACCAAGGACAATATTCAAATTGCTTACTTGGCGAAACTCTGCGGGATGAGTGAGGTGTATTTTAGAAAGGTATTTAGTAAGGTGGAAGGAATATCGCCGCTCAAATACATTAACAACTTGAAGATTCAACGTGCGAAAGAATTGTTGGCTTCAAAAATGTATACGATAGGTGAAGTGGCGAGGCTTTCCGGATTTCATGATGATAGTTATTTCAGTAGAGAATTCAGAAAACATGTAAAAACATCTCCTCAAATGTATGTAAGAGAGAGGGATCACTAAAAAGAGAAAAGGGAGTTCTAACAACTACGGTGATGTGTTGTTAGAACTCCTTTTTACTTGTGATAGATTGATTATTCAGTTATATATTTGCTGATAAAGCTATCAACCTTTTGCCAGTATAACTCTGGATTGACCAGAACAGAATTGGCATGTTCCGCACCAACTACTACAAGGAAATCTTTTTCAGCGCTGGTGCAAGCTTCATATAACGGCTGCAACATGGAGAAGGGGACAAAGTTGTCCTGATCACCATGAATGAAAAGCATGGCTACCTCTGCATTAGCTACATATTTAATGGGAGCTGCTTCCTTGTAGGAATAATAATGTTTCAGGCGCATCAGCAGATCGCTGAAATGAAGGGTCGGAAAAGCAGGCAAGTGATACTTGCTTTTTAATATATGCACATTCTGCTCCCAACCGGAGGTGTAGCCGCAATCTTCGATCGCACACTTAACATTATCGGGAAGGTATTCTCCGGCAGCCATCATAACGGTGGCTGCGCCCATGGAAACGCCCAGCAGAATGATCTGCGCTTCGGGATCTCGTTCACAGATCATGTTGATATAGGCTTGCAGATCATAGTGTTCATGGAAGCCAAAACCGAAGTAATCCCCTTCACTACCGCCATGACCGCGCTGCTCCGGCATCAGCAAGTTGTATCCCTTTTCCATGAAATGGATCGCTTGTGGCAGCATGGAGCAATAGGTGCTGGAATAGCCGTGCATGATGATGGCATATACATGGCTGTCGGCAGGAAAATAGTGAGCTTTCAAATTTAAACCGTCGAAGGCTGTCAGTTTCCATTCTTCATGGCTGCGCTCGGCAAAAAGACGCTCTTTGAGTTCCGGAAATTCGTTATAAGCATCAAATTCAGTAGCAGGGGCATGTTTCCGGCTAAAGAAACTTTTATACATATACAGGGCTCCTGCAGCGGAGGCCAAAGTGCCCAAAGTTACCACAGCAGAGGCAATCAAAGATTTCTTTTTCATGGCGTTATACTCCTTTTGAGGATATATCGAACCCACAGGAAAAGCCGGAGGCTCAGTCCTGTGGGTAAATCGAACATATAGATATTAAATGAGCCCCAGCAGCAATTCCTGAGAACGTGCAAGGAAAGCGGTCAGCTGTTCAGCAGTCAGAGGACTATGACTCAAACGAGCCAGATCATATACCTGCTGAGCCAAAGCTGCAGAACGATCATCCATGGGATGATCCAGAATATGAGCGATCAGCGCATTTTTCTGGTTCAGCACCAAAGTGGTCTCAGGATCCGGATTAAAACCAGCCATGCCCATGGCACCATACATCTTCATCAT
>JAZQWC010000014.1:0-10667 GCA_045632125.1 Bianqueaceae bacterium
TGTGGGTGTTGTCTTCCTAAGACCGCTTGGCCTCCGACTTGCGAAAAAAGTGTATAATAGAGCCGTTATCAAGTGTTTTATCAGGTGTTTCGGAGGTGTCAGGATGGACGGAGATCAGAGAAGAAGTCAGATTATTGCAATGTTGGAGAGTAGCGATGCACCCATTTCCGGCAGTGAATTTGCGAAGCGGTTGGGTGTGAGCCGTCAGGTTGTGGTGCAGGATATGGCACTCCTGCGGGCCGGTAATAAAAATATTTTGGCGACTAATAAGGGCTACATATATTTTAGCCCGAATTTAAAGAAAAAATACCAATGTTGTGTAAAAGTTTCTCATGATACGCAGGCGATTCGGGATGAGTTTGATGCTGTTTTATCGGCAGGAGCCAAGGTGCTGGATGTGACGGTGGAGCATTCGATCTATGGGTCGATCAGTGTGGATCTTTTAATTGAGAGCATGGAGGATGCGGAGGAGTTTGTGCGCCGCATTGAAATTGGCGATACCAGACCGCTGAAGGAGCTGACCGGTGATGTGCATTTTCATACGCTGGAAGCGGATACGCAGGAGGCACTGGATGCATCGGTGGAAAATTTGAGAGTGAAAGGATTTTTGAAGGAGGAATAAGGGTTTTATGTCCGGTTTGAAGAATTTTTTACAGCGAAAGGACATTGTGTTTTCGGCGAAGCGATATGGGATCGATGCGCTGAGTGCTATGGCGCAGGGTCTGTTTGCTTCGCTTTTGATTGGAACGATTTTGAGTACGCTGGGTCAGCAGATGGGTGTGCCGGTGCTGGAACAGATCGGCGGCTTTGCCTCATCGGTGAAGGGTGCAGCCATGGCGATCGCCATTGGCTATGCGCTGCACTGCCCGCCGCTGGTGCTTTTTTCCTTGGCGGCTGTTGGCTATGCAGCGGATTCGCTTGGTGGCGCCGGTGGCCCGTTGGCAGTTCTGCTGATTGCCATTGTTGCGGCTGAATTTGGTAAAGCTGTCAGCAAGGAGACTAAGGTGGATATTCTGGTGACACCGATTGTTACCATTTGTTCCGGTGCTTTTTTGGCAATTGGGTGTGCACCGGCGATTGGAACGGCGGCCAGTTCATTGGGCCGAGCGATCATGTGGGCAACAGAACTTCAGCCTTTCTTTATGGGTATGATTGTTTCGGTTATCGTGGGTATTGCACTGACCCTGCCGATTAGCAGTGCGGCGATCTGTGCGGCGCTGGGACTGACAGGACTGGCCGGCGGTGCAGCTGTGGCCGGTTGCTGTGCGCAGATGATTGGCTTTGCGGTGATGAGTTTTCGCGAGAATCGCTGGGGCGGTTTGGTGGCTCAGGGCGTGGGCACCAGCATGCTGCAGATGGGTAATATTGTAAAGAACCCTCGCATCTGGATTCCGCCGACTGTAGTTTCCGCTATTACCGGCCCGCTGGCGACTTGTTTGTTTAAACTGCAGATGAATGGTGCGGCGGTGTCCTCCGGTATGGGTACCTGCGGCTTTGTTGGTCAGATCGGTGTGTATACCGGTTGGGTCAACGATGTGGCTAATGGGGTGAAGGCAGGCATTACCGCCTTTGACTGGATCGGCTTGATTTTGATCTGCTTTGTGCTGCCGGCAGTGTTGACCTGGCTGATTGCATGGCCGCTGCGCCGGGTCGGCTGGATCAAGAAAGATGATTTGAAGCTGGATCTGTGATTGGAAATATGAAAGGGACGGACCTTTTTGAATGGAGGTTCGTCCTTTTGTAGTGCCTTGTGCCTAATAGGGGGAGTTTAGCTTGTTTAGTCGAGTGTGTTCACCACCATTTTGACGCTGTATGCTGGTTTGAAGGAATAGTGGTGGTGAAGTTTTGAGAATTTCACCACCGTTATTCTCTCTTAAGCGATTTTCATAGATTTGAGGTGGTGAAATTCACCACCACTGACTCCGCAAAGTAGTATAATACAGCCTAATGGTGGTGAATCTACAAGAACTTCACCACCACACCCTCAATAAATGTGATAAAACAAAAAAATGGTGGTGAAATAAAAAAAGGAGCTGGGGCTCCTTTATGAATTAATTGGTTTAGCGATATCTTTTAAGTGATAAGTGTGGATCATATACTGAATATCGCGGGTATCAAAACTTCCTTGTGTATCTTTGGTAATAATTAGGTTTAAATTTTCTACGTACCGATGCTTGGTATATAAGTTTTTCTTCCAAGCCCATCGTTTTTGATATCGATCCTGTTCCAAAAGTCCGAGATGTTCCCAAATGATATATTGGCCATCTTTTAGAGGAATGATAAAATCAGGGGTGATTGTTTCGGTACCTAAATGGAAAGGAGATTCGTAGTAATATAGAATGTTTTCAAGATATAAAATGTTAGCAATCAAAAGTTCCGATTTAGATCTAACCTCTTCGCCACGCAGGGTGATCAATTTGCGATCAGAGTGCATGAACGAAAGAGGAGTAACAGAAGAAGCTTGTTGAAGGAGTTCGGGTGTAAGACCAAAAGAAGATAAAGCAGCTTCCGCTAAATAGAGTTTTTCCTCATATATGTGAAGTTCATCTTCAAGGCGTCGTAGATACGCTTGATAGGCACGAACCTCTGGTTCAGCTGTCTTCGTGATATACTGACGAATGACTCGACCACCATCAGGTTTGTGATATTGCCAATACAAATACTTTCTTCCGCGCTCTAATTTGCTAATAATCTCGCCCGCTTCGTGGGGCAGCTGCCGGCGCAATTCGGCAATACGGCGGGAAAGCTCGGAATAGGCAAAACGAGCATAGCTTTCCACGTTTAAATCATCGAACATATGCATCATCCTTTCTGAATAAAAGGGTGATGCCGAACGGAGTCGGCATCACCTATGTACAATTCAAAATATTTCAAAATCAGAAAGGAAAGCAAGCAGGGTTTACCCCACTTTAACCGTTACAATAAAGCCATCCACATTATTACCGGAGATTTCATAGCTCTGCATCTGGGGAACAGGCACCTGAACACCCTCGGCGTAGTAGATATCGAAAATACCTTCGGCGGTGGTTACCTGGTAATGCAGGCCTCCGGCAGTGTAGCTCTTAATAAAGTCCATGTATTCTTCCATGCACAGACCCTCGGTCATCATGGCAGTTGCATTGGGCACACCCACATAGCGGAAATGCCAAGGCTCAGAATCGATGCCGGTAATATCGGCCTTTTCCTCGGGGTAGCGTACAATAAAGCCATATTTATGGCAGTTGGAGCTAAGCCAGGAATCGGACTCATTAAAATAATCCACCGAGCCATCCCAACCCATAATGCCAAGATCGGCAACCAAAGCCGAATGATGCTCGCTGTGCCCGGGCTTCATTACATAGCGATCCGCATGATCTTTGCCGTTTTCAATGGCACTGGCATCGTACAACTCCTGAGACTCCTCCATTGTGCGGTAGCCACACAAAATCAGCAGATCATCACGCCAAGTGTTATCGTAAAAATCGCTAAGCATATTGTCCAAAGCATCTGCGGCAAAGGGCTGCAGCATAACTTCGGTGCTGGCCACATCGTAGCCACCGGTCATAATATCATAAACAGAAACCAACTCCGTCGTGTCGGAAAAATCCCAAAATTCATACTTGTACTCTTTATTCACCAAAACCAAGTTGCCCTTGTGCAGATCCTCTTCGGTCATAAACTGTAGTTCGTATCCGGTGGGCGGCACAACAACGGGAATCGAGTTTTCAATAGCGACTTGACGAACGCCTTCGGTCAAAGAGCTAAGGATATCACCCTCGATCAAAGTGGATTCGGTGCCGCTGGGCGGCAAAGCCACTTCGGAACTCTCTTCTTCGGTAACCTCGGTGGTTTGGTCGGAAACAGGTGCTGCATTTCGGTCCGCAATGCGGGCGATGAGAATGCCGATTAGAATGGCAACAATAATGAAAAAGGCAGTGGAGCAGATGTAAAAGATGCGTCGGCGGCGCAGGCGCTGCTGACGCAAAGATTCGCGTCGGCTGAGTGTCATACGAAGTTCCTCCGTGAGTCAAAATTTGTCGAAATACTTAAGTTAAGTATAGCACGATTTAAGGAGGCGGGCAATGGATTTAATAGGAAAAACAAAAAAAGCGTCATCAAACTGATGACGCTTTGCGAGTGACCCGTGGGAGAATCGAACTCCCGTTACCGCCGTGAAAGGGCGATGTCTTAACCGCTTGACCAACGGGCCATAATATTAACGGAGGAGGTAGGATTCGAACCCACGGGCCCTTGCGGACTCACTGGTTTTCAAGACCAGCTCCTTAAACCACTCGGACACTCCTCCAACATACTGTAGATGCTTATCTGACAGCAAACAGAATTATAACAGGTTATAGGATGAATGTCAAGTATAAAAATAAAAAGTTTTTTAGTTTGACATTTGTCGAGTTGTGTGCTATCATGTGTATGGTTATTTGGCGACTTGCGCCAAAAATACAACGAAGAGATTAGAAGGGTAGTGTTTCCAATGAAATTACAGGTTTTCTTGTACACCAAATATGGTTATGCTCAGGCCATCGCTGACGAACTGAGCGATATGTTCAAATGCAAATGTGACCACATTCCTCCGGCTTACCAGTGCAACAAAGAGAAGCTTATCTTCATCGTATACGAGAAGTATGGCAAACTGGACAAAAAGCTGGTTAGCTATTTGAAAGAAATGGATACTAACAAAGTTCTGAATGTATCCTTGATCGAAATCTCCAACACCGGTAACGAAGGCGTTGAAGAGCTGAGCGCTATGCTGAAAGCTAACAAAGTAAACATCTCCGGCGTTCACAACATCGCTATCAAGAGAGGTCTGTTCTCCAAGGGTCAGCTGACCGAGGCTGATATGGCTGGTGCAAAAGCATTTGCTGATCAGCAGGGCAAAGCAAACTTCGATTTCCTGAATCGCTAATTCGAAGCACTGATCATCACATAAGAAGAGGAGTTTCTTCAAACAAGAGACTCCTTTTTTGTTGCTTTTTTTGCACAGTAGAAGTATAATAGATAGGATATTAGATATATAACGAGGAGGGCAAATATGAAAACGAATGTTGTAGTGATTTTTGGCGGCAAGTCTTCGGAACATGATGTATCCTGCATGTCGGCCAACACTGTGGTAAATGGATTAAATCCCGATAAATATGAAGTAAGAAAGGTCTTCATTTCTAAGGAAGGCCTGTGGAGATATTACGAGGGCAGCATCGCCGAGATGGATGCCGAAAAAGTTATTAAAGAGGCTCCGGAAGCTGCGATCTTCCCCGGTCAGGAGAAGGCTAGTCTGATGGTTTGCCGCGAGAGCGGCTGGGAGGCTCTGCCCATGGATATTGTGATTCCAGTAATGCATGGTAAGAACGGCGAGGACGGTACCATTCAAGGCCTGTTTGAGATTGCGCGTGTGCCTTATGTGGGTTGCGGCGTGCTGGGTAGTGCGGCTTCGATGGATAAGCTGACCACCAAGCGTATGGTAATGCCGTTGGGCATTCGTCAGGCAAAGTATGAGGCTGTGTTTGGCTGGGAGCTGAAGCAGATGGAGGCTGTGCTGGACCGTGTGGAAGCTGCGATTCCTTATCCGGTGTATGTTAAGCCTGCCAATGCCGGTTCTTCGATCGGTGTGTCCAAGGCAAAGGATCGTGCTGAGCTGGAGGCTGCTTTGAAGCTGGCTGCAGAGCATGATGTGCGTATTTTGGTGGAGGAGACCATCATTGGCCGTGAGATCGAGTGCGCGGTACTGGGCAATGAAGAGCCGAAAGCATCCGGTGTGGGCGAGATTTTGGCAGCAGATACCTTCTATACTTATGACGCAAAATATAATAATGCGGAGTCCAAAACCGTGGTGGATCCGGATCTGCCGGCAGAAACCGTTGAGGAGATCCGTCGTGATGCCTGCCTGATCTTCCAGGCTGTGAACGGCCGCGGCCTGTCCCGCGTGGATTTCTTTGTGGAAGAGGGCACCGGCGAGGTGGTATTTAACGAGATCAACACCTTCCCCGGTTTTACGCATATTAGTATGTATCCGATGCTTTGGAAGAATCAGGGCTACACCATTGAGCAGTTGGTGGATGAACTGATCGAACTGGGTTTTAATCGATAAATCGAGGAATCGTTATGGATAATCGTAAGATCGGTGTATTCGACTCGGGTCTGGGCGGCCTGACGGTGGTGCGCGAAATGCAGAAACTGATGCCGGAGGAGAGCGTGGTGTACTTTGGCGATATTGCCCGCCTGCCCTATGGCAGCAAGTCCAAGGAGACCATTACGGAGTTTTCCCATCAGATCATGCGCTTTTTGTTAAAGTCGGATGTGAAGGCTGTGATCATTGCCTGCGGTACGGCCAGTGCCAATGCGCTGGAGGATCTGCAGGAGACCTACGATCTGCCCATTACCGGTGTGGTGGAACCGGGTGCGCGGGAGGCAGCCCGCACGACGAAGAACGGCCGTATTGGTATTACCGGTACCGAGGCCACCATTCGTTCCGGGGCCTATGATCGCCTGCTGAAGGGGCTGGATCCCCGGACGGAGGTGTTTTCCAAGGCCTGCCCGTTGTTTGTGCCGTTGGTGGAAGAGGGCTGGTTTAAAGATGACATCACCCGCAGCGTGGTGAAGCGTTATCTGGCGGAGCTCAAGGAGCAGCAGGTGGATACGCTGGTGCTGGGCTGTACCCACTATCCGCTGCTGAAACGCCTGATTGGCGAGGAGATCGGCGAAGAGGTGATCCTGGTGAACCCGTCGTCTTCGGTGGTGAAGGAAATGAAGGAATATCTGCAGCAAAATCAGATGCAAAGCGGTGCGGAGCAGGGTGAATATGAGTTTTACGTCAGCGACAGCACCGAGAAATTCCGTCAGTTCGGTCAGCAGGTGCTGGAGATCGAAGACCTGAAGGTAAAGAGGATCAATATCGAAAAATATTGAGGTTATCATGGAAAAACTGTTACAAATTCAAATGAACAGCCGCTTTCAGGGCGGCAGTGATACACTGAAAAAACGTCTGGATGCCCGCTATCGCCTGATCTACGGCGAGGCGCGCCTGGCCTATAAGCAGCAGTTGGATCCGGCAAGCGCGGCATTTACGCCCGAGGTGCTGATCGTACTCATCGATAAGGAAGGAAAGCCTTACCGCGTTACCATGAAGCGGCCGGGCAGCAATTTCAAACTGACATTTATTAAGGGCGAAACCTGTACGGCGCAGTATGACACGCCGGCCGGGCTCATGGAGTTAAACCTGCTGACGCAGGAAATGGACGGCAGCTTTACCGAAGACGGTGTACAATTGCATCTGAAGTATGAACTGCAGCTGGGAGCTGATTCGCTGGGCATTACGGAGCTGAGCATCCGCGGCTGAGGCAGAGGCGGAGCGAGGCGCTGCGGCGTGCGGCGGCGAGCGAAAGGCAATTGCATGAGCGGTTTGCGCAGGAGCGCAGTGAATTAAAATAAAAAGAAAAGGGAATCTTTCGAGTTGAAAGATTCCCTTGATTTGTTTGTAGGCTTATTTTTTGTCCTGCATGTCCTGGATCTTGTTGGCCAGTTTTTCGCGCCAGGTGAGCTTGCGCTCGAATTCCACTTTCTTTTCGCCCTTTTTCTGGGTGGTGTAGCCCAGGATGTAACCGCCGGATACTTCCAGCTTTACGATCTTTTTCACGGGCAGAGCTTCGAAGGTGTTTTTGTCGGTGAACATAGTGATGATCTGGGGACCAACTTTGATTTTGACAAGCGGCACTTTAACGAAGCGCATACGTCTGGGCACTTCAGCCATAACGGATTTGGGCATGTTGGCTGCGGTGATTTTGGTACGTTTTTTATCGATGATCAGTGCGGAAATGGTCTGCTTGTTCTGCTGGATCATGTGAGCGGAAGCAGCCTGCTTTTTCTGCATCTTTTTACCGACAAAGTACAAAATAGCAAAAATGATTGCAATTACGATCAGAATAGTAAAAATAATTCCGAGAGCGTCCATGGATGAACCTCCTTTAATATGTTAAACTTAAGTACTAGCCGTCTGATTGAGCGGACGGCGAAAGATACGCTAAATAATAGTTTAGTCCATTTGGGCGCAATAGTCAATAAGATTTTTCTTGAAAAGTGGATAAATGTGATTTATACTATACTATAATACTTTTTTTCGGGCTGCAGTCGGCGCGGAAGGTTGCATGGGAGGCGGCGTAAGACTGCAATGTGTACAGACTTTGATTTGGAAGGAGGAGCAAAATGGGAGAAGCTTTTTCAGATTTTTGGGCGAATATTACGCAGTATATCTTTTGGTTTAATATGCTGCTGGGTGTGCTTTTGGTGTTCTTCGAACGGAAAAATACCAGTACGCTATGGGCCTGGCTGCTTGTAATGTTTTTTGCACCGGTGCTGGGTTTCCTTGTGTATTTGTACATGGGGCAGGATCTGCGTAAAACCAAGATGTTTAAGGCAAAGCAGGCGGAGGATATGAATCAGATCGCCGAGATCCAGCGGCGGCGCATCGATAGCGGGCAAAATCGTTCCATCATTGAAAGCCGGATCGATACCCGGCGGGATGGCTATGAGCAATATGAACGGTATATGGATACCCTGCGGATGCTGCTGAGCAGTGGTCAGTCGGTCATTAGTGATAACAACTATGTGGATATTTTCACCGATGGTGAGGATAAGTTCACCAGTTTGCTGGCGGACCTGCGGCAGGCCACCCGATATATTTATATTCAGTACTATATTTTCCGGGGTGATGAACTGGGAAATCAGGTGATGGATATTCTGTGCCAGAAGGCGCGGGAAGGCGTAGATGTGCGCCTGCTGACCGATGGCATGGGCAGTATGACGGTGAAAAAGGAATTTTTCAAACGGCTTAGGGCAGCCGGAGGTAAGGTGGTTGTATTCTTCCCGCCCTTTATTCCGTATTTGAATTTCCGTGTTAATTTTAGAAATCATCGCAAATTGGTGATCGTGGATGGCCGTATTGGCTATGTAGGTGGTTTTAATGTGGGCGATGAGTATCTAAGTAAAGGAAAGCTTGGATATTGGCGCGATACCCACCTGCGCATTCAGGGTAATGCGGTGGATGATATGGAGATGCGGTTTTTGCTGGACTGGAACTATGCCAGCCCCAGTAAGATCCGCCGTGATAAATTTTATGGCCGAAACCGTGCCGAGGAGGAATACATTCCCTGTGTGCGGCGGTATCCGGGAGCGCATCCTAAGTTTAGCAATGTTGTGATGCAGATCGTTTCCAGCGGTCCTGACTCGCAGTGGCAGAATATTCGAAATGGCTACTTGAAGTTTATTACGGAAGCGGAAAAGAAGATCTACATTACCACGCCTTATTTGGTGCTGGATGAGGTGCTGCTGGATAACCTTCGGGTGGCGGCTCTATCAGGTTTGGACGTGAGGATCATCATTCCCGGCAAGGCCGATCATATGATGATCGATGGTGCCAACTGGTCTTTCGTGGGAGATCTGCTGGAAGCAGGTGTGCGCTGCTACACCTATGAAAAGGGCTTTGTGCATGCCAAATCCATTGTGGTGGATGACGTACTCTGCTCGGTGGGCACTGCGAACATGGATATCCGCAGCTTCAAATTGGACTTTGAAGTAAATGCCTTTATGTATAGTCCTGATATGGCAGCAGAATTGACCAGAACCTTTATGTTGGATCTAGAAAGCAGCCGTGAAATCACCCGCGAGCGGTATCGAAGCCGTTCGTTGTGGATGAGATTTAAAGAATCGGTGATGCGACTTTTTTCACCCTTATTATAAAACAAAGCCTTCTCAGCACTACGGTGGTATGTGCGTGAGAAGGCTTTGTTTTATTTGGAGTCTGTTGTCCATGTATATGTTTTGATCAAGGCGATCATCGGAAGATATCGTCGACAGATGAATAAAAGCGAAAGAAGCCCCGAGCGATCACATACCGTAATGTCGCCCGGGGCTTCTTAAGAACTCCATACTACTGTAGCGCGAGACGGAGCTGCTTTTTAATTATTATTTCAATACTGCGGTCATCAATTTAATAAAAGCAAGAATGATGGCCATTACAACAAAGATACCCAACATGCCTTTCCACATTACATCAAGAGAATCCATAATGTTTTGCATCTGTAGGGAGAGAGAAAATAATGCATTTGCAATACTCATGTTTCATAGCCTCCTTTAGATTAATTGAGCGACCAGACTCAAAATCATACCACCGGCTACTACGGAACCGATCTGACCGGCTACGTTAGCGCCAACAGCGTGCATCAGCAGGTGGTTGGTGGGATCTTCTTTCAGACCCATCTTCTGGATTACACGGGCAGACATGGGGAATGCGGAGATACCGGCAGCACCAACCATGGGGTTGATCTTGTTCTTGGAAAACAGATTCATGAACTTAGCAAACATGCAACCGGCGATGGTATCGAAGATGAACGCGATCAGACCGATACCCATGATCATCAGAGTTTGCAGAGAAACGAAGTCTTCAGCTTTCATACTGAAGGAGATGGTAATACCCAGCAGCAGAGTGATCAGGTTAGCCAGTTCCTTCTGAGCGGTCTCGGACAGGCTCTTCAGCACGCCGCACTCGCGGATCAGGTTACCGAACATCAGGAAACCTACCAGAGAAACGGAGGTGGGAGCTACCAGACCGGCGATAATGGTAACGATAACCGGGAAGAAGATACGAGTCTTCTTAGAAACAGCAGCGGGGTTGTAAGGCATCT
>JAZQWC010000015.1:0-56020 GCA_045632125.1 Bianqueaceae bacterium
AAATATTCACAAGTATGCAGCACTGCATGATGTTCTACGGCAGAGGTAATAATGTGTTTGCCTTTGGCGCCCAGCGCCTCTGCAATGCCCTTGATTGCCCAGTTATCAGCCTCGGTACCGCAACCTGTGAAATAAATCTCACGGGACTTGGCACCAATACCCTTAGCTACCTGTTTTCTTGCCTCTTCAAGAGCCATTTTGCTCTCCTGTGCTACCTGATAGATGCTGGAGGCATTTCCATACTTTTCAGTGAAGAAAGGAAGCATGGCCTCCAGTACTTCCGGTCTTACTGCTGTTGTTGCCGAATGATCGGCATATACGACTCTATTTTTCATTGCATACTCCTTTTCCCTTTGAAACAGCCTGTTTTTCCTCGGGCTTCATGCCGATGAGTTCCGCCAGCGTCATGCTGTCCACTGCTTCATTGATGCTATCATTAATTCGTTTCCATACATATTGAACTACACAGCCGTCCTGTCTGGCACAGGGACTTCCGGTTTCTGTTACACAACTCACCGTGGTCAGCTCACCCTCGCCGGCTCGCAGCACTTCGCCCACGGTAATCTCCTCCGGCGACCGGGTCAGCTTAAAGCCACCCGCGGCCCCTCGGGCTGTTTCGATCAACGCCGCCGCCTTCAACTGGCGAAGCAGCTTTTCCAGATATCGTTCGGTAACCCCTGTCTGGTCGGCCATCATAGTAATCGATAAAAAATCGTCGGCTTGACTTTTTTGTTGTCTAGCAAGCGCGACCATGGCTCTAAGGCTATATTGGCCTTTTGTTGACATTTTCATTCGTCAGCCACCTCAATTCCTACTATTTTGGTCGTGTTTATAATAGCACAAAGTCCTATTTTTGTCAACGACATATTTTCCTTTTCATACCAGTTTTTCTTCTACATATAGTATATGAAGAACCTTTCTACGGAGGCAGCATGAAACGCGAATCTATCATCACCGGAACTCTCTGGCTCACCGGTGCCGGGTTCATCACCCGCCTGCTGGGCTTTGTGTACCGCATTTACTTATCCAACCTGATCGGCTCCGAGGGCATGGGTCTATATCAGCTGATCTCACCCATCTACTTTTTATTATTTACTCTATGTTCTGCCGGCTGCCACACGGCCATTTCCCAGTTGGTAGCGGCCGAACACGCCCGAAAGCACCACAGCACCATACGCCGCATCCTCTGGCTCTGCCTGTTTCCCTCTACCCTGTTAGGGCTGCTCTGCGCCATATCCGTATACTCCACAGCTCCATGGATCGCTACCCATATTTTGCACGACACACGCGCAGCCGAAGGTATCCGCATTCTCTGCCTAGGCCTTCCCTTTTGCATCTCCGGCACCTGCCTCAAAGCCTACTTTCATGGTCTGCGCCACATGCACGTACCCGCCATTGAGCAAGTGATAGAACAACTTTGCCGCATGGCAGTCATCTACCACCTCTCCCCTCTCTTCTCCGGCAGCAATATAGCCCTCACCTGTCGCTACGTGGTCTACGGCACTCTCGCCGGCGACCTTGTCAGCTGCCTTTACACCTTTGTCGCTTACGGCCTGCACAGCAGGCAAGATCGCCGAACTTCTCTGCCTTCTTCTATTAATCCAACTTCTTATCACAAACTCCTGCATTCGATCTGGCTCATCGTACTGCCTGTCACCGGCAGCCGCCTCCTTACCCAGCTTCTATCCAGTCTCGAAAACATTTTACTCCCCACGGTACTACAACGCTCAGGCTTATCCTCCACTGCTGCCCTCAGCGTATACGGCGAATTCGGCGGCATGGTCATGCCTTTACTCACCTTTCCCACCATCATCACCGGAGCCCTTTCTGCTAATCTGCTCCCATTAGTGGCCGGTGCCAAAGCTGGAGGCAACCTGCGCCGCATTCATTCGGCCATCCATCAAAGCCTTCGGCTCACTTTTATGATGGCCTTTCTTTTCACCGCTCTATTCGCTGCTCTGGGCCTTCTCATGGGTCAGCTCATTTATCCCGGCAGCGGAGCCGGTTCCTTACTACAGCTTCTTTCCCTTTGCTGTCCGTTATTATATTTACAAACCACCCTGGGCGGTATTTTAAACGGGTCCGGTCTTCAAACTCATATTTTTCTATATCAACTGCTTTCCAGCAGTGTGCGCATTCTCATATTGCTCGCCTTTGTTCCTATTTACGGTTTCAACGCTTTCTTAGCGGGCCTCTTTATCAGTTTACTGGCAAGCACCATTCTTAGCTTACACAAAATCATCAAAACGTATCGTATCAAACTTCCGCTGCTAACCAGCATCGTATTTCCGCTTCTAACATCCCTTCTAACTTATCAGCTACTGACTCTTTTTCTACATTACTCCCCGATGCGATCCGATCTTACCACCCTTATTTTCAGTCTATTCTTGGGCAGTTTGCTATACTTTATCTTGCTGATCCTTACAAAATGCGTAACAAAAAAGGACCTGCAAGAGGTCCTTAATCTTATGAAACATAATACTTGATCCAATTGTTAAACAAGGTTTCGGAATGCTGATTCCAAACATTGACAGGAGCCTTGGTATCATCATCTTCCGGATAATATTGATAGGGCATTTGAATATCCAATCCCTTTGCCAGATCACGACGATATTCCTGATCCAGGGTACCCGCTTCGTACTCGGAATGCCCTGTTACAAAGATCCATCGATTAGCTTCATCCAACACCAAATACACTCCGGCCATCGCAGACTCTGCCACGATCTGAAGCTGCGGATGCTTTAAAACCTCTTCTTTGGGCGTGTATGTATGTCTGGAGTGAGGCGTCACAAAGGGTGCCATATTGGTTGAAAGCGGACATTCACAAACCACTTCGTGGGGGAAGATGCCAAATTGTTTCTGCGGCAACGACCGTTTAGGCACATCATAATGATAGTACAACCCAGCTTGAGCTCCCCAACAGATATACAACACCGATCTTACATTGGTTTTGCTCCATTCGATTAACTCTGCCAGTTCAGGCCAATAGGTGACTTCCTCGAACTCCATATTCTCCACCGGCGCTCCGGTAATGATCAGTCCATCCCACTTCTCGTGACGGATCTTGGAGAAACTAGTGTAAAACTTTTCCAAATGCTCCGGCGTCACATGGGTCGAACGATAACTCTCGGTGGTCAAAAAAGTCACATCCACCAAAGCAGGTACCGCCGACAAGCGACGCAGCAATTGACGCTCTGTCTGCTCTTTCAGAGGCATCAGATTCATTACTGCAATCTTCAGCGCCCCTTCCGCACTGTCTGCGAAGGTATACCCCTCCTGCTGCAATTCATCGATTGCCGCAAGTCCTTCGATCTTTACCACAGCCATATATGTTCTCCTTACAGATCACGCATTCAATTTCTTATTGTAGTTAACGCCAATCAAATAAATCACAATAAATCCGATGCCCGCCAAGATACTTACAAGAGGCCACAAGGAAAAACCATAAACCATCATAAATACATTGTAACACAGGCAAGCACTTATAGTCAGTACTGCAACGATCAAACAAACATTGGCCTTTTCCGGACGATTCCAGAATTTAATACCTACCAGACCGGCTACAACCTGCAGTACAGCCCAAATCAGGCCCAGCACCACCGGAACCACAAAGGATTGTATCATCAACGACATATTCAGCAAAGATGCCATTTCGTATCCATTCACGATCAAACTCAGCACACCAAATATGGTCCACAATACAGATACGGCTTTTAATGTTTTAGAACCTACCATATTCACTTTCCTCACACTTCTACCCAGCAACCAGGGTTTTCTTCTGCGAATTTCGCTGCTTCCAAAATCTCTGCGATCCAAACGGTTTCATTTTCATCGACACCCACTTCTCCTGTTTCAAAGAAGTACAGCATCACCTGCATCAACCGTTCAAACATTTCGGTAGCATTACTGTACGAGGCTACTGTGCCATCCGCATATTTCACGGTAGCAGCAAAGTTTCCATCCCCCAGCAAATGGGCATATCCCAGCTTGCCGCTTTCGAAGCAAACTGTATAGTTAGCAGAACCTTCGGTTTTGTTATACATCATTTCTACAGCTCTTTCTTTCAGAACAGCCACCATGGGTTCGATCTGATGAATCAAATAGTTGCCGGGCTGACCGGGACCGGTCAAAACAACCATTTCCGCTTCTTTCTCCGGCAGTTCCATTCGCTCTTTGGCGAAGCGCAGAGCCGAGGTAGAAAACATAGGAGTCTTGTTTTCCTTCGCCAAGGCTACCAAGTCGCGAGCAATTTGCGCCGTGGGCGCAAAGGTTTTGTCCACATAAACTCTTTTGCCGCAGCGCAGCGGGAACTGACATAGATCCCAATGCTGCTCCGGATTATCGGGTGAAAGAACGATGATATAATCGCTTTTTTCAATAAGCTCTTCGATAGAATCACATTTTTGAATGCCCATCTCGCTGCACCACTGATCGGTACTGCGGCCACCTAAAGGGGAGTCGATCGCTCCATAGGCGTAGTCCACTGTGATCTCGCCATTGGATGCATCCTTCAGCCAAGTAGGATAGTTATTGGCATGCCATTCATCTAAGAAATAATCAATAAAACCAATGGATTTATGCATAATTGTTCTCCAATCTTTTGCCAGACTTTCTTAAAAACAAATACTCCTTACATTATACTTTTAGTTGATTCATAAAGCAAGGGAATTTACCAATTGTTCAAATATTTCAGCAATCACAATGGCGCACTGCGGACTCACGCTATTCGTTTCCTCGTAATGATTTTCTCCGGTTTCGTCCTCTGTTTTAAGCAAATAGGGTACGTCTTCATTCAGCAGGAAATCTGATGGGGGCACAATATATCCCAGTTCGTCATTGGACAAACCGATCACCAACAGCTGTTCATAGCCAGCCTCAGCCGCAATCTCTGCCAATGGTGCAGGATTCTCCCCTTCTGGGTTATGCTTTGCTGCTTCTCCGCCCCAAACCAGTTCTGGGAAGATCTCACCGGGAACCAGTGCAAATAGTAGATCCCCCAACTGCAGTACCGTCATTTCGGAATGCAGCATATAACCGGTAGCACTTTCGCCTTTGCTGATTTCATTCTCCAATACGCCCAGGAATTTATAAAACAAATATCCGGTATTATCCATGGGCACTTCAAACTCTGTACGAGCATACTGCAGATTCGGAAGGATTTCTTCTTCCTCTTCAATGGATAAAGCAAAGCTGACCATTCTATGTGCAGTAACGAGCATGTTTTCCTCAGCGAAAATCGTAAATTCCTTCGTCATGAGCAAACCGCCGATCGCACCGGGCATGAACATGGCGTGATCTCCGGTTTCTTCTTCGATCATATCGCACATAACGCCGGGAAAATCACGGCTGATCATTGCATTACTGCCTCGCAGCGCTTCAGCATGGGCTCCGTAAATATACATACGAATTCCCGCTTCTGTTTCTTCTAAGGGTTCAAAGCGAAGCTGATGAAGATACGCATCGTAGATCAGCGGATACCGCGAATCGCGCAGCATGGGAACCAGAGGCTCTGTATCCACACTTCCATAATACAGCTTACCTTCAGTCCGGTTCTCTGCTGCTTCACAGGCCGCCTCCACAGCTGCATTGATCACATTTTCCATGTATTCATCGTTTTTACCATCCACCATGGTCGGACCCCAAAGACCTAAGGTATCGACACCGGCATGATCATGGGTAGCATATACATTCACAGCAGTACAGCCGGTTTCTTCGCACAGTTCTTCCAGTCGGCTTCGAATTTCTTCTACCACAGGATTGGCCAAGCCCACACAGTCCACACCAATCAGCAATATGCCGCCGGCTCCGGCATCCATCCATACCGCCTGTGCATTACACAGATCCAGCACTCCGGCAGGCTCCCAACCATTGTTATAACCGGCAATGTAATAAGGCTGTGAATCATCTTCCGGCATTGGAATCTCGCAACGGCCAAAGCCCATGGTCCACTGCAATTCACCTTGCAGCTGATCTTGTGTACGATATACCTCTATCCCGTCATTCTCGCTACAGCCTACCAGCATTGCACCCACTACACCGAGTAATACTAACATGCAGATCATACGGGAAGACAGGTTTTTAAGCAAAGTAAATTTCATTCTTCATTCCCCCCTTAAAACACACCATGCTGTATCGCATCATATAAAAATTGGATCACCGTGCCAAAACGAATTTCATTCACATCGGTAAACCAAAGTGTAACTACCATAATCAATACTATACCGAATAAAGCCGGTACTGCAATTCCAACTCCACGAAGGATTCGGCTCTTTTTGGATAAGACAGTCCCCTTTTTTCCACATACGAAGCGCAGCACTCCTGCCATTTCCAGCCAGCACAGAATTAAAAGCAGCACCGAAGGCAGTCCGACTTCTGCTGTTTTCAGCTGATCGAAAATACGACCAAAAGTTTTTGCATCGTTTCCTAATAGTCCTTCTGCTCCACGCAAAATACTTCCAATGTTATGTAACAGCAGGGAGCAAGTAAGCCCAATCAAAATGGCCAACAAAAATGCCAGCCCACAGGTCCATATCACTTTTTTAGAAATTTGAATTTTCATCTTGCTTTCTCGCTTTCGTACAGTCTTATATCACATTATATCATTTTAAAAAAATATTTGCAACGAAATAGAAACGCCCACACTATCTTTCGATAATGTGGGCGAATACATTTTAATGTGTTAATTCAGCAATAAATTGCCAAATTATTTAGCTTCCTTGATAGCAGCCTGAGCAGCAGCCAGACGAGCGATCGGAACACGGAAGGGAGAGCAAGATACATAGTCAAGACCGATCTTGTGGCAGAACTCAACAGATACGGGGTCACCACCGTGCTCACCACAGATACCGCAGTGAATTTCGGGACGAGCCTTCTTACCCAGAGTTACAGCCATATCCATCAGCTTACCTACACCAGTCTGGTCCAGTTTAGCGAAGGGATCGTTTTCGAAGATCTTAACATCGTAGTATGCGTTCAAGAACTTACCAGCATCATCACGGCTGAAACCGTAGGTCATCTGGGTCAAGTCGTTGGTACCGAAGCAGAAGAACTCAGCTTCTTTAGCAATGTCATCAGCGGTCAGACATGCTCTGGGAATTTCCATCATGGTACCTACTTCGTACTGCAGGTCAGCACCAGCAGCAGCGATCTCAGCATCAGCGGTAGCAACTACTACGTCCTTAACGAACTTCAATTCCTTAACTTCGCCGGTCAGAGGAATCATGATCTCGGGAACGATGTTCCAATCGGGATGATTCTTCTTCACGTTGATAGCAGCGCGGATAACAGCAGCGGTCTGCATCTTAGCGATTTCAGGATAGGTAACAGCCAGACGGCAGCCACGATGACCCATCATGGGGTTGAACTCGTGCAGGCTGGTGATGATATTCTTGATATCTTCAACAGTCTTACCCTGAGCCTGAGCCAGAGCAGCGATGTCAGCTTCCTCAGTGGGAACGAACTCGTGCAACGGAGGATCCAGGAAACGGATACATACAGGATAGCCTTCCAGAGCCTCGTACAGAGCCTCGAAGTCGCCCTGCTGATAGGGAAGGATCTTAGCCAGAGCAGCTTCTCTCTCTTCCACGGTATCAGAGCAGTTCATCTCACGGAAAGCAGCAATTCTATCAGCCTCGAAGAACATATGCTCGGTACGGCACAGACCAATACCTTCAGCACCCAGTTCACGAGCCTTCTTAGCGTCAGCGGGAGTATCAGCATTGGTACGAACTTTCAGAGTTCTGAACTCATCAGCCCAAGCCATGATGCGGCCAAACTCGCCAGCGATTTCAGCGTCAACAGTGGGGATGATACCATCATAGATGTTACCGGTAGAACCGTCGATGGAGATGAAGTCACCTTCATTGTAGGTCTTGCCAGCCAAAGTGAACTTCTTGTTCTCTTCGTACATAATGATTTCGCCACAACCGGATACGCAGGAGGTACCCATACCACGAGCTACTACAGCAGCGTGAGAGGTCATACCACCACGAACGGTCAAAATACCCTGAGAAGCTTTCATACCGGTAATATCTTCAGGAGAGGTCTCCAGACGTACCAGAATTACTTTCTCGCCACGGTTGTTCCACTCTTCAGCGTCTTCAGCGGTGAATACTACTTTACCGCAAGCAGCACCGGGAGAAGCACCCAGACCACGACCAGCGGGGGTAGCAGCCTTCAGAGCCTTGGTATCGAACTGAGGATGCAGCAGGGTATCCAGGTTACGAGGATCGATCATAGCAACAGCCTGCTTCTTATCGATCATGCCTTCCTCAACCAGATCACAAGCGATCTTCAGAGCAGCCTTAGCGGTTCTCTTACCGTTACGGGTCTGCAGCATGTACAGCTTACCAGCCTGTACAGTAAACTCCATATCCTGCATATCACGATAGTGATCTTCCAGGATAGCGCATACTTTCTGGAACTCAGCGAAAGCCTCGGGGAACTTCTCAGCCATCTCAGCGATGGGCATGGGAGTACGAACACCGGCTACTACGTCTTCACCCTGAGCGTTAACCAGGAACTCACCCATCAGACCGGGCTCACCGGTAGCGGGATCACGAGTAAATGCAACACCGGTACCACAGTCATCACCCATGTTACCGAAAGCCATCATCTGTACGTTAACAGCGGTACCCCAAGAATAAGGAATATCGTTGTCACGACGGTATACGTTTGCACGGGGGTTGTCCCAAGAACGGAATACAGCTTCAACTGCACCCATCAACTGCTCTTTAGGATCAGCAGGGAAGTCTTTACCGATTTTGTTCTTGTATTCTTCTTTGAACTGACGAGCCAGTTCTTTCAGGTCATCAGCGGTCAGCTCGATATCCTGAGTAACACCCTTAGCTTCTTTCATTTCATCGATCAGCTGTTCGAAGTATTTCTTACCAACTTCCATAACAACGTCGGAGTACATCTGGATGAAACGTCTGTAGCAGTCGTAAGCCCAACGGGGATTACCGGACTTTGCAGCCATAACTTCTACTACTTCTTCATTCAGACCCAAGTTCAGGATAGTATCCATCATACCGGGCATGGATGCACGAGCACCGGAACGTACGGAAACCAACAGGGGATTTTCTTTATCACCGAATTTCATACCGGTGATGCCTTCCATCTTATCGATGCCTTCCATGATCTGTGCCTGGATTACATCGTTGATCTTTCTGCCATCTTCATAATACTGGGTACAAGCCTCAGTGGATACGGTGAAACCCTGGGGAACAGGCAGACCAATCTTGGTCATCTCAGCCAGGTTAGCACCTTTACCACCCAAGAGCTCACGCATGCTTGCATCGCCTTCAGAGAACAGGTAAACAAACTTGTGACTCATTAAGAATCAACCTCCTAAAAGTATTTGTTGTTTTTTATTTAAATGCCATCACCGGAGTGAAGAGCAATTAAAAACGAAATTTATCGCTGAAGTAATTCAGCAGCTGGTCGATTGCGATACGCTCCTGCTCCATGCTGTCACGGTGACGGATCGTTACACAACCATCTTCCAAAGTGTCAAAGTCAACAGTCAAGCAGAACGGAGTTCCGATCTCATCCTGACGACGATAACGCTTACCAATACTTCCGGCATCATCATATTCAACATTATAATGCTCAGACAGCATTGCATACAGCTCTTCTGCTTTCTCGCCCAGTTTCTTGGACAAAGGCAGTACAGCCATCTTAACCGGTGCCAGAGCGGGATGGAAATGCAATACAGTACGTACATCATTTTCACCAACCTGCTCTTCATCATAAGCTTCGCACAAGAATGCCAGAGTTACACGGTCAGCACCCAAAGAGGGCTCTACACAGTAGGGAACATATTTCTTGTTCTGCTGCTGATCGAAGTAAGTCATATCAGCCTTTGCATGCTCCTGATGACGCATCAAGTCGTAATCGGTACGGTCAGCGATACCCCACAGCTCGCCCCAACCAAAGGGGAAGGTGTATTCGATATCGGAAGTACCTCTGGAATAGAATGCCAACTCCTCGGGGCTGTGGTCGCGCAGACGCAGATTTTCTTCTTTGATATTCAGGCGCAGCAGCCAGTTAAAGCAGAACTCTTTCCAATATTTATACCACTCCAAATCAGTACCGGGTTCACAGAAGAATTCAAGTTCCATCTGCTCCAACTCACGGGTACGGAAGGTGAAGTTACCGGGAGTAATTTCGTTACGGAAACTCTTACCGATCTGACCGATACCAAAGGGAATCTTCTTTCTGGTAGTACGCTGTACATTCTTGAAGTTTACGAAAATACCCTGTGCAGTCTCGGGACGCAGATATACGGTGGAAGTTGCATCTTCCGTAACACCCTGGAAGGTCTTGAACATCAGGTTAAACTGACGGATACCGGTGAAGTCAGTCTTGCCGCAGGTGGGACATACAATGCCCTTCTCTGCAATGTACTGCTCCATCTCTTCATTGGTCCAACCATCCAGAGGAGTTTCGGGGGTCAACCCATTTTCAAACATATAATCTTCGATCAGCTTGTCTGCTCTGAAACGAGCCTTACAAGCCTTACAATCCATCATAGGATCGCTGAAGCTTCCAACATGGCCGGTAGCAACCCAAGTTTCAGGGTTCATCAGGATGGCGCTGTCCATACCTACGTTGTAGGGATTCTTAGCGATAAACGCATCCCACCAAGCCTTTTTAACATTATTCTTAAGCTCTACACCCAAGGGACCGTAATCCCAAGTATTAGCTAAGCCGCCGTAAATTTCGGAACCGGCATATACAAAGCCGCGCGCTTTAGCCAGAGCTACGATTTTCTCCATCGTCTTTTCCAACTTTACACATTCCTTCCATGTTAAGTATCATACGCAAGTATAACAAAAGAAACGGCAACTGTCAAGGTTACCGCCTTAAATTTACGATAAAATCCAAGCTATTATATCGCTTTTCGGTTTGATGCAGCAAATAGCCCATGCAAACTTCGTCAAGTTGTCTGCGAATCTCCTCTTCTGCGGCAAAAGAATATACTTTTTCCTGAGGAACCTCTAAAATATAGCGGAGTGCCCGCAGGGCCCCGCTGCTGAGGCGCGTGCCGCTTCCGGATCCATGACACAGGCCGCAAACCAAACCACCCAACACAAAATCGAAAACGATCTCCGGCCTTGCCGGATCGGCACCGGGCGCCAAAGATAGAAGATCCCGTTCGCAGCAACGGCAATGATCCAATTCCGGATAAAATCCGTTCTCCGCCAGCACCCGCCAAACAAAGGCGTCGGCTACCAAACTTTCATTTCCTTCTGCCGCTTTACTCATGAACATAAGCCCCCTCAACAGAAGCCTCATTAGATCATGATTTTCGGTTCCGTCCAGCGTTAGGGTTTCTGCCACTTCCAGCATAAAGGTGGCATAGGCCAACCTGTCCAGATTTTGACGAAGGGAAAAAAAGGCTTCGATCAGCTGAGCCTCTTTTATGTAATAAAAAGTTTGCCCCTTGCTAAGCACATAATCACCATAGCAGAACACCTGCGAGGTGGCAGCCCACTTACTCTTCGCTGACAAAGCACCCTTAGCGATTACCGATATCTTACCCATTTCCCGGGTCAGCATCACAAGGCGTTTATCTTTGTCGCCCATGGGGGCTTCTTTGATGATCAGCCCCCTGACTTTGCGTTCTTTCATAGCACCGTTCTTTCTGATTTCACACTTGGATTACAGTTCTTTTTTATCGAAGCCAAAGTTCTTGATCAAAAAGTCACTGTCTCTCCAACGTTCTTTGATCTTGACCCAGATCTGCAAATTGACTTTAATGCCCAGCATGCTTTCAATATCCACGCGGGCTCTGGAGCCAATTTCCTTTAAAGTACGACCGCCTTTACCAATAATGATCGGTTTGTGGCTGTTCTTTTCGCAGATGATGGTAGCATCAATATCGATGATTTCCTTTTCTTCACGCTCATTAAAGGTATCGATCACCACAGCAATACCGTGAGGAATTTCTTTCTGCAGCAGATGCAGAGTCTTTTCTCGGATCAGTTCTGCTACCAGCTGACGCTCCGGCTGATCGGTCAGCATATCATCCGGGAAGAAGAACGGACCTTCCGGCAGCTGCTCCATGAGCACCTTCAAAAGCTCTTCTTTATTTTTACCGGTTTTGGCGCTAACAGGCACGATGTGTTCAAACTCATACAGATCTTTAAACTCAGCAATCGTCTGCAGCAAACCATCATTTGTGATCGTATCCACTTTATTGATTACCAGAATTACCTCTGCATGCTGCTTTTTCAGGCGTTCGATGATCTCCAGATCTCCCTGGCGGGGATGACCCGGCTCTACCAACAGCATAACCATATCTACATCGCCAATGGATCGAGTAGCAGCTTCCACCATGTATTCACCCAGTTTATGCACCGGTTTATGAATACCGGGGGTATCAATGAACACGATCTGTCCATCTCCTTCTGTGTATACACCCTGAATTCGGTTACGGGTGGTTTGAGGTTTGTTAGAGGTGATAGCCACCTTCTCTCCCAGCAGCTGATTCATCAGCGTAGATTTGCCCACATTGGGACGACCAATCAATGAAATAAAGCCAGATTTTGTCATTTTTTCTCCTAATGATTTTATTAAAATAAAGTAATCGTATTGCTAAACAAAGCAGCATTTGCCTTGATCTTTTCTTCCGATCCCTGAACGCAAATAAAGGGTTCCTGCATGGCCTGTGTCAAAGCTTTTGCACATTCACGCACCTTTTCCGGTGTGGTAGCCAGTACTTCATCCCGCAGCTGCTGCAGCATTTCAGGGGTATAGCCCATTTCCAAACGATCGTTGGCTGCAGCACCCCTCATAGAAGGAGTACGAACCGGATCCAGACCGGCAATGGCACCAATGATATATTTGGTCATTTCACGTTCATTACATTCAAATTGTTCCATGGCAGGTCCTGCCTGATTAAATACATCTACCGTACGATCCAGATTGGGATCACGATAGGACACCAGGTATACCCGGCCCATGCGGTCCAGATGTTGGAAACAGCCATAGGCACCACCCTGAGCGCGCACTTGTGACCACAAATAATCAGAATACAAGATATGTCCCATTACCACCATGCTGCCATGATAAGGCAGGGTAAAGCGACCGGCTCTTGCCACATACTGAACCTTTCCGGAAGTGATGAAGGCTTCATTCTTTACTTCCGGTTCGATGCGAACGATCTCTTTGCTGGCCTCTTCGCTGCGCAGCTGAGGTAAACGTTCCATCAGTACCAAAGCAGCGTCCTTCACTACAGCTTTGTCTGCCTCTTCACAGGTCAGTCGTACCGACAGATTTTCGCGGCATACGATCATCTTAAGCACTTTCTTCATGTGCTGAATGGTCTGCTCTGCCTTCTCATCGAAGTGATCGTCCAAATCTTTAATAAACTGATAGAAATCCACACCGCTGAGCTTCTCACGATAAGCCATTACCGGAGAGAAATAGGACAGAACACGATTACCGGCAACACTATGACCGGCACGCATCATGGTCTTTTCCAAATGAGAACGCTCTTCTGCAACGATTTCACCAAGGCGTTCCAAGTCATCCATGCGGGTACGCAGCAGTACTTCTTCCATCAAATCAAAGGCCGCCTGATTCTCTTTTACCAAATATTTAGAAGCAATATAGAAATACGGCACAAAGCTTCCGTCGATCTTTTCCAACATACGGATATCGGTACTCAAATTACCCAAGCGACAACCGATTTCATTATCAAGCTGTGCATAGGTGTAATTCTCTGTATCCATCATACCAATCACCGATGCCAACAATCCGGCATAGGGAAGTTCCTCGGCAGGCACGTAGTTCATATTAAAATTCAAAGTCAAATATGCGATCTGATTGGTAAAGTCATGATATACATAGGCTGGACGACCACCAAATTCTTCTTGCTGAGCCACATATACAGCCTGTTTGGCATCGATATCTTCCTTTTTCAGCAGCGGCAGCTTCTCCAGAGCCTCCGGCGAATCCACGCTTTGCTGGCGAGCCTGAATATCTTTGGTATCCTGCACCAAAGCCGCCAGCTCTTCGGGCGTAAGCCCGGCTTTATAGGCAGCAAGTTTTTCGCGCACTGCCTGCTCCACCTTTGCATTAAGACCGGGTTCCGGTTTCAAAACTACCATTGCTCCATGGGTATTATTCAGCAGACACTCCTGAATCATATTTTCAAAGAATCTTGGAGTACTGCGAATGATTCGCAAGGGTTCCTCATAGGGCAGCAGCTTCATGGGACTCTCGCCGTAAAGCCAGCTATCCATGGCGGAAATGTTCAGCATGAGACCCTTAGGCATGGAGCCGTAATTGCTCTCACGCAGGGTGAATTCGGTACTGTTTAAAGTAGCTTCCACCAATTTAGGATCAAAACCATTAGCGGCAATATCCTGCAGGGTTTCGCGAATGATACGTACGAATTCATCCTTTTGCTCAGCCTCTGCATTCTTTGCCACAAAGCTAATGGCAGGTTGCAGAATGCTGCAATCTGCAGTGGCATATACTTCCTTACCAATGCCGGCCTTCAAAAGTGCTGTCTTCACCGGTGCAGATTCACAGCCGCCCAGCATTTGAGCCAGCATGTCCAAGCCATAATAGTTGATGGGATCTGTAGATTTGCCAACCACCAAATTATAACTCAAAAATGTTTTCTGTTTTGTGCTCTCACCCTCAGCCAGCGCATAGGTCTTTTCTACCTCTCGAATGGCATCGAAACCGGGCTGCAGCGGAATTTCAGCTGTAGCATCAGAGGGTTCAAATTCCTGCAAATATGCTTCATCCAAAAAGGCCATATGTTTTTTCATATCGCCATTACCATAGAAGAACACAAAACTGTTCACCGGATGATAATATTTTTCATGAAAGCCGCGGAACTCTTCGTAGGTCAAATCGGGAATATAATCCGGATCACCGCCGGAACTCATCGCGTAGGGGCTGTCGGGATACAAAGCCTTATCGGTCACATCGCCCAGTACCGTCTCCGCAGAGGAAAAGGCTCCCTTCATTTCATTATATACCACACCTTTGTACTGAATCTCCTGCTCTGCAGATTCTAACTCGTAGTGCCAGCCCTCCTGTTTTAAAATAAAAGGATCATGCCGCAAATTCGGATGCAGCACGGCATCCAAATACACATCCATCAGATTCATAAAGTCCTGTTCATTTCGGCTCGCCACCGGGAACATGGTTTTATCCGGGAAGGTCATAGCATTTAAGAAGGTATTCAGCGAACCCTTGATGAGTTCTACAAAGGGCTCCTTCACCGGGAATTTGCGTGAACCATTCAGCACGCAATGTTCCAGAATATGAGGAATTCCCTCATTATTCGCCGGAGGCGTACAAAAGCTGATGCTAAACACCTTGTTGTCATCTTCCGGAGTATACAAATAAAACACCTTAGCTCCCGTCTTATTATGACGATACACATAGCCGGTCGCTTTATATTCTTTAATTTCTTGTTGTTCGATCAGAGTATAATTTTGGATTTCCATAAAAAGCTCCTCTCCATCACAGTCAAAATAGTCTTTTTTAAGTATACCTCTATTTTTCTTTTTTTACAACTGTTTTTCCTAGCACAAACCTTCATAAAAAAACACATCTTCGCCAATGCCATGATCAGCGAAGATGTATTTTTTCACGTATTCACTCTTAGAAAACCCATTTAGATGTGTGTTTGCTGCGATGAAAACCGGTATGTTTGTTTGATGCAGTTTTTCCTTCGAGTTTAATTTTAAAGTTTTGCCCAGGTAAGAGGACCAACAATACCGTCAGCCACCAGACCTTGACTAGCCTGGAATTTTTGAACCGCTGCTGCAGTGCCGCCGCCAAAGATTCCGTCTTCAACCAGTCCGTAACCATGTTTGTTCAGGAGCTGCTGAAGAGCTGTTACATTAGAACCGGAATCACCGTAAGATACAGTAGGTCTTCCGGAAGTAGAAACGTTCGTATTCGAACTACCGGTACTAGCAGAAGTACCGCTGCCGGTGGAGCTGCTGCCGGTGCTGCCGGAAGCATTGCTGCTGCCGCAGGCCTTACCCAGCGCTGCCCAGGTGGCAGAACCTACATAACCATCTACTACCAAGCCCTGCTTAGACTGGAAATTCATAACGGCAGAATTTGTACCGCCGCCGAAGATTCCATCAGCTACAAGGCCGTAGCCCAAAATATTCAAAAGTTGCTGCAGAGCTTTTACATCCGCTCCGCTGGATCCATAGGAAACCATGCTGCGGCCGGTAACAGAAATACCGGTACCGGTTGCTGCACCGCTATTGCCGGAACTGCTGCCGCTGGAACTACTGTTGGAACTACTACCGCTGGATCCACTATTTGCAGAACTGCCTGTGCTGCTTCCGGAAGAACCGGTGCTGCCGGTACTGGCGCCTGCATTGCCCTTTTCACCCAGTACCTTCCAGGAAGCAGAACCCACGTAACCATCTACATCAAGTCCGTTCTTTGCCTGAAAGTCTCGTACTGCCGCATCGGTACCACCGCCGAAGATACCGTCTTCAGCCAGACCATAGCCCAAACGATTCAACAACTGCTGCAAAGCTTTTACATCGCCGCCGGAGCAACCGTTATAAACCATGCTTCTGCCACTTACCGAAATGACCGGAACAACCGGTTTGGTAGGCTGGGGAGTCGTTGTAGTACCGGAAGATTCGCCCTTTCCATCAGAGATCTGATCAGAATCGGGTACATCTCCATTATTTAGACCGGGATCGGGATATACATCTTTACCATTCTGTGCCAAAATGACGTTAACATAGGTATTGATTACGGCTGTCCAAGTATATTCTCCGACGATTCCGTCCACATCCAATCCGTTCTTTTTCTGGATATCCAATACCGCACGTTCGGTATTCTTGTCGAAGGTACCATTCACTTCAACATAAGTATAGCCAATGGTTTTCAGATATCCCTGTAACTCTTTCACATCGGAACCAGTCTGTCCAAGCCGGAGCACGCTACGGGTTCCTGCTGCAGGACCGGTATAGATCGGAGAATCCCAATAGTTATCCTCTGCTACCGATCCAACACTTCCACGAATCGCAGGTCCGGTCTGCACATTAGTACCACCTGCGGAGGCATACATTCTAATAATGATATCACCGTAGGTGCCGTGTTTATCCTGCGCTTCCTCCAAACTTGCATACTCATTGGGATCATATCCCGGCTGTGCCCAAATGCCGCTCAGACCTTCCCATGTGGTAGATCTGCCGCGCAGCCAATCGTAAAAACGAGGGTCAACCAGCTTTCGTCCCGACGGCAAAGGCTGCGTGCTGGCATAGCAGTAAATATGCTGCAGATGCGCTTCTACACCTTCCTCTACCGTTGCAAACTTGGCATAATCGTATTTTTCTTCTGTATCTCCGTGGGCCTTCATACCACAGAAATTGTTGTAACTTACGTCTACTTCACCACCGTATTTCAGGTTTCCGGTTTCCAGCATTGCCTGGAAAAAGGCAATGTCACCACGGATTCCATAATACTGACTGATAGTCAAATAGGCATTTGCTACACGGGCTGCATAATCTTTTGTAATTTCCGGGTTTTTGTCAGTTAAATGAGCAACCATGGCTTCCGCACTCAAAGTGGAAGCACCCATAATTGCATTACTGTAGTGCACGCCTTCATCGGATTCCTGTTTCTCATCACCTGAGTACTGTCCGGTGTACGTATTTCGTTTTGCCTGCACTGCTGCTTTAAACTCGTACCAATCAGCCCAACCGTTTTCTGACATTGTCAGCGGACATATTTTACCGTTGGCGTCATAATGACGAACCACATGATCCATATCCAGATTGTATTTCCACATCAAATATGCGGTCAAATCAATGGTATTTTTCATTGCCTGATTGTAATTGCCATCGGAATTGATACACATTTCAATACCAATGGAGTTTTGATTACTAATCGGTGTTGCCGGTGTTTTATATTTCACGCCGCTATGCCAGGAACCTTCACTATCGTCGATGATCTGAACTACCTGACGATCATCTACAAAATAGTGAGCACTGGCATCCCGATCGCCGCCCTTGAAATACTCGTAGTGCGACATCGCATTGGAGCCAGGTTTCGTGTTGCCTGTATCATGAATCACGATATATTCGACTGTGTTTGTCGGATATTTGTTGTACTGAATTTCAAATTTCTGAAATTGAATACCGGGCGCCAAACCCATGTTAGAGTCATTTGCCCCTGCCGATAATAAAGAAATGCCGGCATTCATGGATAACAGTCTGGCATTGGAGTTGCTAAACAACGAAATGGCTTCCATGTTTTCTTCTGCGATCTGCTGAAGTTCATCGTCTTCCTCTTCGTCATCCTTGCTTTCTTCCACATTGCTATCTTCCATTACAGAAGATTCCATTTGACTGCTTTCCGATTCAAGTGCCTTACTTTCTTCCACCGCTGCATTATCGGATTCATCGCTTTTGGAGGATTCACCTCCAGCGGTTTCTTCTTCATTCGGATTCGAGCTGCTTTCAGTATTTTGTTCAGGGATGTTTGCTGCGTTGGAATCTGCGTTGTTGTCTACGGAAATTTCACTGTTTTTTTCTTTACTTTCTTCGGAAATTTCACTACTTTCAGCTTTGCTCTCTTCTTCGTCTTCTACCGCTTCTGTGTTGTTGCTTTGTACTTGTGAGTCGATCTCACTTTCTTCCAGTTCACCGGCCATAGCTGGCACAGCTGCTACTGAAGATAAAAGGAAGGCGGCTGCAAGTACAAAAGTGATACATTTTGTAAATCCTTTTCTCAACATCTCACCTCCCTGCATAAAAAAGGATGCTATCAGTATAGCACCCTTTTCTCAAGCCGTCAATAAAACGCCTATTAAGTTTTACAAGATTCTTACATATTTTCCAGCAATCGTTTACTGCTTTCAATATCCATAAATAAATGTCAAAATCTCCTGCGCCAACGGCACTGCCTTTTTGTCGGAACCGCCATTTTCAATTAATACTGTAATCGCCAGATCCGCCTTTCCATCCACCTTTGTATAACCGGTAAACCATGAATGATCTTCGCCGCCATCCACCTGTGCAGTTCCGGTTTTACCATACACATCACAGGCTTCATACCAAAGTCCATAGGCAGTTCCGTACTCTGTTACTCCGGCCATTAACTCTTCCAAATACTCGGCTTCATCCGGTTTCATCAGCGTACCCCAAAGTTTAGGCAGATTCTTTTCAATTTGGTTGCCCTTTACATCTGTAATACGGTCCACCAAATAGGGAGTATATAAAATACCTTCATTAGAAATGGAACAGGTCAACATATTCAGCATGAAAGGTGTCATTTGTGTTTCACCCTGACCGATCGCCGTTTGTGCGATCAAGCCATCACTATCGTCGCTGCGAACCACCACGCTGGACACACTTTGCGGCAGTTCAAAATCAAAAGAATCACCCATATGCACATAGTCAGCAGTTTCTCTTAGGGCATCTCCTCCCATCTCGACACCTGCTCCGGCAAAATACCCATTGCACGAATAAGCAAATCCATCCTGCAGACCCATATACCCATGGGCATATTCCCCCGCACAATGAAGAAGTTCATCACCAATCGATAAAGCTCCCCAACAATCATAGGAGTATTCTTCATAATCCGGCATTTCACGGTACATGGTCAAAGCCGTCAAAATTTTAAATGTGGATCCCGGCGGATATAACCCCTGTGTCGCTCTTGCATACAAAGGACTATCTTCATTTGCTGCAATATTATCCCAGTTATCGATAATATCTTCCGGATCATATGATGGCGTTGAAACTAAAGCCTTCACTTTTCCGGTGGAAGGTTCCGTAATCACCACCGCCCCCTTATATCCATCTAACCGCTCATAAATGAACTGCTGCAGGTCCAAATCGATGGTGGTCACCACACTGCTTCCACTAACAGCCTCCTCGTTAGCCCAACTTTTCAAAGTATCCAGCAAATCCGGAGCTTCCAGCAGCTGCATATTCATCGCTTCCTCCAAGCCGGCTTTACCGTGTCCCACATAGCCGGTCACATGAGCAACCGTTTCTCCATACGGATATATTCTGCGCTGACTGCCATCTTCCTGAATTTCCGAATACGCCAGGGTTTCCCCGTTGGCGGCCAGTATAGCTCCACGGAGCACTGTTTGCTCTTCATCATTCAGTCTTGGATTATATGCATTGCTGCTGATTTCTTCTCTTTCCACGATCATCAGCCGTCCCATCCATGCAATCAGCGATAGCGCCAACAGCACGAACACAGCCTTGATCACCTTAAAAGTGCGATCATTTTTAGAATGGATCGTCAAATTCGAAGGGCCGGATGGCACCTTTTTTCTTTGGCTTTCCACTTGCTTTTTGACCGGCTGACGAGGCTGAGCCTGCGCTCTGATGCCCGTACGCCGAGGCTCTGCGTTCTGTTTGCTCACGCTGCCTTGCCTGCTGCGCTGCGACGGCTGCGTAGTAGGCCTCCCACTCTTCTTCCTCTCTTCGCTGTTCACGCTGCCTTGCCTCCTCTCGGTCCATCCGGTACAGCCGGATCACAGCTTCAATAATTCCAATCGTAATAAAGTTCGACAATAGCGAACTTCCGCCGTAACTAATAAACGGCAGGGTAACACCCGTCAGCGGTATCAATTTGATCACACCGCCCACAATAATAAAGGTTTGGGACATAAACAAAATACCAAAGGCCACCAGTAAATTTCGGCGGAAGGTATTTTTTTCTCTGCGCCCCGTTTCCATAACAAACAAAAACATCAGCAAATAAATCAGCAGCAGCACGATTGCAAATATCGCGCCAAACTCCTCGGAAATTGCCGAAAAGATCATATCGGTAGTCCGTGCCGGTATGTAACCGGGCGAGCCCTGATACAAACCGGTTCCCATCCAACCGCCGCTGGTGATGGCAAATAGGCTCTGTGCGATCTGATATCCACCGCCATTAATATCGGCCCACGGATCCATCCAAATATCAAAACGTACGGTTACATGGCCCACAAATTTATAAGCCAGCACAGCACCGATCACAATGCCAATGCATCCGCCCCAAAGCACAATCGCCCGATCCAGATAATCATAGGTCATCATCCAGGTCAATATTCCAAAAATCAGCAACGCACCCAGATCATTTTGCACTAGCAGTACCAACATCATAAAGCCGGCCATCACCGCTGCCTGAATTAGGGATGAAAGCTTTTTTTGCTTCGTGTACACCACTGCAATAAAAAAGGCAAAGGTGAGTTTTACAAATTCCGAAGGTTGGAACACAAAGCCAGAAATGTTGGCCCAGTTCAATGAGCCATTGGCGGCACTCGGGAACACAAAGGGCAGTATGATCAACCCCGCACTTACCACCATAAATACGATGGGCGGAATTTTCCAGATCCAGCGCCCTCTAAAGAATAGCATAACCACATTGACAACTGCAAAACCGCCGGCGATCCAATACACCTGTGCCTTGGCCGTTTCCGGATCCAATCGCCACAGGGTAATAAAACCCACGCTCAGCAGCATATATACACAATTCCAAAGCAATCGATTTGTATGCCTGTGCAGCGTCAGCAGTAACACATACATCCCAAACATTACCCCTGCATATAACAACAGCGTCGTCATCGTCTCCCAAGGAATCGTCTCCGTCCATTCCTTGAGTACGATCAAAATACAAGAAAGCAGATTAAACAAAACGATCACACCAGCCTGGTAAGAATACATTTCCTTACACACACTGGCCGAAGGTTTGCGCCAATATACAAAGTATCCAATGCCAGCAAACAATACCAGCAAAAACAAATACACGTATTTTGACACTAACACCATCATTTGAAACATCAATCCACCCCCTTATCCCAATGTCCAACCTGCACACCAAAGGCAGGCATCCTTTCTTCTAAATAAGCGCTCCAAAGTTCCTGCACCTGCTCGCTTTCCTCTAACGTCAGTTGGATGCGCGCATGAGGCGTCGGCGCCTTTTTGCCTAACAAATATAACGGCTTTTCAGAAAGGATCTCGCTATAGCATAGCTTACAGTGACTGCGTACTGTCATCTGCTCGCCTTTACGATCCTTCAGCTGAATCAAGCGTCCTTCTTCCCGTTTTCCGCAGCCCCGTGCCTCTTTATAAATGCACTGTTCCGACACCATATAAGGAATCCGACCATAGGCCATCCAATATGCGCCCTGCAGCCGCCCAATATCTTCCATCTCACGGCCGGTCAGTTCCCAGCTCAGCATCAAGCTTTGAGCCCTCTTCTGCCAGAATGCTGCAGCAGCCCGGTTCATCACCGCCAGTCCCGGTCCGGCCCATACTCGGCCGCCCAGTCGTTCGATCATCGCCACCTGCCCGATCAAATTGGCCTCAAAGTTTATGATACCCAGCTCCATCCAGGCCTTCACTTCCTTTTCCATCCAGGCCAAATGCGACATTCTTCCCACCATCGGAAGTGTAGGCACAATAGTCTTTCCTGCGGCCTGCCGCAAAAAGTCAGCCTTATCTGCTCTTTCAAAGCCTTCCATATTGGGTAGCAGTACCGTAATTTTATCAACATCCATACCGGCCAAGGCTTCCCATTGCTGCGGCCTATCTAATCCAAGCCAGATATCCGCTCCTCTGCCCTGTGCCTTTACCAATTCAGCTTCCGTGGAAGCACTCTCTTGCTGCGGCTCATATTCTTCCACAAAGCTCAGTTGCTCCAGCAGATCACGCCGCATTTGATTCAGTACCGATACCGGCAGAAAACTTCCTTCCTGCAGCTGCATCTCCATCTGCTGCACCCGATAACCGCTTTCTCCGGTCTTAGTTAGCTGTTTGGCAACAGCTTCTTCGGTCAGCCCTCTTGCAGTGGCGGCTTCCACCACAGGACCTTCAATGGTTTGCGCCCTGGGCGTTTCCTCTAACCGCTCGTCCATCACATAGGCACTGAGTATAGCAGGTTTGCCGATGGTTGCTTCAAAGGCCATGCCCACGGATACTTCCGGCAATTTTGCCGCCTTTTCCATGATTTCCTGTTGAAGAACCGGATCCACTACGCGCCAAACCTGGGTACCGGGCTGAACGGTATCTTTCAAATAGAAGCAAGCCTTGGTTTCGCCCTGCAGCATGGAAGCTGCCAAACGCAGCGTCGGATAGGGCGGCTGACCTACACGAAATTCCAGTTCATCACCGCTGTGCAAAGGCTTGGTGCTGCGAATTGTGACTTTGCCTTTTTTTACATCGACTACCTTTGCCACCGGAATTCCCTGATGTTTCGGGCTGCTGCCCTCGATCATCCGTTGTTTATCCACATAATACCCATCAGTAAAACCACCACGGTTAAATAACTGTTTCACCGTGTCCAATTCTTCCTCTTTAATGGAATGCACACGCCCTTTGTCGGCATATTCATCCATCAATCCTTTATAGTAACCGGTGATGCCGGCTACATAGGCCTCACTCTTAAGTCGGCCCTCGATTTTTAAAGAAGCTACGCCCGCTTCGATCAGTTCCTGCAAATGGTATGCGCCGCAAAGGTCTTTTAGATTCATAAAATACCCTTCTTTTCCGCCGGCCTGATAGGCCATGCGGCAGGGCTGAGCGCAGGCACCGCGATTACCACTGCGGCCGCCATGGAAAGAACTCATGAGGCAGCGGCCCGAATAGCTATAGCAAAGTGCTCCGTGTACAAAAACTTCCAGCTCCACATCGGTGGCCTGATGGATCTTACGAATCTCATCCAAGGTCACTTCACGGGCTAATACCACACGGGAAAAGCCCAGATTTTTCAAATATAATGCCCCATCTAAGTCCTGTACAGCCATCTGCGTACTGGCATGGATCGCAACCTGTGGATACCGTTCATGCACCAGCATGGCCACACCGGGATCCTGCACGATCACATTGTCGATACCCAGGGGCAAAATTTCATCGATATATGCAAGAAAAGAAGGCCATTCTCTCTGCTTGATCAGCGTATTCAGCGTCAAATTGGTTTTGACGCCCCGCATTCGGCAGAGGCGCACAGCCTCCTTTACATCTTCCGCCGTAAAACCTCCGGCACTCCGCCGGGCATTAAAGGCTTGACCGCCAAAATAGACGGCATCTGCACCGGCAGCCACCGCTGCTTTCAGGCAGGCCAGATTGCCCGCCGGTGCTAAAATTTCAGGTAAATGATTCATTATTTCTCCATACCCTTTTGGATTTTTTTCAATCGATCGGCGTAATCCTGATTTTCCGATTCTAATTTCAAAACTTCTTCTTCCAGGCGCTCCACTTCAGCTTCTAGTTTTTGCTCTCGTTTTACCAATTTTTCTGCTTTGCTCTTCACCTGTTTTAACTGTTTCAGTTCTGCTTCTGCCTTTATGTAGTCGTCCGCCAAATTGATTGCGGCCAACATGGTGATCGTTTCAAAATCCATGCCTTGAACAGAAAAGAGCTTCTTCAGTTCTCCGATCTTGTCATTCAAACAGCTTTCCACACGGCGCAGCTGTTCCTCTGACTCCGCTCCGCGGATTTTATAGTCGCGTCCTGCAATTCGCAGGACCTTCGCTTTATTTTCAGCCATGATCTTCTCCTTTCACCGATTCATCATGGTTTTATAAACTGATCTGTTCGTTGGATACTCCTTTGCTTCCAAAACCAGGAATCGTACGGTGGAAGTATTCCAAGCAGAAAGGCGTTACCATACGACCTCGGGGCGTACGCTGCAAAAAGCCCTGCTGCATCAAATAGGGTTCACACACATCCTCAATGGTACCGGCATCTTCTCCAATAGAAGCTGCTAAGGTGTCTATACCCACCGGGCCGCCTCCGTACAGATCCATCATAGTCAGCAGCAGTTTTCGGTCCACCGCATCCAAACCATTTGGATCCACTTTCAATGCGTCCAGCGCATGACGGGCAATCGCCAGATCGATTTTACCATCAAATTTTACCTGTGCAAAATCGCGTACACGACGAAGCAATCGATTGGCCAGTCGCGGCGTTCCTCGGGAACGACGGGCAATTTCCTCCGCGCCCTCTCGATCGATCTCTACTTCCAACACCTTAGCTGAATTGGTTACGATCTGCGCCAGTTCCGGCACTTTATAAAACTCCATATGATTCAAGAGTCCAAAACGATCCCTCAGCGGTGCCGACAAAAGACCGGCACGGGTGGTAGCTCCGATCAGCGTAAAATGCGGAATATCCAAACGGATCGATTTAGCTGAAGGGCCTTTTCCGATCATAATATCCACTGCAAAATCTTCCATAGCCGGATACAAGATCTCCTCCACCTGACGATTCAAGCGATGGATCTCATCGATGAACAGTACATCGCCCTCGGTCAGGTTATTCAAGATCGCTGCCATATCACCAGGGCGCTCAATGGCCGGGCCGGTGGTAATTTTAATATGCACACCCATCTCTTGGGCGATCAATCCAGCCAAAGAGGTTTTTCCCAGCCCCGGAGGGCCATAAAACAGAACGTGATCCAACGCCTCTTTTCGCTGCTTGGCAGCGGAAATAAAGACCTTCAAATTCTCTTTGACTTCGGTTTGACCGATATATTCTTCAAAGGACTTTGGACGCAGGCTTCGCTCTGCCTCTTTTTCCTCGCGTTTTGCCTGGGTGTCGACCAATCGGCCGAATTGTTCCAGGCGCTCTTCCAAATCCATCATTTTTTCTCCCCCATTACGTGCTCGTCAATAGACATAGCACGCTTAAAATAGCTGCTTTAAGCTCTGTTTGATGATTTCTTCTACGGTCATATCAGGCTTTGCTGCCTTCTTCACAGCAGCAGCTGCTTCGCTCTGCGCATACCCCAAGGCAACCAGAGCCATAACGGCTTCTGCCGCAGCCCCTACGCTGCTCTCCTCCAGCGCTCCGCCGGAAACGGGCATGTCCGCAGAATCACCGCCGGAAGTAAAGCTCACCTTATCTTTCAAGTCCAGAATGATACGGCCGGCCGTTTTGGGGCCAATACCGGCCACCTTCGTCAGGGCCTTCTTATCTTCAGAAGCAATCGCCAAAATTACCTGATCCACCGACATGGCCGTCAAAATGGCCAGCGCATATTTGGGGCCCACGCCATTTACATTGATCAGCTGCTTGAACAGGGCCAACGCCTCCGGCTGTAAAAAGCCAAACAAAATCATGGCATCTTCCCGCACATTCATATAGGTGTGAAGCTTAATTTGGCTCCCAACCCCAATGCGCAGCAGGTCCTCCCGAATAGGAGTGAACACCCGAAACCCCATGCCTTGATTGTCGATGATCACACTGGTCTCTTCAACTGCAACCAGTTCTCCCTTTACATATGCGATCAAAGCATGATTCCTTTCTTCACATCGTAGATGCCGCGGGGCATCAGGATATAATCTACCATACGATCCGTAGGCTCAATGGGCAGTTCAAAGCCTTCATCCATGATCAGCTGAAAATCAAAGCAAACGCCCATGGTTTTGGTGTTCGGGAATTTCTCCAAATATGTGTCATAGTAGCCACCGCCAAAACCTAAGCGATTACCATTTTTATCAAATACCAGACCGGGGATCAGCATCAAAGAATCCGCATCCGGCGTAGTAACCGGTGTCCACATGGAGGGCTCATATACACCAAAGCGATTGCGCTCTAACTGATTCAAATGCTCTAATTCATGAAACTCCATGGTGCGCGGACCCATCATGCGCGGCAGGCACACCTTTTTACCCTGCTTGATCATGCGCTCAAAGGTGAACACGGTCTCCACCTCAGAACCAAAGGAACAATAGGTGAAAATTGATTTTGCATTCCAATATAGATCGCTGCTCTCTAATACATCCCAGACTTTTACGCTATCGATTTGAACACTGGGGTAAGAGTTGCGTTTTTGTCTCATTTCCATTCTGATTTCTTGTTTTGTTTTCATTAGTTTAACCTCACAAATTTTTCTGCCTCTTCTGCTGCGATCAGCGCTGATCCCACGGCCCACTGCAGATTATAACCACCGCAATCGCCATCCAGATCCAACACCTCACCCGCCAAAAACAGGCCTTTATGTTTACGGCTTTCCAGCCGTTCTGTTACCTCTCGTTCAGCAATGCCACCCACGGTGATCTGCGCTTCTTCCCAACCGGCCAAGCCGGAAACGGGCGCCGCAAACGCCTTGAGCACGCGGCACACAGCACCGATTTGTCTTTTATTCAAACTGCCGGCTGCCAGCAAGCGATCCACCTCTGCCATCAGCAGGATCACCGGCACCAGCTTTTTCGGAAGCCAACCCTCCAGGGCCTCTTCCACCGTCCAGCTGCCGAGCCTCTTCATACGCTCCAGCATATATGAAAATAACTCTCCGCTTTCCATTTCAGGCACCAAGTCCAGCACAACTTCCATCGGCTTTTTGAGGCTTAGCCCCTCTCCCGCCATGCGGCTTAAATTCAGCACCGGCGGACCGGAGACACCGGTGTCGGTAAAGAGCACCTCACCCTCCCAAGTCTGCTGACACTCTCCATCCCAATACAACGAGATCGGTATAGTCAGCTTTACGCCAGATATTCTCTTTAAATAAGGAAAGTCCAGATTCAATCGGCACAATGCCGGCCGCAGGGGATTCACCTGCATCTTCAAACTCTTGGCCAACTTGGCTCCTTCACCGTCGGCACCCAGCTTAGGGTAAGCTTTGCCTCCGGCACATAAGATCACTGCCTTGGCCTGCAGTGTTTCCTTATCTGTCATCACCAGGTACCCCTGATGGATCCGCCGAATCTCCTTCACCGGAGTTTCGGTGCACACCTCAATACCCAGTTCCTCAATCTTTCTACGCAGGGCATTCACCACGGAACCGGCTTGAAGACTACGGGGATACACTTTTCCGTTTTCTCCCTCCACATAGTCGATACCCAATTCCCGCCAGAATTCCTCCACTCGCTGCGCATCCATCCGCTTCCACAGCTTCGGCAGCAGCTTTGCTACACTGCCATGGTAATGAGAAAAATCTAAATCCCGATTAGAAAGGTTGCATCTTCCATTTCCAGTGGTTAGAAGCTTGCGACCCACTCTATCTTTCTTTTCTAAAAGACAAACGGAGACTCCTAAATGGGCAGCTTGTATAGCTGCTGTCATTCCGGAGGCTCCGCCGCCAATGATGATTACATCTGTCATATACGTTTCCTCCTGTCTCCCTTACAATGATTTCTGCGAGCATAGCCTTTTATTTCAGGACAGACTCCCAGTTCTTATCATTATAAAATGGCAGACAGGCTTTGTCAACCGAACAGTCAGAAGTTTAACGAATCTGTTACAAGTGCAAGGCCTTGTCATAGTAATAAATGAAGAAGCCGAAGCTTCTCTTTATCTACGCTTCGGCCTCTTCCCCATATTTTATTCTATTATCTCATCCTGCCTTTAATTCCAGCCTCATTCTATCAGCGATAAGCGCAATGAATTCCGAATTCGTCGGCTTTCCCTTCCCCATGCTGATGCTGTAGGAAAAAAGCTGCTCCAACGTGTCCATCTTCCCCCGACTCCATGCCACCTCGATGGCATGTCGGATAGCCCTCTCCACTCGGCTTGGCGTGGTGTCGAACTTCTTGGCAATAGCCGGATACAGCTGTTTTGTGATGGCATTTAAAATATCCATGTCTTCTATCGCCATCAAAATGGACTCTCGCAGATACTGGTAACCCTTGATATGCGCCGGCACCCCCACCTCGTGGATCAGGTTGGTGACCTCCGTTTCCACATCTACACTGCGAGCCTTTGCCACAATCGGGTCCTGCATCTTCCCCTGTCCTTTTACCGGCGCAGCCGGAAACAGCTGCTGGCTATTGCCCTTCATCTGGCGAATGCGATTCACCAACAATGTGGATTCGCAGGTTTTTGCCAGATAATAGGCCGCTCCCAATGCCATAAGCTGCTGCATAATTTGATCGTGGATCACTGCGGACAAAATGATCACCACCGGCGGCTTGCTCCCCGTTTTACTGCGCTGTGCCAGTTTTTCCATCACACCGATGCCATCTAATTTCGGCATTACCAGATCCAATAGTACCACATCCGGCTTTACATAATCTATGATCTTTAAAGCTTCTTCACCGTCTGCGGCTTCCCCCACCACTTTCATATCGTTTTCTTTGACAATCGTTGCTTTTACTGTCTCTCTGAATGCACGATTGTCATCTACCACTACGATTGATACTTGACTCACCTTTATGTCTCCTTCCTGATTCAAACACATTTCCGTTTGACAATTACCATTATATACCAATTCTCTCAAAAATCAACCATTTTCTGGTAATTTTTGGTATTTTATTTCCGACAGGTTTCGACAGCCTTTGCCCCATGAATTTCCTTGCATTTTAATTTTGCCTATGATACTATATTTTCATAAGTTCACACATACTATACGAAAGAACACGAAAGAAGGTACATCATGGATTTCAAACGATCTTTTCCTGTTTTAAAGAACATGGGTCTAGTGGTGGTTGGCACCTTGATCTTAGCTTTTGGCACGGCCCTTTTTATTCTGCCCTTTGATTTGGTGTGCGGAGGCATTTCCAGTATTGCCATCATTTTGAATAATCTATTGGGCGTGGATTTTATTTCCATCGACACATTGATCACTATTATTACCTGGACTTTGTTTTTCATTGGTCTGATCTTCTTAGGTAAAAACTTCGCCCTTAAAACCTTGATTTCAACTATCGTATATCCCATAGGCATTTCGCTGTTTTCTAAGCTTTACGATCCACAGTTTATGAATGGCATCTTCTGTATCGACCAATCCCAGTATTCCGAAATTGCCATTCTGCTGGCCGCTTTGTTCGGCGGCGTGCTGGTGGGTGCCGGCTGTGCTTTAACATTCTTAGGTGGCGGTTCCACCGGCGGTGTCGATATCTTCGCCTTTCTCATTTGTAAGATCTTCAAAAAACTGCGCAGTTCCGTTGTCATCTTTTGTATTGATGCCATTACCATCACCTTGGGTCTGTTTGTGATTCAGGATTTGGTGGTTTCCTTGTTAGGTATTTCCTCTGCTCTCATCAGTGCCGTAGCAGTTGATAAGATCTTCCTAGGCGGATCAAAGGCCTTTATTGCTCAGATCGTTTCCGATCGGTATGAAGCCATTAATCAGGAAATTGCTGTGAAACTTGAGCGTACCACCAGCATCATTGATATAGTAGGTGGCTACAGTGGCTCCTCCAAGAAGATGCTGATGACTTCGTTCACTATGAATCAGTACACAGAACTGCTTAATATCATCAATCATCATGATCCAAAAGCCTTTGTCACAGTGCATCAAGCACATGAGATCAATGGCGAAGGTTGGAGTTACTAAATACAAAATGCGACTTTCCGAGCACTACAGTGGTATGCATATTCAAAAGCCGCTTTTGGAGTACTACAGTGGTATGTACATCCAAAAGCGGCTTTTTCACTTGTAAATTGATTTCATATATATATCCGTTTTAACATTGATGGCTTTGATGGAAAACAACAAAGCAATACACTCAAATTATAATTACATGTCGTCACAGACTTACACGCAAAAGGAGCGGTTTTGGGTAACATACCACTGTAGTTACCAAAAACCGCTCCTTTTAAATTACTTAACAGTTACAGAAGTAATATGGGGATTTGCACCCTCGTACCAGTACAGGAAACCTTCCATATCGATGGTGTCACCGATCTGCAGGTTGCGAACTGCTTCGTATACGTCGGTGTCAGCACCGTAAACACCTTCTGCATCGCAGGTGTAGTATTCAACTACAAAGTTGAAGGTCTGGCCGTTTACAGAAGCATTGAAGTACAGGTCGCTGTCAGAACCTTCTGCACCGGAACCATCCCAGTTGTACAGGAAAGCTGCCTCGTTGCCATCAGCATCGGTAGAAGCTTCAACAGTCAAACCCTTGAAAGTTACGAATTCATTCTGATGATCGATCAGTTCGTCTTTGCCCATCAGAGAAGTTACATCAAAAGCTTCAGCAACATACTTGCCGTCCAGAATTTCCAGAGAGCCATCCATAACTTCTACTTCACCGGCCCATTCGCCTTTGGTACCGCTAATTCTAACTTTGGTACCCTTTTCCAGCTTTTTATAATCTTCCTCAGTGCAGGTGATGTTGTAAGCAAAGTAAGCACCATCTTTATCCTGAGTATACAGAGAAGCTGCATCATTCCACCAGGACTGTTTGCCCTGAACATAGGTCTCGATTACCACATCGGTATCCAGCTCAGCAGCGATGTACTCTTTATGAGTCATAACGCCTTCAGACTTTACATCTGCATCATTAGCAGTTTCTTTTTTGCTTCCGCAAGCAACCATGGTCAGAGCCATAGCGCAAAGAAGCAGTACAGATAAAAACTTTTTCATTTTACTAGTCTCCTTTCGAGTTTGTGCGCTCAGCACAAACACATTATACCGCAAACTTTTTAAAAATCAACCAAATTTCAACATTTATCTGGATTTTTTCAACTTTTTCTTTAAGTGTTCTCTCAGCAAATACAAAAGGATCAGTCCCCACACAACCGCAAGCCCACCAAGAAGCCCTACCGCCATTCCCGGCAGTTCTCCTAAGTCTGCTTTGCCGCCGGCACTGCTCTGCTCACCACCCTGGTCCAAGCGGTACAAGGCGGTCACATCATCGTAGAGTGTTTCCATATAGGCGGCATCAATGGTTTCACCACGTCGCACTGACTTAGTCACATTTTCAATCATCTGACCTGCAGCATTTCGCAGTGAGGTAGAACCATTAAATACAGGGGTCACAAAGGTATTTTCAGTATTTTCGATCAACAACTTGGAAGCCTGCAGCTTAATGTCATAATACAAGTCGTTATCTTCGCCTTCACGGGCTAAATACTCCTGATATACTTCGCTCTGCTGGGCCTTTAAAGTAACCGGTACATACCCTTCTGTTTGTGCATAGCCGATCTGCACATCATTGGTCAGAAGAAACTGAGTAAATAACCAAGAAGCCAACACTTCCTGTTCATCTGCTTTATTAAATATACAAACCGAAGGTCCCTGTGAGATCATTTGAGGATTTTCCGGATCCACCTGTGGCACAGGACGCACCACTGTTTCAAACTGTACCAACTTATCTTCACTGATATCAATGAGGGGTGCTTCGCAGCCCATCCAGGTGGCGCCTGCCGTAGAGTCAATGGCAAAAATACACTGTCCGGCATTCAGGAAATTGGCCGGATAACTGGAAATCTTGAAAGTTGAAAAGGCTCCGCTTTCAGCATGCTCTGCTATGGTATACAAAAACTCCTCAGTAACCTCATTAAAAATCTCGATTTCGCCTTCAGAGGTGGAGTATCCAGCATTTTGCTGCTTTAGCAGCTGGATCATCATGTTATCGGTGGACTTATAAATGATGGGGATCAATACATTCTGCCCATTCACCTGATAGGTACCATCGGCATTCTGTGCCATGGCTGCTTCACCCACTTCCCACAGGAAGTCCCAGGTAAGCTGCTCCGGCACTTCGTAGCCCAGCGCCTCCACATAGGTTTTATTAATGTAACAGGCCTCGGTGGATCGCATGTAGGGCAGCGCATAATGCTGTCCGCCAATCAAACATTCCTCCAGAAACTGCGGTACGATCTCCTCCTGAGTAGGCGAGTCAAACAACAGCTCACTGCCGCCCAAGCCGTATTTTTCATTGGCAAAGAGTTCATCCAACGCCACCACACTGTTGGTGCCGGTCATATATGTTGCAATATGATCCGGATAGGTGATGCACACATTAGGCGTGGTGTTCGTGGAAATGTTCGTAATAACATCATTGTAAATTCGGCCGTAGTCGGTATATAATTTCAAATTCACATGAATGTTGGGGTACAGCGCTTCAAAATCCTCAATGGCTTTTTTATACACATCCGTTTGTGCCTTGTTGGTATCGTTCTTCGCCCAAAAGGTGATCTCATAATCTTTGGATGTATCAAACTCCTCCGGAATGACAAAGGCCTCTAAGCCTCTGGATCCATGACAACCGCTGAGCAGGCAGCACTCAAGCAATGCCGAAGCCAGTATAATTGCAATTCGCTTCATCATCCTTTGGTACCTCCCCTTGAAACGCCCTCCATGATCTTTTTACGGAAGATCAGAAACAGTATGATCAGCGGCACCGAAATCACTACCACCGCTGCCATCATGGCAGGGATGTTTTCACGGCCAAAACCGTTTTCCCGAATCTCCTGAATACCATTGGAAACCAAATAATAGGCTTCATTATCGGTAATCAAACGCGGCCATACATAGGAGTTCCAACACTCGATCACTTTCAGAATCGTAATGGTCACAATGGTCGGTTTGCAGATGGGCACCATAACCCGTCTTAAATACTTAAAGTCAGAGGTGCCATCCACCTTAGCTGCATAATACAACTCGTCCGGAATCTGGGCAAAGTTCTCCTTCAATAGGTAAATGTAGAACACTGATGTCACCGAAGGCAGCACCAGACCGGTAAAGGTGTTACGCAGGTCCAGATTCGTCATGGTTACATAATTAGTGATCACCACCAGCTCACTGGGAATCATCATCAGCGAAAGAAAAGCCGTAAAAGCGAGATCTTTTCCTCTAAATTCCAACCGGGCAAAAGCAAAGGCCGCCAGAATCGTCACCACCAACATGATCGCAGTGGTGGCCAGGGTAAAGATCACCGTGTTGGTAAAGTAAGAAGCTAACGGCACAGCCGTAAAAGCCTCGGTATAGTTCTGCATTGTCGGAGACAGCGTAAACAGCTGAGGAATATACTCCGAGTTATAGGCACCATAGCTTTTGATAGAGGTTAAAACCATCCAGTAAAAGGGAAACAACACCATAAGCGCCCACAAGCCCAGCAAAGCATAGATCACAAAATTACTGATTTTCTTTCGGCTGCGGGCCGTTTTTTCAATTTTATCAAAATCTAATTTTTCACTCATAGCCCGTTCTCCTTAATGATAATGCACGTGCTTCTTGCTCACCAGCAGATTAATGGTGGTAATGGTCAGCACGATGGCAAACAAAATGATCGCAGCTGCCGATGCATAGGACGGATATCCGCCACTGTCACCGTACAACATATCATATACATAGCCCACGATGGTATTCATCTCCGCTGCGTTCAGATTGGTTCCGAACAGAGCTACCGCATCACTATACGCCTTGAATGCACCAATGAAGCCGGTGATCACTAAATAGAAAAGTGTAGGCGAGATCATGGGCAGGGTGATCTTTCTAAATACTCTGAACTTGGAAGTTCCATCCACCTTCGCTGCATTATAATACTGCTGATCCACCGAGGCCAGTGCGCTGGTAAGGATCAAGATCTTAAAGGGAAGTACCACCCAAACAGTATAGAAACACAGTACAAACATCTTCGCCCAATAGGGACCATTGATGAAATCGATGGAACTGCCGCCAAACCAGTTAATGATCAAATTGACTAAACCATCGGTATAAGGGGTCTTCTCAAATAGGATCATAAATACCAGACCAACTGCCAAAGTATTCGTTACATAAGGCAGGAAATAGATCGTCTGGAACATGTTCTTCAGTTTTTCGATGGAATTGAGGCCCAGCGCGATCAGCAGTGCCAGACCTGTGGAGATCGGCACCGTAATGCCTACCAAAATCAATGTGTTTTTAATTGCCTGCAGGAAATAAGGATCATGCAGTACATAGGAATAGTTATAAGTTCCTACGCCGTAAAAAGTCTGAGATGCAGAGTTATACCCCTCTTCCATGGAATAGATGAACACATCCACCAAGGGGTACACCATGAATACACCCAAAAACAAGATCGCAGGCAGCAGGTACAGCCAGCCTTTTAAATTTCGTTTATCCATTGCTCTGCTCCCTTACTGCACCCCAAAACAAATGCGCTCTTCGGTTTCTCGATTGAAAATAAAAACTTTCCCCGGTTTCAGATCAAAGCGGACTTCACCACTGGCCAGATCCACTTTATTCTCTGCACTAATGATGGCACGGATCGCAGTATTTTCACACTCTTCATGACTTGCCACCACACTGATATCTCGGCCCATTACTTCCACTCCGTTAAGTTTGCAGCCAAAGGAACCATTTTCATTCAACACAAAGCCTTCCGGACGAATCCCAATGATAACCTTTTGATTGGGCACGTTCTTCACAGGCAGCAGTACATCTTCCCCGATATACAGCTTTCCATCCTTTACTTCACCTTTGAACACGTTAATAGGCGGAGTACCCAAGAATTTTGCCACAAACAGGTTCACCGGGTCGTCATACACTTCCTGGGGCTTACCGATCTGCTGGATCACACCCTGCTTCATCACGACGATCAGGTCGGAAATACTCATAGCTTCCTCCTGATCATGAGTTACGAATACCGTGGTGATCTGGGTTTCTTTTTGAATTCGCTTGATCTCTTCACGGGTCTGCAGACGCAGACGGGCATCCAGGTTGGAAAGGGGCTCATCCATCAGCAGAACTCGGGGCATTTTAACAAGAGCCCGTGCAATAGCCACACGCTGCTGCTGACCACCGGAAAGTTCACTGGGTTTACGATCCATCAGTTCCTCGATCTGTACCAATTTAGCTGCTTCTAAAGCTTTTTCCTGCATTACTGCTTTACTCAGTTTATCTTTTCCCTTCAAATTTTCCAGAGGGAACATAATATTTTGTCTTACTGTCAAATGAGGATACAGGGCATAATTTTGAAATACCATACCCACTCCACGGTGTTCGGCCGGCAGGTTGGTCACCTCATCTTCGCCAAAGAAGATCTGGCCGGAGGTAGGCTTCTGCAAACCACAGAGCAGATTCAGCGTGGTACTCTTGCCACAGCCGGAGGGCCCCAAAAGTCCCACCAGTTTTCCATCGGGAATTTCAAATGTAAAGTTATCCACTGCAACCACATCTTCTTTCACCTTACGGTTGCGATTGGGAAATTTTTTGGTTAAGTTTTGTAATACTACTTTCATAGTGCTTCTCCATTCTTTGCTTAACGGCGCACTGAGACGCCACTTTCAAAACATGATAGCTTTATTATATTCTTGCCGAGAACCGATTTCAAGAATTAATGTAAAAAAAGAGTTGATCCAATCAAATTGAATCAACCCTCAAACTTACTCGCTTCCAACATATCTTCTATATACACGCCATACCCTTTTGTGGGATCCTTCACAAACACATGAGTCACTGCTCCGATCATCTTTCCATTTTGAATGATAGGACAACCGCTCATTCCCTGAATAATACCTCCGGTCACCTCCAGCAGGCGTTCATCTGTCACCGTTACTACCATCCCGGTATTAAAAGTAGGGATCCCCGAAGCCCTTTCCACCTTCACCGTATAACTTTCCACTGTTTCGTTTATGATGTCACTTAAAATCACCGCACTGCCGTTTTCCACCTGATCCTTCAATGCAATTTCATAATTTCCATAAGTTTCGATCCCGTCCACCACTGTACCATAGATTCCATAGTCTGTGTTGGCGGTGATTTTTCCACAGATCTCTCCTGTCAAACTGCCTTCCACTTCCCCCGGCGAACCGACCTCTCCTTTCACCAATTGCCGCACCTTAGCCTTGCTAAGTATACCTGTATGGATCGGCAGAAGCTTCTTCGTATCCACATCACTAATGCCGTGTCCCACTGCTCCAAAGGTCGCCTCTTCCGGATCCACAAAAGTCAATGTTCCCAATCCTTGAGCCCGGTCACGGATCCATATTCCAATCCGCGGCTTTCCCTCTGCATCTATCTTTGGTGTTACCCAGACTGTTTTACTCTCCCCATTTCGGTCGATATCTAACTTTACTTCTGCGGCTCCCCCGTCCGCAATCAGCTTATCCACATCTTCCACAGTGATTACTTCTTCATCGTTGATTTTTCGAATCTTATCACCCGCATATAAAATGCCTTTAGCAGGACTACTTTCTTCTCCGTTCTCTGTTTCCACCTTTCCGGTACCCAATACCAAAATGCCATCGGTAAACAGATCGATTCCCACCATGGTACCACCGGCCTGCAGCACCTTTTCCGGCCAGACTTCCAACGAAACAGCTTTTACCGGGATGATTCCCCACAGTTTAAGGATCCCCGCCGTTTGTACGACCTCCGTGCTTTCGATCTGCCGATTCTGTTTAATGGCGGTATCGTTTACTGTAACCCACTCATTCTCCATCACATCCAGCTGCAGCCAAGTCCCATCCCAACTGTTTCCATCCATCACCCGCAGGGTTGAAGGAATTGCCACCTGCACTATAATAAACGGTGATAGGATCACCAACAAACTCAGGCATAACAAAAGGCCCTTTCCGATTCGCGGAGAGAGCCTTTTCATTTTGATTCTCATACTACTCACACCTCATATCGTTTTGATACCTTTAGTGTGAACTTCTTTTCCTTAACTTATTCAGTTTTATCGGAGTTTCTTCCACTCATCTGCCAATTTTTTCATTTCCATAGCATTTTGGCGAACTGCATCAGTAATCTCAGCACCACCCAACATACGAGCCAACTCCTCGGTGATCTGGCCTTCCGATAGCTGCGTAATATGAGTTGCAGTATGGTCCTGCGAAACTGTTTTTTGAATCAGCATATGACAGTCAGCCAAGGCTGCAATCTGGGGCAAATGGGTAACACAGATCACCTGATGGAAACCTGCGATCTTACTCATCTTCTCCGCCACACTTTGCGCTGTGCGCCCACTGATACCGGTATCGATCTCATCAAAGATCAAAGCTCCGATCTCATCTTGCTTTGCCAGCACCGTCTTGATCGCCAACATCACTCGTGACATCTCACCGCCGGAAGCAATCTGATGCAGCGGCCGCAGTGCTTCTCCCACATTCGTACGGATCTGGAACACGATCTGATCCGCACCCTTGGGCGACAGTTCCTTCGCTTCGCAGCCTACTTTAAAGATCGGTTCATTAAACTGCAGCGTTGCCAGCACCTCGGTGATCTCTTTTTCGATCTTACGAGCCGCCTGCACACGCAGCTGCGAAAGTTCCACTGCAATCTTCTCCATTTCCTGCTGTTTGCGCTCGATCTGTCGCTCCAGCTTCTCCATGGTCTCTTTCAGATTCTGCAGCTTTTCCTGCTCCTTTTTTGTCTTTTCATAATAGGCCATCACCAGTTCTCGGCTCTGGCCATATTTATTTTTCAAATGCTGAATTTGATCCAGTCGATTCTCCACCTCATCCAGGCGCTCCGGCTGAGATTCCATCTCTTCTCCGTAGCCACGCAGATCGGCTGCAATATCTTCTAAAATCGAAATCTGCTCCTCCAAGGATGCAACATAGGGTTCAAAAAAAGTACTATCGTAACTTGCAATATCGTGAATACGCTGCAAAGCCGCTTCCATGGCATTCAAAGCCGGCTGACCACTTGGATTATCGCCTCGCAGCAGGTGATAGGCACTTAAACAACCTTCCTGCAAGCGTCCACTGTACAGCAGTTTTTTACGCTCTTCATTCAGGGCTTCTTCCTCGCCCTCTTTCCAACGTGCTTCTTCGATTTCATCAATTTCATACTGCATCAGAGCCAGCAGGCGCTCCCTATCTTTTCCATTTTCCGCATAGTGCTCCCACTGCTTTTTCAGTTCTTTCGCTTCGTCCCAGTGAATCCGCAATTCCTGTTTCAAAGCAGGAGCCTGTGCAATAAATCGGTCCAGAAGATCAATATGTTTGCTACTATCCAGCAACGACTGATGCTCATGTTGTCCATGAATATCAATCAGCAGCGCTGCCACCTGTTTCACCTGCGCAGTGGTCACCATCGTTTGATTGATCTGACAGGTACTGCGGCCTCCCGCCGTAAACCGCCTTGAGATCAAGATCTCACCATCGGCTACCGTAATGCCCAGTTCTGCCAGCTTCTCCAACACCGTTTCCTTCTCCTCGATGAACATTAGATCCACTACGGCCGGTTTCGAAGGATCTCTTAGCAGCTCCTTATTACCACGGCCGCCCAAAGCAAGGTTAATGGCACCCAGCAAAATACTTTTACCGGCACCGGTCTCACCGGTCAGTACATTCAAGCCCTCGCTCAGATCCACCGCCACTTCATCGATCAGCGCAATATTTTGTACGCGCAAATGTATCAGCATATAGGAATCTCCTTATTTGATCACCAAAGTTCCAATCTTCTCACACAGCATTTTGGCATCTTCTTCCGTACGGACTGCCAGAAAAATGGTATCGTCGCCGGCAATGGTACCCACGATTTCATCCATATTCAAATGATCCAGTGCAGCCGCTACCGCCATAGCCATACCGGTCAAAGTGCGAACCACCACAATGTTGCCGGCCACATCCACATTAACGAAGCCTTCCTGCAGCACACGGCTGAATCGCAGAGCTGCCAGAGGCGGCTGACTGCTTCCTTCCTGTCTAGGAAGTGCGTATTTTTGCGCCCCGCTTTCACCAACGATCTTCGTCAGGCGCAGTTCTCGAATATCACGGGAAATAGTAGCCTGAGTCACCTTGCATCCGGCTTCCAGCAATTTCGCAACTAATTCCTCCTGGGTTTCGATCTCATATTTTAAAATCAAATCACAGATCAGTTTATGACGTTTCGATTTCATGGCTTCACCTGATGGGCCAGCTGCACCGTGCGCTGGATCAGCGCCGGCAGATCGATCCCAAGTCCTTTCTCTTCCGTTTTAACTAAATGAACTAAAAACTCCAAATTTCCTTCTTGTCCACGAATGGGTGAATGAGTCAATTGTTTGACCCTAAGTCCCTGTTCCTCACAAAAGGCTGTAACCTGCGTCAACACCTGTTTATGCACCTTGGCATCTTTTACAACACCTTTTTTACCGATCTTATCACGCCCGGCTTCGAACTGGGGTTTAATCAAACACACCACTTCAGCGCCCTCTCGTAAACAACCGGCAATTGAAGGAAGCACTTTGGTAAGCGATATAAACGATAGATCCGCCGTGGCAAAATCACATTTTTGCTCAATGATCTCCGGCGACAGATCCCTCACATTAGTATTCTCAATACTGATCACTCTTTCATCCTGCACCAGCTTATCCGCCAGCTGACCATGACCTACATCCACCGCATACACCAATGAGGCTCCCCGCTGCAGCATACAATCGGTAAAACCGCCCGTCGAGGCTCCGGCATCCAAACACACTCTGCCCGTCATGGAAATCGCAAAAACATCCAAAGCCTTTTCCAGTTTCAAACCGCCCCTGCTCACGTAGGGCAGCGGATCTCCGGTTACCTCCAGCTTTGCCTCCGACGGCACCATGGCACCGGCCTTCTTAAGCACCACACCATCCGCCTTTACCCGGCCTTCCTTGATCCACTCCTTAGCCCGCTCCCGCGAGCTAGCCAGTCCTTCCTGTACCAGTCTTACGTCCAGTCGTTCCTTTTCTCCCATACCTGCACGATTCCTTCCGCCGAAATTCCGTATCGTTTTAGAATACTGCCTCGACTATCCTGCGCAATAAATTCATCCGGCAGACTCACGCACTGCACCTTGCAGGAAACCTGCTTCTGCTGTGCCAATGCCGCCACCTGCATACCAAAACCTCCGGTATACACATGATCCTCCACCGTAATCATATATTTATGATTATTTAAAAGTTCCAAAATTCCTGTCTCATCCAAGGGTGTTACAAATCGGGCATCCACCACCGTCGGCTTCTTACCCAGCAGCTCCATAACGCGAGCCGCCTCCATAGCCTCTTCCAAGCAAGCTCCCACCGAAAGGATCACCGTTTCCTCACCTTTTTGTATCGCACGGCTCTTACCGTATTCCAACGGGGCGCCCGGCGCCCAAACATCCTTCGGTACCCTTCCCTTCGGATATCGGATCGCACAGGGGCGATTCAACTTAAAGGCGAAGTGCATCATTTCGATCAGTTCCTCTTTGCAGGAAGGTGCCAGCACCGTCATACCGGGAATATGAGATAAATATGCAATATCAAAAACACCCTGATGAGTCTCACCATCTTCGCCCACGACACCACTGCGATCCAGCGCAAATACCACCGGAAGCTGCGGCATACATACATCGTGTATGATCTGGTCATAACTTCTCTGTAAAAACGTAGAATAGATGGCCACGCAGGGTTTGAGCCCTCCCTTGGCCATGCCGGCCGCAAAGGTCACCGCATGTTCTTCAGCAATGCCCACATCATACAAACGCTTCGGCATATACTGTGCAAACTGATTTAAACCGGTACCGGGCACCATAGCCGCTGAAACCGCCACCACCGCCGGATCTCTGCGCCCGATCCAGGTTAGCGTTTCGCCAAACACATCGGACCAGGTCTCCTGACTTTTCGATAACGCATCACCCGTCTCCGGATCAAAGGCGCCAATACCGTGATATCGAGAGGCATTGCGCTCGGCAATATCATAACCCTTGCCTTTGGTAGTCTTAATATGCACTACTACAGGGCGGTCCAACGATTTGGCCTGCTTTAAAACTGCCGTCAGATCATGCAGATCGTGCCCGTCCACCGGGCCTAAATAAGTGAAGCCCAATTCTTCAAACAGGATTCCTTTAATAAACAAATACTTTGTCTTATCTTTAATCGAATCTGCTAACCGATACAACGGGCTCAGCGCCGGGAAACGATTCACAAGTTTTTTGATCAATCGCTTACTCTTGACATAGCCTTTTCTGGTTCGCAGTTTACTCAAATGCATTGGTACACTGCCCACATTGTGACTAATGGACATAGCATTATCGTTCAAAATAACAATCAGTTTTGTTCTATCTTTACCGGCATTATTCATTGCCTCATACGCCATACCACCGGTAAAGGAACCATCACCGATCACAGCGATCACTTCATGCTTTTGTCCTAATACATCCCGCGCCTTCGCAATACCATAGGCAGCTGAAATGGATGTGGTGGCATGTCCGGTGTTAAAGGCATCGTATTCACTCTCTTCGATTTTTGGAAAACCGCTGAGGCCATCTTTTTGGCGTAAAGAATCAAACCCTTCTTTACGTCCGGTCAAGATCTTGTGAACATAAGCCTGATGACCCACATCCCACACGATCTGATCCTGTGGAGTATTAAACACCTGGTGCAGGGCAATGGTCAATTCCACTACACCCAGATTTGAGCTCAAATGTCCTCCGGTTTTAGACACATGCTCCAACAAAAAATCACGAATCTCATCGGCCAGCTGTTTAGACTCCTTACTACTAAGTCCTCGTATATCCTCTGGTCCATGAACTCTTTCTAATATATTCTTCAATCGGGTTCACCCCTGATCTATTTGGTATAATTAATTTCTTCTTTTGATTAGATCGGCTGTCATCCGGCGTACGGCTTCACCGTACTCTCCGGGTAGGATCTGTAGATTTTCCAAAGCTTCATCTGTTAATCTGGCCGCTTCCTCCTTGGCCTTCTCCAAACCATAACAGGAAACAAAGGTTGCCTTTTCATTGGCGGCATCACTACTGGGTGCCTTACCCAGTTCTTCTAAACTTCCTTCCACATCCAAAACATCATCCCAGATCTGGAACGCTTTACCCAGAGCGCCACCGGCTTTCTGAAGCTTCTCAATGATCGCGTCGTCGGCTCCTGCCAGAAGTCCGCCGCACACCAAAGCTGCCATCAGCAGTTGACTGGTTTTATTATATTCAATATACGTTAATTCTTCGATATCGATTTGTCTTCCTTCACTGGCCAGATCCGCTATCTGTCCGGCGATCATACCGGAGGGACCGGCGCAGCGGGCCATGAAGGCATTGGCCTTGGCCATATTTTGCAGCCTATGGCTGCCATCTACTTGTCCTGCCATGTGGCACATGGTCTCACCCATGGTTTCAAAGGCAAGGTTCAATAAACCATCACCGGCCAGGATCGCAGCTGCCTCTCCATATACTTTATGATTGGTCAATCGTCCACGACGATAATCGTCGTTATCCATCGCTGGAAGATCATCATGGATCAGCGAATAGGTGTGGATCATTTCCAAGCTTTGGGCAAAGGGCAGCAGATCCTGCTCGTCCGCCCCTAAGCTCAGGCCTGTCCACAGCAATAATACCGGTCGAATGCGCTTGCCTCCAGCCATCAGGCTATACTGCATCGCCTCCCAAACGGTACGGTTATATTGGTCTGCCTGCTGCATACGCAGGTCTAATTCTTGTTCAATTAATTCTTTTGCAGTTTTTGCATCATACATCGGCTTCATCCTCCGATTCTGCCTGGTCCAGCATCAAAATTTCTTTTTCTGCCAGGTCCAACTGTTTTTTACACTGCTCTTGCAGTTTTTTTCCTTCTTTATACAGGGCCATCATGTCGGCCAGCGGAAGGGCTTCTTCTTCCATTTTTAATGTGATCTCTTCCAAGCGCTGCATGGCTTCTTCTACACTCAGTTTCGCTTTACTCATCGATCTTCTTCCTCCGCTGCTGTCTTGTTTTTTGTACGGCATCCACTGTGGCGGCAATCTTTCCGTCTTTCATTTGAATGCGCAGTGCTTGTCCTTTTGCCACCTGCTCGACTGCCGATACAATGCGGCCCTCTTCATCCATCACCATGGCATAACCTTTATCCAGCTGATGTTGAGGTGACAAAAGTTCAAGAGAACTACTCAAGTGTTCTAATCTATACTGTCGCTGCTGCAGACACTGTTTCCATAGATGCAGCTGCCGCTGCTCCTGCATATCTAACTGTTGACGAAGTTCATCCAACTTTCGTCGTGGATCGCCTGTCTGAACCTTTTGCCACAATAGTGCCAGTTGCTGACGATATGTCAGTTGTTTACGCTGGATCGCCCGATATCTTCTTTGCTCCAAGCCATCCATCTGCCCCAGTATGCTTCGCACATCCGGCACAGTTAATTCTGCCGCGGCCGAGGGTGTGGGAGCTCGCAGATCCGATACAAAATCTGCAATCGTAAAATCAGTTTCGTGACCCACCGCCGAAACGATCGGAGTCTGCGCCTGCGCGATCGCCATGGCCACCATTTCCTCATTAAAAGGCCACAGATCTTCTATGGAACCACCTCCGCGGCCCACGATGATCACGTCTATCTCCGGCATTCGATCCAATTTTCGAATTCCTTTCACAATGGTAGGCGCTGCTTCCATTCCCTGCACCAAGGCTGGATACAACACCAGCTGTACCCCGGGATGCCGGCGCCGTGCGATCTGGATCATATCACGCACTGCTGCCCCTGTAGGCGATGTTACGATGCCAATCTTTCTTGGATACACGGGAATCGGCTTTTTGCGCTCCATATCAAACAGCCCCTGAGCCTGCAGCTTTTGCTTTAAGGCCTCGAAAGCCTGGTACAGCTGTCCGCTTCCCTGCTGCTCCATCTTTCGTACATATAACTGATATTGTCCGGTCTTTTCATACAGCGAAATATAGCCCTGTACCTGAACCTGCTGTCCATCCTGGGGACGAAAGGCCAAACTTCTGGCATCTCCGGCAAACATGACCGCAGCAACGCTGCCCTCCCGATCCTTCAACGTGAAGTAGAGATGGCCCGATGAATGGCGTTTAAAATTGGAGATCTCACCGCTGACCCACAGGCCCGATAAGATCATATCCTGCTGCAATAACTGTTTTACATATCGGTTTACCGCCGATACCGGATATACTTTTCGCTGCACTCTAAACCTCCAAGCTAAGTGCTCTGCCTAACTTATTTTTCCTCGCGGGGGGCAATACTACCCAAAATACCATTAATGAAGGAACGAGCTGCACTTTGAGAATACTTTTTAGCCAGTTCCACCGCTTCGTTGATACTTACACTGGAAGGAATCTCCGGTACACAACGAATCTCGTACACAGCCAGACGAAGGATTGCCAGATCCACCTTCGAAATACGGCTCAGACTCCAACCCTTTACCGCACCGGCAATTTCTTCATCCAAACTTTCTTTGGTTTGCTGTACACCCTTTACTTCACTTAGTATAAATGTCTTATCATTATCCGATACATTTTCTTCCGGAAAGTTTTCCAAATATGTCAATACAACTTCTTCAACATCATACTCTTCCTGTTTAAACTGCATTTCATACAGCAGTTTAAAAATATGTTCGCGCGCCTGACTTCTTGTCATGGTAGTATCTCCTGTTCGTTTTCTGTGATTTCTTATAATTTTTGCTTATGTTCTTTATTTTTAAAAAAGACGCAACCCCTTTAGATTGCGCCTCTTCAATTGTCTTTCTGCTATAAGCTTACGCTTCTTTCGCAGTCTTTTCCATATTCATGTTGACAATGTTCACATTTACCTGTTTCACTGCCAAACCGGTCATGGTTTCAACAGCGGTTTTAATCTTTTCCTGCACTTCAGCAGCCATCTTAGGAATCTTAGTACCCTGTACGATGGTCAGCTCCACATCGCAGATTACCTGACCTTCCTCCATACGAATGGCAATTCCTTTATTTCTACCCTTTTTGGCTGTTTTTTCAATTCCTTTTTGATCGCTGATCGCTAAACCGGCAATAATGGCGATTACATCATCGGCAATTTTCAGCTGTCCGCCGGCCTGATTCACACTTACGTTTTTTTCCTGATCCATATGGCCCTCCTTGCCGCAGCAAATGTGCGACACAAATCTATGGTTTTCTCTATTATACTCAATTTTCAGGATAAATGCAAATCTTTTTTTAGGCACCGATCTTCAGCAGGCTCACCCGGATCTTATCGGCACCCAGCCCGGTGATGCGAGTCAAAATATCCTGAATCTGAGCTGCCTCCTGCTGGGAGATCTCCTGACGATCCACGATCACATCCACACATTCATCATAAATCCGTACATATACCTCATCAAACCCCTTCGCCTTGATCATGGCCTCCGCAGCCGCTTCATTTTCAATTCGTTTCTGCAACTCCAAAATTTTCTGAGCCGCCTGTGATTTTTCCTCTTCCGGTGTATCCTCTTTTGCCATTAATTCATATAACATATCCTGACTTTTGGCACGGGCATTTTCTCGCTCCACCTTTGCCTGCGCAAAATATTCCGGTACCACTGCATCGCTTTCCACCATAATGGCCTCACCCGGCTCTCGCGCCTGCGTCTCAGCATCTTCACTGCCTTGCTCTTCCGCTCCCAGTTCCGCCACCTCTTCCACCACATTCTCATCGGTCAGCGCGGCCTCACCGCCGTCTGCCGTTTCCTCTTCACCTACACTCTCTGTAATCTCTTCGATGCTGGCAAAACCGTTGACATCCACCCCTTCTTCGCTCTCCTCCGGCAGCAGCACGCCCTCCGCTGTCACATCCTCGTCATTGTACGCCTGCGGCAATTCATCTCCGGTCCTGTAATTCAAATAACCAGCCACCACAATCATCACCACTAACAAAACCACCACAATCTGATTTTTCTTCACATTATGCATTTGTCGCTTCCTCCCATTTCACATTCATTCTCATTCACCGCTTACCCACTCACCGGTACGACGCAATATACACTTCGTCTGCTGACACACCCAAAAGTGCCTGCATAGCCATCAACAGCTCCTGCCGCACCACGCTGCTTTGCGCCCCTTCCGCCAGGATCAAAACACCTCGCACCCTTGGAGCAGCCTCCCGCAGCATATAGGGCTGGTCCTGCGCATCTCGAACCGTTTGCGTCTGTCGCTGCTCTTCCCGTATTTTCCGGCTTACGCCGGAAGCTTCGGTTTCTTCCTGTTCTGACAGCACATAGTCAAGATCCTGCAGTACCTGTGCCTCGCCCGCATCGTCCAAGGTTAACAGGACTCTCACACGTCCGACTCCGTCCATATGGCTCAAGGCTTCCTCCAGTTGGCGGGTCAATTCCTCCGTATATGTATTGCCGGATCGTTCCGCCTGCTCCTCTTTCTGTGTGTTGGGTTGAGTCGATGTCTGCTTCTTTGATATATGGGTATTCGATAACAATAAAAATATGACACCCAATCCAAGCAGCAGTGGAAATAACCTGCCAAACCAATCGGTTTTCCCGTCTTGCCGGCCGATCCATGCCTTCCATTTTTCCTTCATCGTAGCCACAGCTCCAAATTTTCCGATGCGATCCCCCAGTGTTCGCAAAGAGTATTCTTAACCCTTTCCTCTTCTTCCCGATTGACTCCAATTTGTCCCAAATTTAAGCTCTTATCGGTAAAACTGCCCACTTTATTATTGCGTCTTAGACTCACCTGAATCGTTCCCTCCTGTTCCTCTATTCTCACCTCATCAATTTGATATTGAATGGCCAAATCCTTAGGCAGGTTCTGCTGCAGGGCGGTCACCCAGCCTTTTTCTACCATGAAATCTGCCTGCTTTTTATATTCTGTATTCTGTCGATCTGCCTCTTTCCAGGTAAAATCAGTCGTGGTAAGTTCCTCTAGCGGAATCTCTTCCTGCACCCAAAGAATCACCGGACCGGCCAATACATACAGAAACAATACACTGAGCATGAGCTTTACGATCTTTTTACTGCTCCCCTGTGGCAGAATCCCTTCTAACAACTGGGCTAACAGAACATAGGCACCTACTTTGATCACATATTGCGAAACCAGATTCATCCTTTTCTTCCCCCTTCATTGCTTCAGTGTGACAATCATAATTCCTACTACACCGGTGAATATCACCATACTGATTACCAGCATGCAAAGCATGAGCGCAGTACCTCGTCCTAAGGCCGATAATAGTCGGATCACTCGTTCATCGGCTAAGGGTGCCAAAAAAGCAGCCATCAATCGATATGCCAGCCAAAAGGCCGTAAGCTTGGCAATCGGAATCAGACAGATCACCAACAGCACGATGCAGCCCACTGCTCCAATGCCGTTTTTCACCATGAGACTGCCTGCCATTACGGTTTCCATGGCACCGGACAAGGCTGAACCAACCACCGGCACAGAGGAAAGCAGGGTTCCCGATACTTTATACACCAACCGATCCGCAGCCGGTGCCACAGCTCCTACAATTCCCATTAACATCAAATATAAAACACTTACGACTTTGATCCCTTTATCTAAAACAGTGCGGCCCAAGGAGACCATTTGACTTAGCATCTCTCTCTTTCCAATACAGTTCACCACATCTAAAACAGTGATCCAAAGCACGCCTGCTAGAAATATATTTTGAATCAGCGTTAAGATCAAACTAAAGCCCCCTGTAAGAGCCTCTCCTTGAAAAACACTGCTCACCGGAAATCCGGCTGCCACTGCCACAGCTGCCATGGCAGGCATCATATAAAGACTCAGTTTCTGCACCGCTTCCACTGTTTGCTGTGTTTCCTGGCATACCAGCTGAAAACTCTTCATTAATATTAAGGTCATGACTCCATAGACACACAAAAAACCGACTTCTCCCGCACTGTTTTCTCCAAAATGATTACTTAAGCTGCTGAAGCATTGACTCATCATGGCTAATCCCATTACCTGCAGCATCAAACTGCCATAGCCCTGCAAACTTCCCCATAACGAAGTGCCAAAGGCAGCGGCCCAGTCACTCCATGATGCCGCTGCCTCGCCACTGACCACTGCTGCCAGTAATTCTCTCACTGTTTGGCTTTGCGTCTGATCTTGAAACAGCTTCTCAGCTCCGCTTTCTGTTACAATATCATCCACCCCTTCAAAATCCAACTCCTCTATAGACAGGCCTCCTTCCTCTGCCCATACTAAAAGTGGGTCAAATGCCAAATTCCAAATTAGAAGTAACAGCATAATAGTGAGTCCCAGTACGATTTTTCCTTTTATTCTTTTCATATCAACAATTCCGTGACCACTTCCATTAACGATTGAAATATCGGTAAAGCCAGTGCTGCCATCATAAGTTTTCCTCCCAACTGGATCTTGGCTGCCAACGATTGCTGCCCCGCATCTTTGCAAACTTCACTGCCAAATTCCACCACATAGCTAATCGCCATCAGTTTCAACAGCAATTTGATATGATCTCCTGCCAGTCCTGCCTCTGCAGCCATCTGCTTAAGGCCTTCCAGTATTTTTTGCAAATATTGACTGGCCTCCCAAAGCAATAAGGCACCTGCTGCCACGGTCAGGACCAGGGCTAACTCCTTTTTCTGTTGCTGCACCGTCACTGCTAATATGGCTCCCACAATGCCTATTGCTGCCAACCGCAATACTTCTGTCATTTTTATACTTTCCGATCTGCCTGCATCTAATTTTCGTATTACAAACCCTTCATAACTGAATCGATCTATAATTCAAAAAGCGTTCGAATCGTCTCAAAGAGGTCGCTGACATATTGGATCACCCAAAATAGCACTACGATCAGCCCGGCCAGGGTAGTCAGCATCGCCATATCGTCGCGCCCGGCGCGGCTGAGTACTTGTCCCACCACGGCCACCAAAATTCCCACTGCTGCAATTTTAAATACAATTTGTATGTCCATTATGCCAACACCACCATCACCAAAATTCCTGCTAATATACCAATACTGCGATACGTACGCCCCTGTTCATGGATCACCCTTTCCAGCATTTGCTGCTGCGAATGAAAATAGTCCTGCAGTTGACTAAGCTGACCTAAACAGTTTTCCAGCCTTGCCCCCTGCAGACTACTACCCATACTTTCCAGCATTTGATAATCTTCCTTTTCCAAATGCAGGCTGCCTTTGGCTTTACGCAGTTCCTCGTTCCAAACCCGCTGCAGCGGTTCTCGACGGCGCAAGCGCTCGGCCATCGCACTGAGCCATACATCCCAGGTTCCTCCCCCTGCCAAAATACAGTTTTCCAGGGCAGCCTCAAAGGGTTCCCCTAAACTCATGCGGTTTGCCAGCATCATCAGCACCTTTTGCAACTGGCGATATTCTGTTAGTCGCCGATCCATATTATGTGCCATCCAAAAGCCCACACAGCTCAGTGAAGCCCCTATTAGAAGCAGACCGCACCATTTAAGCCATAGCATACCTGCCTCCTTCGTCCAGGCGATACACCTCTGCGATCGTACCGGGTCCCTGAAGTCCATCTAACACTACGATTCTTTCAAAAATCTTTTCCTGCAGCACTTTGTCAAAACCGGGGCGACGTTCCAACTCCGCCAAGGAGTCACTATGCGCCGTACACAACAATTTCACACCTGCATGCAGCACGCTCACCACCGCATCCAATTCAGCTCGTCCGCCCAGTTCATCCACCGCAATCACCTGCGGATTCATCGTCCGAAGAAGCATCAACATTCCTTCTGCCTTAGGGCAGCCATCCAGCACATCTGTCTGCTGGCCCAACTCACATTGGGGAATCCCTCGATAACACCCTCCCACTTCCGACCTTTCATCCACAACACCGACTGTCATATGAAGCTTGTCAGAGGCTAATCGGATCAGATCGCGCAGCAGCGTCGTTTTTCCGCCGCCGGGCGGCGAAACAATTAAGGTATGCAGCAGAAGACCGTCATCGGTCACACGCGGAAGCAATACCTCTGCACAGCCGCGGATCTCATGGGCGATGCGAATGTTCAGGCCGGCAATTGGATTGATGCCGGTGACTTGGCCGTTTTGACAAACAGTACGTCCCACCATACCAATTCGGTGACCACCTTCCACCGTAATATAACCATTCCTCATTTCATTTTCAAAGGCATATAACGAGCTGCGGCTCATAAACTCTAAACTTTTTACGATCATATCCCAATCAACTCGCAAGGCTCCTTGACTATTCTGCAGTAATTCCCCTTTTGGTGAAACAAATCGATTTCGACCTTCTACAGTCACAGCCAAGGGTTTTCCTGCCCTTAGTCTCACCTCCTGCAGTGTATCTCCGTGACTGCGCAATACCCGATGGATCGCTTCTGCAACGGGAAGACAAAATAAATGTGCAATATCTGTCATACAGTTTCCTCCTACTCAATAGTTTTGTTTCTGTCCTGAATCGTCTTCTCAGGTTGATGGTTCATTGTATGTGGACAGGCGCGTAAATATGAAAAAAGACACCTTCAAATTTTGAAGATGTCTTGAAATGCATTTGATTTAATTTTTCGTTTATTGGATCCACTGGATCAGTCGCTGTGTTGTATCAGAAAAATGGATTCCAAATTGTTCAATTTTAGAAATATCCATGGCTAAATTTCGTTGCCAATCTCCCACTTCGATCTGTGCTGAGGGCAGTCCTTGCTTTTGGAGTTGTTCCACAACCTTTCTGCCGGTTTCGTATGTCGTAATCGAATTGGTACTTCCGGCATTATAAATACCACCTGGCAGTTCTATGATTTTTTCAATTTGATCTACCACTTCCATAACCCAGGTAATACCCCGATACTCCTGATTGGAAAGACGCATGGTCTGCGCGTTCTGCAGCTGCGAAAGAAAACTGGGACGTTCCGGTTGCGGTACATCGTACATCCAGGATAAGCGTAAACATACTGCTTCCGGACACACCTGTAACACTCTTTGTTCTGCTTCTCGTTTCATGGCGCCATAGGGAGCTGTTGGTTTCACTTCTTCCTCTTCTGTATGAGGCTGTGTTCCACTTCCATACACCTGATCCGAACTGGCAAATACCAGTTTAATTCCGAGTTTCGCACACGCCTTTGCCATATTTTCTGCTCCCAATACATTGATGAGGTATCCCTCCTCCGGATGTTGAGCACAGTACCCGGTATCGGAAATTGCTGCGCAATGGATCACCGCTGTCGGCGCATATTGTTCCAACCTGGTTAAACACTGCTTCAAATCTGTAATGTCCATTTCCGCATGACTGGGTGCTATGGCATTATATTTAGCTTTGATACGTTTTCCTAAAAAGCCGGAGCCACCGGTTACCAATAGTTTATTCATTTATTTTGCCTTTCAAAATATTAATAAATTGGTTTGCCTATCAAAGTAAAAGAAAAACCCGCGAATTTCGCGGGTTCTTGCTATGCAGGTGAAGGGACTCGAACCCCCACGCCGTAGGCGCTAGATCCTAAGTCTAGTGCGTCTGCCAATTCCGCCACACCTGCAAGTTGTGCATGAACTATATTACCATACTTCAAATTCCGCGTCAACTATTTTTTATTAAAGTTAGAGATCTCTTCATTACTGAAGAGATCTCTGCTGTGTCTTGTTTTGTAAATTAGTTATATTCTACCGTACGAGTATCAGAAACAACTGCAACATAGCTATTGCCAACACCCAAAGTCAACGGAGTGCCATCTTCCATGGTATATACAAAGGGTTCATAGATATCCGCTCTGCTCCACTTGATCGGAATGATCTTACCATCGCAAGCAAAATGACCATCACCGGAACCAATCAGATCATAGAAAGACAAACCACCTTCTCCATGATAATGAGCTGTATAGATTACGATCATATTGCGGAAGGACATTACTTCTCCGGTTGCACCATCAATATGCTCACCGCCATATTCAGCACCCTCGTAACGACCGGTACTCTCATTATAAGTTAAAGAATAGGTTTTTCCACCTTTAAAGATTACTTCAATTTCTGTTGCATTTTCACCGTCAAACTCAGGTTCTTCTGCAAAGGTAAGACCAAAGTCATATACCTCTCTTACATCATAGCCTTTGTCTGCCAAAGCAGCAGCCATTTCTTCTCCGGTAGTAAACAAAGTGTGCTCATAAGCATAGCCCTGATAATTATAACGATCTGAATCACGGAAGAAATACTGAGGATTCTCCATTTCATTCACATGACGCCACACCGGTAATACATTATTCATATCATAATAGCCATTGATGCCATAGTTACTTCCACCGCAATGGAAAAGGGGTACATTATACGCTGAAGTAATATTGTTAAAATAGCTTCTGGCACTTCTTACCGGTCCGATGGATGCAACTTCATCCATATCCGTAAAAATTGCCAGCATCCGGGTGATACCACCTTCCACTTCGATTTCATAGAAAATATCAGCTTCGCTGATACCATACTGGGGCAGTGCATCCGGAGCATTGTTGATCGTGCTGGCCGCAGCCACGCCTTTCCAAGGCTCTTCCAGCACTTCACCGTTTAGAGGGTGACGATATACTTCTTTTTCTTCCTCTACTACAGAGCTTTCTTCAACTTTGCTTTCTTCCTCTTTTTCTTCCTTTTCTTCCACCTTTGAAGATTCCTCAGTCACTTCGGACTGAGTTGCTTCGGTGGTTTCTTCTTCGTCGCTGCCACAGCCGCACAGCAGCATGCACAGCACCAATAAAATTGCTAAAATTCGTTTCATTTTGTTTCCTCCTCTAATTATATAACAATTTTACAATCGGATTTCGGGAATGATCTGTTCTTCACCGGTCTCATATGCTTTTTCAATCGCCGCAATATAGGCCACCGGCATTACCAGTTCTTCATAGGTTTGTTCCATTTCACCGGTACGCAGCATATGGGCAAAGGCATCGCATTCGTGCTGATAGATCTTGCTTACATCCAGCTCCTTAAACACAGTTTGCTGCTTTGTATAGATCGTAGCAGAATAATGATAGTTTCCTTCGTTAAAGTGATTGGTCACATCACAGTTTTCAAAGCGCACCGTTGCAGTCACCGAGTCTGCCGTACGACAAGCACTTACTTTTTGAGGATTGGATCCAAAAATCGCCATGGTCATCTCCACCAAGTGGGCGGCATAGAAGAAAAAGCCACCATAGGGATTTTCCATACTAACGGGTGCAGCCAAATCAGCACCGCGAAGTTCTCCCTCTTCAATCACTCTCTTCAGTTCCTGAAGATCTTCCGGATACTTTAAAGAAGAGCCGCCAACGATCGGTACCTGCTTGTCCCTAGCTAAACGCATTAATTCAATAGCTTCCTCTACATTGCGTGTTAAAGGCTTATCCACAAAAGCAGGAATTCCTGCTTCAATGAAAGGTTTTGCATATTTTGCATGCAGGGCACCATCACGCGATGTGATCATAACAGCATCTACTTTACCCAGCATCTCTTCAGGCGTCATAATTTCAGCACCACATTTATCACGCACTGCCTCACTGGCTGCCTGATCTTCACCAAAAATAGCAACCACCTGAATATCCGGATACTGTTCTTTATTGTTTATATTGAATATTTCCGAAAATGCCATAGCATGGGAATTTTCAGATCCAATAATACCAACTCGAAACACTACTTGTACCTCCTTTTGCTCAACCTTGTACATATTTCCAACAGTTGAATCATAAACTGTATCTATTATACTACATCTTGCACAAAACTTCAACACAAAGTTCGCGTAGAGCGAACTTTAGCATGAACATCGAATACAAAACCAAAAAAATATCCCCGATCGAAAACATCGATCGGGGATATAAACTCATTATGATTTGATTTTAGTTACCGCTATCCTGCACATACAGAACACGAATTTCGGGCTCAGCCGGTTTCTCGGGTTCGGGTGCTTTGTCACGGCTAGCAAAGAACTTAGGAGCAACCTGGGGGAACAGAGCGTAGCTCAGTACGTCTTCTTCCTGTTTAATGGTATCGCCTAATTCTTTCTTGTAACCTTCCAACTCGGGCTGCAGCAGATCAGCAGGACGGCAGGTGATCACTTCATCGTTACCAATGGCTTTCTTGCGTACTTCCTCATTTACGGGAGCAGGCAGTTCACCATATTCACCACGAAGCAGACCCTTGGATTCCTTAGTGATCATCTTGTAGCGCTCGCCGGCCAATACGTTCAGTACAGCCTGAGAACCAACGATCTGGCTAGTAGGAGTTACCAAAGGAGGATAACCAAAGTCTTCACGTACTCTCGGAACCTCTGCCAGTACGTCGTAATACTTGTCTTCTGCTTTAGCCTGTTTCAGCTGAGACAGCAGGTTAGACAACATACCACCGGGTACCTGATACAACAGGGTGTTGGTATCTACGTTCAAAACCTTAGGATCCAAAGTTCCTTCAGCTTTCATCTTTTCAGCAACCTTACGGAAGTGGGTAGCAGCTTTGCTCATTGCTTCCAAATCCAGACCGGTGTCACGATCGGTACCCTTCAGGGTAGCAACCAGAGACTCGGTGGTGGGCTGAGCAGTACCATTAGCCATGGGAGACAGCGCGGTATCAACGATATCAATACCAGCCTCAGCAGCCTTCACATACAGCATATCACCGGTACCGGTGGTATTGTGAGTATGCAGATGCAGCGGGATGCTCAGTTCGCTCTTCAGTCTCTTGATCAGCTTGTAGCCATCATAGGGCAACAGCAGGTTAGCCATATCTTTGATACAGATGGTATCAGCACCCATATCCTGCAGTTTGCAGGCCAGACGAACGAAGTAATCTTCGTCGTGAACAGGGCTTTCGGTATAGCTGATGGCAGCTTCTGCAATACCGCCATAGTGTTTTACATATTTCATGGGAACTTCCATGTTACGAGGATCATTCAGCGCATCGAAGATACGAACTACATCGATACCATTCTCGATGGACTTCTTACAGAACTCCTCTACTACGTCATCTGCATAGTGCTTGTAGCCCAGAAGGTTCTGGCCACGCAGCAGCATCTGCAGTTTGGTCTTGGGCATAGCCTTGCGCAGGGTACGCAATCTCTCCCACGGATCTTCGTTCAGGAAACGCATGCAGGCATCAAAGGTAGCACCGCCCCAGCACTCGATAGACCAGTAACCGATATTGTCAAGGATCTCGCATGCGGGCAGCATGTCTTCCAGGCGCATACGGGTTGCAGCCTGAGACTGATGCGCGTCACGCAGGATCGTATCAGTAATTCTTAACGGATTATTTGCCATAATTCAATCAATTCCTCCACTTTAAATTAAGCAACACCAAACAGTGCCAGCAGAACACCGGCTGCAATAGCAGAACCGATAACGCCGGATACGTTGGGGCCCATAGCGTGCATCAGCAAGAAGTTACCGGGCTTAGCCTTCTGACCTTCCACGTTAGATACACGAGCAGCCATAGGTACAGCGGATACACCGGCAGAACCGATCAACGGATTGATCTTTTCCTTGCAGAACAGATTCATAAGTTTGGCCAACAGAACACCACCTGCGGTACCCATAGCAAAAGCAACAACGCCCATAGCCACGATACCCAGAGTCTTCCAGGTCAGGAATACTTCTGCAGTTGCGGTAGCACCAACGGAGATACCCAAGAAAATAGTAACGATGTTCATCAGTTCATTCTGCATGGTCTTGGACAAACGATCGGCAACGCCACTCTCTTTTACCAAGTTACCCAGCATCAAAGCACCGATCAGGGGCGCTGCAGAGGGAACCAGCAGAGAAACGAAAGCAGTAACAACGATGGGGAATACAATTTTTTCTACCTTCTTTACAGGACGCAG
>JAZQWC010000016.1:0-16265 GCA_045632125.1 Bianqueaceae bacterium
GTAAGGAGGTGCTGAAATGCTGAATTTTACAAGTGGAAGAGAACTTCTTGAACTGTGCAGCCAGCAGGACTGCACCATATCCAGAGCTATGATCAACCGTGAAGTGCGCTACTTTGGCAGCGATGAAGAAACCATTAAAGCTCGCATGCGCCACTCCTGGGATATTATGAAAGATGCTGTGAATGAAGGACAGACCAAAGACATCCGCTCCATGGGCGGACTGATCGGCGGCGAGGCCAAAAAGATCGCAGCTCACCGTGAACAGACCCATCCGTTGTGTGGTATTATGATCTCCAAGGCTATGTCCTATGCCATGGGTGTGTTAGAAGTGAATGCCTCTATGGGCCTGATCGTAGCCGCCCCCACGGCGGGCAGCTCCGGCGTGATCCCCGGTGTGTTCTGCGCTTTGCAGGAGGCTGTAGGCTTTTCCGATGAGGAAATGGTGGATGCTCTGTTTAATGCAGGTGCCGTGGGCTACCTGATCACTCATAATGCTACTGTGGCCGGTGCCGAAGGCGGCTGCCAGGCTGAGATCGGTGCAGCGGCTGCTATGGCTGCTTCCGCAGCAGTTCAATTGATGGGCGGTACACCTAAGCAGTGTCTGGATGCAGCCAGCTCCGTAATTGGAACCATGCTGGGTCTGGTATGTGATCCCATCGGCGGTTTGGTGGAAGCTCCCTGCCAGAAACGTAATGCGGTGGGTGTTTCCAATGCACTGGTTTGTGCTGAAATGACCTTGAGCGGTGTTGGTAACTTGATTCCCTTTGACGAAATGGTAGAGGCTATGTATAAAGTAGGCCGAAGCCTTCCTTATGAACTGCGTGAAACCGCTTTGGGCGGCGTAGCAGCAACCCCCACAGCCTGCGAATTGTGTGGGAAATGTTCATAAAACCGGCAAGGCCGCTTTTATGAACATGGGAAGTTGCGGCCGGGAGTCTCAACTTCCGGGATATCATACTTAGTTTGAAAAAGGAGATTTGACATGCGTGTATTATTTGTAGATATCGATACCCTGCGCCCGGATCATATGGGTTGCTATGGTTACAGCCGTAATACTACCCCTAACTTCGATAAAGTAGCCGCAGAGGGTGTTCGTTTTGATGAATATTATTGCAGCGATGCTCCCTGCCTGCCCAGCCGTGCCGCTCTGATCAGTGGTATGTTCGGCATCCACAACGGAGCAGTAGGCCACGGCGGTACCGCCGGTGATCGTCGTCTGGTGGGTGAACCCCGCGGTATGAAAGACCCCATCGATATTCATAACTTTAATTACATCTTCCGTAATGCAGGCCTGCATACGGTATCCATTAGTACCTTCCCCGAGCGCCATTCTTCCTACTGGTTCAGTGCCGGCTTTAATGAGACCTATAATGTGGGCGACTGCGGTATGGAATCCGGTGAAAAAGTACTGCCCATCGCGTTGGATTGGTTGGAGCGTAATAAAGACCGCGATAACTGGTACATGCATATGCACCTATGGGATCCTCATACTCCCTATCGCGCTCCGGCAGAACTGGGTAATCCCTTTAAAGATGAGCCTCAGCTTCCCTGGCTGACCGATGAGGTGCTGGAACAGCATAAAATGATGACCGGTCCCCACGGTGCCCAGGAAATCGGCATGTTCACCGATGTACCTAATCCTCAGTATCCCCGCCATCCCGGTCGTGTGGATACCCCCGAGCAGCTGAAGGACTTCATCGATAATTATGACTGTGGTGTGTACTGGGCTGATTACCTGATGGGTCAGGTATTTGATAAACTGCGTGAGCAGGGTATTTACGATGATACCGCCATTATCATCACTTCCGATCACGGCGAAAACTTGGGTGAGCTTGGTCTGTATGCAGAACATGCGACGGCCGATTACATTACCTGCCACATTCCCATGATCATTAAATGGCCCGGCATGCAAAAAGGAACCAGCGACAATGCCTTCCATTATCAGATCGACCTGCTGCCCACCGTGGCAGACCTGCTGGGAACTCCTCACTACGAAAAGTGGGACGGCGAGTCCTATGCGGCTACCCTGAAGGACGGAGAAGTTTGCGGCCGCGATAAGCTGATCATTTCTCAAAACGCCCATGTATGTCAGCGCAGTGCTCGCTTTGGCGACTGGGTATACATCCGCACCATTCACGATGGCTATCATCTGTTCGATAAAGAAATGCTCTTTAATATTAAGGAAGATCCTCATGAACAGCATGACGTAAAGGATCAGTATCCGGAACTCTGCGCCAAGGGCGCAAAAATGATTCTGGATTGGCAGGAGGAACAGATGCTATGCTCCGACAGCCAGATCGATCCTATGTGGACTGTAATCCACGAGGGAGGACCCCAGCATACCAGAGGAAAACTTGCGGATTATTTGGTAAGATTGGAAGCCACCGGCCGCGCCGAGGGAGCTGCTATTTTGAGAGAAAGACATCCGAACGAAATTTGATTTTTCACAAAAGTCCTTTCGAGGTTAGCCTTCGAAAGGACTTTATTTATTACAAAAAGTTGTAAACAATTGTTACAAATTTATTACAGGACTTGACAAAAATATGAAACTCCTTTATAATATTATCAACACTTGTTACGGGACGAGTGCGTAAATTGTAAAGGAGTTCTTTTATTTCAATGCATAGATATAGAAAAAGCAGTAAAAAACGGGGCATTCTGAGAGCCAGTGCATTGCTGGGCGGAATGTTGATTTTCATGAATGTTAACGCAGCACCCATGAGCGGAGCAGGCGGCACTATCAAAACTACAGTACTGGATCAGGAAGTGAAGGTAGCTGCAGCAGTGACCACCAATGTTAACACTAAAGAAAATTCCTTAAACAATTTTGAATATGAGCAGACCGTTGCCTCTTTAGATCAGAAAATTGAGCTGCAGGATCAAAAGATCCTTATGAACGGGAGTGCGGCTGAGGCATTTCGAGTATGCAAAACATTTTATACAGCAGAGGACTTTGAAGCGTTAAAGCTTCCTAAAGTGAAAGTGCAGGCCGGAGCAAACCTGTATTTGACCACTGAGGTTCAGAGCTCGGTGATCCATACTTTCCAGGATAAAGATAGTGTAGAACTGTTGTATTTGTGTGAGGACGGCGATTTCTACTACGTAGAATATAATGATTTATATCGAGGCTATGTAAAATATACCGATATGGATATTTCCATTCTGAGTATTTTGCAGCTGCAGCAGGCAAGCCATATCAATCTGGCACGTTTTGCGGCAGTGGCCCAGCAGGATGTGTATATGTGGTCTGAGCCCGGCGAAGCGGGTGAAGCAGTGGCAGTGGTTGCCCCTGAGGTGCCCATGAGCATTCTGGGTGTAGACGGTGAGTGGCTGCAGGTGAGCGCAGCCGAATACACCGGCTATGTATCGGTTTCCGATGTCAGCATCGAGCGTATGCTGAATGCGGAAGTAGATGGAGAAGGCTACATCAAGACAGCTCGTCTGGAAAAAGAACTGCAGGAACTGTTGGAGGCGGAGGACGCCGAGGCAGAAATCGAACAGGAAGAAACAGAAGAATATTTCGAGTATGAAGAAGAGTACGAGGAAACCGAAGAAGAGGATTCCTACTACGAAGAGTCATACGAAGAACCGGAATATGAGGAGCCTGAGTACGAAGAGACCTATGAGGAACCTGAAGTTTCTTATAGCGGTGAAGCCTCAGATGTGGGTGTGGCCATGATGAATCTGGCTCTTACCTATCAGGGTGTGCCCTATGTATGGGCCGGTCATTCTCCTTCCGGTTTTGACTGCTCCGGTTTGATCTACTACTGTGCAATGCAGTATGGCGTATATCTTCCTCGATGTGCTGATACGCAGTACTTTGATGGACCCGGTACCGATGTAAGTTTCGATCAGCTTATGGCCGGAGATTTGGTATTTTTCTCCTCCGATTATTCTTCCGACATTGAGCATGTGGGAATTTATATTGGTGGTGGCCAGTTTGTTCATGCATCCAGCAGTGCAGGCTGCGTTATTATTACAGATCTGGCTGATTACTACGTACGCAATTTCTACAGTGCAATGCGTTTGTAATAGTTTGTATAATTGAATAGGTTATGACTTCTTAGGAAATCAGGACCCATCTTGCATGCCCGTTGGAGCAAGGTGGGTCCTGTCTTTTTACCTTAGGAAAAAGCGCGAAGCGCACTTGGATGCGAAGAACCGTGGGCTCTTCCTAAAGATCGGCTTTGGCGATCTTTTTAAATCTACAAAACAGCGACAAAGCAAGGAAAAAAAGAATTTCTTTTTGATATACTCTATGATATAATGAATCCATTATAATCCCTTTTTAGCGAGTGGAGGCAGTTATGACGAAACATGATGAAATGAAGATCCTTCGTATTGAACTTCCTGAAGATATTTTGAAAGCAAAATGGTGCGGCGACTTTGAAAGAGCCCAGCGCCTCATCGATATTCGTTTGAATGATGGACTTACCCCCGAAAATCAGCGACAGCGTCTGATCCTGGAAAAAGAGATTCTGCGCCGTTTGCCCATGGACTATGCGTATACTTTGGAGGAAGGTCTTGCTTTGGTGCAGAAGGAGATTCCGGATTTCACCATGGAGGAACTGCAGGACCTGATGGACCACAGCCGTGTAGAATGGATCTACATCAAAGGCGTTCCGCATCTGGCAAAGCGTTTTTATTCGCACCTTTTGAATACCGACCCTGTTATTTCCGGCCGCGCCGGAAAATCGGCGAATTTTGAAGAAGATGACGAAACCAAAGTCTTAAATGAAAATATGCGCAAGATGCAGGAAAGCGGCGGTCTGTACTATCATATGAAGATCAAGACCAAACTGCAGATCAAAGATTCTGCCTTTGAACCCGGGAAAAAGGTACGGGTGCATGTACCGATTCCGGCTGCGGCAGGCAATATGAGAAATATTAAGATTTTGGCCACCTCTCCTAAAGCAATTATGTTGTCGGATGTTTCTCATCCGCAAAGAACGGCGTATTTTGAAGAAGTGATGACGGAGAATCATCCGTTTTATGTGGAATATGAATATGACTGCATTGCTATGTACAATGAGCTGGATGCCGCTAAGGTAACGTTGAGTCGTAATGAGTTTGATACACAGGAAGAACTGCCTCATATTCGCTTCACACCTACGATTCAGGCTCTTTGTGCAGAACTGAAGGGTGATGAGGAAAATCCTTTGAAGATCGCCCGTAAGTTTTACGATTTTTGTACTACGGTGGTAACATACTCTTACATGCGTGAGTACTTTACGATTACGGAAATTCCGGAGTATGCGGCCCTGAATTTGAAGGGTGATTGCGGCGTACAGGCCTTGTTGTTTATCACGTTATGTCGCTGTGCCGGTATTCCGGCCCGTTGGCAGTCTGGCTTGTACGTAATGTCTGAGTTCACAGGTATGCACGACTGGGCACAGTTTTATATTGCGCCCTATGGCTGGCTGTATGCGGATCCTTCTTTCGGTGGAAGCGCTTACAGAAGCGGTAACATGGAACGTTGGAATCATTATTTCGGCAACATGGATCCCTTCCGTATGGTGGCCAATTCTGCTTTTTATTATCCGATGGATCCGGAAAAGAAGTTTGAACGGTTGGATCCTTACGATAATCAGGTGGGCGAGATCGAATATGAAGATCGTGGCCTGATCCGCAGTGAACTGGAATATTCCTGGGATCTGCTGGAATGTGAAGAGCATGAGATTCACGAATTAAACTAATGTGTTGATATATGAATGACGAGGTTGATTATGGAAATTACATCGAATAAGAATCGAGTGCCGGAGATGTTTGGCAGCATGGTTTTTAATGACCGTGTGATGAAGGAACGTCTGCCGAAGGAAACTTACAAAGCACTGCTACGTACCATTGAAGAAGGACGCAAATTGGATCCGGCTGTGGCCAGTGTTGTGGCTAATGCCATGAAGGACTGGGCTACCGAAAAGGGTGCCACCCATTATACCCACTGGTTCCAGCCTATGACCGGTATCACTGCAGAGAAGCACGACAGCTTCATTAGCCCGGTGGATGGCGGTAAGATCATTATGGAATTCTCCGGTAAGGAGCTGGTAAAGGGTGAGCCCGATGCATCCAGCTTCCCGAACGGCGGTCTGCGTTCCACCTTTGAGGCCCGAGGCTATACCGCCTGGGATCCTTCTTCCTATGCCTTTATTAAAGATAATACCCTGTGTATCCCCACCGTATTCTATTCTTATGGCGGTGAAGCGCTGGATAAAAAGACTCCTCTGCTGCGTTCTGTAGAGGCTATTAATAAACAGACTCTGCGTATTTTGAAGCTCTTCGGTCATAAGGATGTAAAGCGCGTACGTGTTACCGTTGGTCCGGAGCAGGAATACTTCCTGATCAATCGTAAGAAATATTATCAGCGCCAGGATCTGGTGATCTGCGGCCGTACCTTGTTTGGTGCCCGTCCTCCCAAAGGACAGGAAATGGAAGACCATTACTTTGGTACCATTAAGCCTCGTGTGGCAGAATTTATGGCAGATCTGGACGAAGAACTGTGGAAGCTGGGTATTCTGGCTAAAACTGAACATAATGAAGCAGCTCCTGCTCAGCATGAGTTGGCTCCCATCTTTACCGAAGCTAACATGGCTATTGATCACAATCAGCTGACCATGGAAATTATGAAAAAGGTAGCCCGCCGTCATGATCTGGCCTGTCTGCTTCATGAAAAACCCTTCGAGGGCGTTAACGGAAGCGGTAAGCACGACAACTGGTCCTTGGGTACCGATACCGGCATCAATCTGTTTGAGCCCGGCGATTCTCCTAAGGACAATGCTCAGTTCCTGCTATTCCTGGTGGCTGTAATGAAAGCTGTAGATGAATATCAGGATCTGCTGCGTGTATCCATTGCCAGTGCCAATAATGATCACCGCTTGGGCGGAGATGAAGCGCCTCCGGCCATTGTGTCCATCTTCTTGGGTCAGGAACTGACCGACATGCTGGAGACCATCGAAAAAGATGCGGCCTACGAGCAGCAGGATCGTCAGGAAATGAAGGTAGGCGTACATATTCTGCCTCGCTTCGCCCGCGACACCACCGACCGTAACAGAACCTCTCCCTTTGCCTTTACCGGCAATAAGTTTGAGTTCCGTATGCCCGGTTCCGGCTCCTCCGTATCCGGCCCCAACGTAATTTTGAATACCATTGTAGCTGAGGCTCTTTGCCAGTTTGCTGATGAACTGGAGCAGGCTGAGTGCTTTGAAACCGGCCTGGCTGAACTGATCAAACGAAACATTCGAGATCATAAGCGTATCATTTTTAATGGTAACAACTATTCTCAGGAATGGGTAGAAGAGGCTGCTCGTCGCGGTTTGTTTAACATGCAGACCACGGTTGATGCCTTGCCTGCATATCTGGCTGAGAAGAATGTGGCTGTTTTTGATAAGCACCACATCTTTACCCATACTGAGTTGAAATCTCGTTTCGAGATCTCTTTGGAAAACTACTGCAAGACCCTGAACATGGAAGCCTTGACCATGATCGATATGGCTTATAAAGGAATTCTGCCCGCGGTCTCCAAGTATGTGAACATGTTGTGCAATACTGTGGTTACCAGAAAACAGGCCGGCCTGGGTGATATTAAGTCCGGTGAGGAAGCTATTGCTCAGCAACTGTCCGCTATGTCTGCAGAAGCCTATAACAGACTGCGTCATTTGGAGGACAACTTGCAGAGAACCCATAACATTGCCGATATCCATGAGAAGGCTATCTACTTTAAGGATGCTGTTCTTCCGGCTATGGAAGCCCTGCGTGAGTCCTGCGACCAGATGGAGCGCATCACTGCAGAGGAATATTGGCCCTATCCGACTTATAATGAGTTGCTGTTCTATGTATAAAAATTAATAAAGATACTAAAAGGACTATCTTCGGGTAGTCCTTTTGTGTTATGATAGAGAAAAATAACTGGAGTAACCAATATGAACTATCGCAGTGACAAATACGGAAACCAAATCTCGATCTTAGGCTTCGGCTGTATGCGTTTTCCGCGCAAACTGGGTCTGACTGATATAAAGGAAACAGAGCGGGAGATCATGACGGCTTACCGAGCCGGAGTGAACTACTTTGATACTGCCTACATTTATCCGGGCAGCGAGGCTGCTCTGGGTGAGATCCTGCAGAAAAACGGGATCCGTGATAAAGTATACATTGCCACCAAGCTGCCCCATTACTTGATCAAAAATGTGGAGGGCATGGAAAAGCTGTTTCAGGAGGAACTCAAACGCCTTCGCACCGACCATGTGGATTATTATTTAATGCATATGCTGGCAGATACGGCAACTTGGCAGCGGTTAAAAGATATTGGCATTGAACAATGGTTGGCCGATAAAAAGAAAAGTGGTGCGATCCGTCAGGTGGGCTTTTCCTATCATGGTAATTCCGATATGTTCTGTCAGTTGATCGATGCCTACGACTGGGATTTTTGCCAGATTCAGTATAACTACATGGATGAGCATTCTCAGGCGGGTCGCAAGGGTCTGCACTACGCCAATGCCAAGGGTATTCCGGTGGTGATCATGGAGCCACTGCGAGGCGGAAAATTGGTGAACCGCCTGCCGGAGGAAGCTAAAAAGATTTTTGCAGACTATAAGATTAAACACACCCCTGCCCAGTGGGCCTTTCGTTGGCTCTGGAATCAACCGGAGGTGACCTGTGTGTTGTCCGGCATGAATTCCGATGCCATGGTGAGAGATAATATCGAGACCGCTTCCACGGTGGCCGTAGGTGAACTGGGACCGGAAGAGGAGGCCATGCTGCAGCGGGTAGTCAAAGCCATCAACAGCAAAATGAAGGTGGGTTGTACCGGCTGCGGCTACTGTATGCCCTGTCCGAAAAACGTGGACATCCCCGGCACCTTCGCCGCTTATAACCGCCGCTATACAGAAAGTAAATTCTGGGGATTTGCAGAATATGTCATGTGTACTGCCCTTCGTAAAACATCCACCGCAGCGTCGAACTGTATTGAATGCGGCAAATGTGAAAAGCATTGCCCACAGCATATCGAAATTCGCAAACATTTAAAAGAGGCCCAACGCGATCTGGAGGGCCCCATCTATAAACTGGCCCGCAAAGTGGGCCGCATCCTGAAATTCTAATAGGAGGAACTACCATGCAAACCACTAACTTTTGCGGACATGAAATCACCCGTCTCATTCTGGGGGATAACCCCTTCAACGGCTACACCTACATTGCCGACGACCTGCCCGCCGATGAACTGCTGGACTATCACACCGAGGAGAATATGATCGAATCCTTTATGGAAGCGGAGCGTTGCGGCATCAACACCATGGTGCCCATGGCCGATCCCTTTGTGATGCGTACCATCCGCCACTATCAGCAGCGGGGCGGTAAAATGAACCTGATCTTCCAGCCCTACATGGCGGTGGATTTGGGCATGAACATTGGCATGATGAAAAAGGCAGATCCCATTGGTATCTACCATCAGGGAACCACCACCGATAACCTTTTTGAAGCCGGTCAGGTGGATCAGATCAAAGAAAATCTGAAAAAGATCCGCGAAAGCGGGGTGCTGGTGGGCCTTGGTACCCATCGCCCGGATGTGATCGAGCTGGCGGAGGAAGAAGGCTGGGACGTGGACTTTTACATGGCCTGCCTGCAAAATGCCCGGCTCAGCCGGAAAGGAGCTCCCGGCTCCTACATTACCGGGCCGACCAAGCAAGACTTACTATTCTTCCCCGAAGATCGGGCTATCATGCTGGATCTGATCAGCCGTGTGAGCAAACCTTGTATCGCCTTTAAGATCTTTGCCGGTGGCCAGGTATTCCATGGAAAACCGGAAAGTGAAACGCCGAACATCATCAAAGAGGTATATCGTGAGGTATTCAGTAAGTTAAAGCCCTGCGATGTAGCTGCCATCGGTGTATATCAAGGACGAAAGAATCAAATTAAAGAAAATGTGAGATTGTTCGAAGAAGCAATTGGATAAAATAAAAAGGAGCCTTTAACGGAATGTTAAGGCTCCTTTTGAATGCAGATATTTACTTAGCTGCTTCCTTAGCTGCTTCCACTACCCATTCAATTTGTTCGGTAAGGGCACCGGGCAGGGTACAATCGGCACCGATGATCAAGCCGGTGGGTACCTTTTCAATCAGTTCGCGGGTGAAGGCCTGAATTTCTTCCTTTGTACCGGTGGCGATCAAACTGTTTTTACGATTATCAAAACCACCCAGTACGCAGCGACCGCCAAAGAATTCCTGACCTTCAGCAATGCCCAGTTCTTCAATGTAAATAGCCCAGTTTACAGTTTTAACCGGGTAGTTCTGCCAATTCTCCAGTCGGTTGGCAATGCCGGACCAGCCGCAGCAGTGAAGAATGTTGATATCGCTCAAAGCGTTGGCGCGGTTGATCACCTTCAAATCACTGGGAGCTACCCATTTCTGATATTCTTCATAGGTGAAACGCTCTTTTTCGCCGCCCTGTACATTCAGATACAAACCATCGCAGCCGGCCTCGGTGATACATAGTTCAGCCAAGGTAGCTAAATCTTCAGCAATGGCATCCAAGGCAAATAGTACAGCATCGGGATTCTCGCGAAGATGTGCCATAACCATGTCGTCATCGGAACCATTTCGAATGGCGGAGAAGGGGGCGATGATGTTGTAATATACACACATATCGTCTTTAAGTCCGGCCTTAACGCCTTTCACACGCTCCACCTGTTCGCGAATGAAAGGATGATCCTTGCCTAAAGGCTTCAGGTTATACCAGTCAGAGGCTTTCTCGATCGGAATGGTAATAGGATAAGCAAAGTAGTTATCACACATGATTTTGGCCAGATCCACATCAATATTGTTATAGTAATCCAGATGGGCATCGATACAGGGCTGACCCTTGCCTTTATCGGCAGGAAAATGAAACCAGAAACCCACCGGAGGGCGATCTACCGGACGGCAGTTCATGGCATTGATGACACGTTCACGTTTATTCATGTTAGATCCTCCTTTATTGCAAGCGAAGCAGCAAATCGCTTGATGATTCATATAAATGTACAAAAAGAGCCCTTCGAATTTCGAAGAGCTCTTTTGTAAAAGTTCGAATTAGTTGAAGTATACAGGCTTTCCGGTCTTGCTGGAGGTGTAAATAGCTTCCAGAATTTCGGAAACAACCAAAGCCTGCTCGGGCAGTACAACGGGATCGGTGTCGTTTACGATGCAGTTGATCCAGTTGATAGCTTCGGTCTGAGCGGGGCTCATGGTAACGCCTTCGTAGAAGTTAACGCCGCCGGCAGAGGTGTTAACCTCGGTGTCGGTCAAACGGTTCAGTTTAACTTCGTTCAGGATCAGTTTGTCGTTCTTCAAGGAAAGACCAGCCTTGCTGCCGCACAGAACGCAGCTGCCCTCAGCGATAGGATCAGAAACGTTCAGAGCCCAGCTGGTCTCCAGCATAATGGTAGCGCCATTCTTCATCTGAATAAATGCGCAGGCAGCCTCTTCCAGAGGAGTGGTGCTAACGCCGTCATCGCCCCAGATGTTACCGGCTTCCGGATGCTCCAGTTTCTTGTGGGTCTTACCCAAAACAACAGCGGGTTCGTAGTTGTTCATCAAGTACAGAGTCAGGTCCAGAGAATGGGTAGCGATATCGATGATGGGACCGCCGCCCTGTTCTTCTTCGTTCAAGAATACACCCCAGTTGGGAGTACCACGACGACGTACAGCGTAGCAGTTAGCGTAGTAGATGTCACCCAGAGCACCGGTCTCGATATATTCTTTAGCATACTGGGCGGAAACTTTCTGACGATGCTGATAACCAATGCTCAGCTTCTTGCCGGTCTCTTTGGCAGCAGCCACCATACGGCGTGCATCTTCAGCGGTCTTAGCCATGGGCTTTTCGCACATAACGTGCTTGCCAGCGTGCAGAGCATCTACGGTGATGTCGGCATGCTCGCGGTTGGGAGTCAAAACGTGAACCACTTCGATGGTCTCATCTTTCAGCAGTTCCTTGTAATCAGTGTAAACTTTAGCATCGGGAGTACCAAACTGCTTAGCAGCTTTTTCTGCACGCTCAATGATCAGGTCACAAAAAGCAACCATTTCTACATTGGGAATATTGTGCAGAGAGGGCATATGCTTTCCGTTAGCAATACCACCGCAGCCGATAATACCTACTTTAACAATTCTGTCCATAGTTGATAGATCCTTTCTGGAATGAATAAATTAGAGGCATCAAAATGCCATAGTGCCTTCATTATATCATCATTCGAGTAAAACTTCCACTACCTTATTAAAGGTTTTTAAATAATTTCATTGAAGAAGTGGAATTCTCTTGGTATAATACAAATATCAAACTTATATATGAAAGGGGATCCCCTATGTTCACCGACAAACAGCTGGATCGTTTGCTGCGCAAATTGATCCGTTTTGAATCCATTTTGGAAAATATGATGTTCGAAAAAGTAGGCGAATTGGCTAATCTGCGTCAGTATCAGACCAAAGAGCGCCTGCATGAAATCCCTGCCGATGAGAACCTGTACACCCCCAGTCAGGTAGGCACCACCTGGGGCGGCGAGGAAGGCAGCTTCTGCTGGTTCAAAGGCGAGTACACCGTGCCTGAAAACCTGGCAGACACCCCTCTGTGGCTGTATCCTAAAACCAAGGGTTACGAAGGCTTCATGTTCATCGACGGTCAGCCTTATGGAAACTTTGCCCATAAGATCAACCGCGGCAGCCATGGTAACCATTATTGCAATCGTTTCACCGAAGGAGCGGCCGCAGGCCGTAAGTTCGACGTTGCGGTTGAGTATTACACCTATCATCATGTGCGCGGTTGTGCCCCCTTCGAGGATTCTGCCATCTACGACTACAACTATCCTGTTGGTTCCTTTGATGTGTGCGTCAAGAACGACTTAGTTGCCGATTTCCGCTATGATCTGATGGTCCTGAACGATTTCGTCAGAGCCAGCGACAAGAACAGTTTCCGCCGTGCGGACATTGTCAACACTCTGGTGCGTGTGCATGAGATCGTGTACTACTCTCCGGAGGATGTGGACCGCGAGACCTTTATGGAGGCCCTTCGTGAGGCTTCTCCGCTGCTGAAGGAACAGCTGGCCAAGGGTAACGGAAATGCCACCACCGGCTATTTGGGTCTGATCGGACATTCTCACATGGATACCGCTTGGCTGTGGACCATCGATGAGACCATTAAGAAATGCGCCCGTACCTATGCGAACCAGATGAATCTGATGGATCAGTATCCGGAGTATACTTTCGTGCAGAGCTCTGCGTACCATGCGGAGATGATGCGTCGTCATTATCCGTCGCTGTTTAAGGCCATCAGTGATCACGTTGCCGAGGGTCGATATGAGCCCAACGGTGGTGTGTGGGTTGAGTGTGACTGCAACATTGTAAATGGTGAATCTTTGGCCCGTCAGTTTGTTTGGGGCCAGCGTTATACCCGCAAGCACTTTAATTATTTGTCCGATACCTTCTGGTTGCCTGACACCTTTGGTTACAGTGCGGCGATTCCTCAGGTGATGAAGCTGGCCGGCATTAAGTACTTCCTGACCACCAAGATGACCTGGAATGATACCAATAAATTCCCCTACGATACCTTCTATTGGCGCGGTATCGACGGCACCAAGGTGCTGAGCCATTTGAATCGTATCCACACCAGTCCGCTGCCCTATCGTGTGCTGGACTTTGTGGTGGATGGTCCCGATAATGATCCGATCAAAGAGAAGACCGTATCCAACATGCGCCTGCTGTCCTACGGCTGTGGTGACGGTGGCGGCGGTCCTGAGTTCGATGAGATCGAGATCGCACGCCGCGTGAAGGATCTGGAAGGTCTGCCTCGTACCGGTCATACCACCGTAAGCAACTTTATGCAGCAGCTGGAAGCTACTGTGAACCGTCCCAGCACTTATGCAGGCGAACTGTATCTGGAGTTGCACCGTGGTACTTTGACCAACCAGAGCGAGATCAAACGTAACATGAGAAAGGGTGAGATCGCCCTGCATGATCTGGAATACTTGACCGTACACCAGGCTGTTCGTAAAGACGAGGAAGCCGGCGATGCAGCGATCCGTCCGTTGACCGAAACCTTGTTGGTTAATCAGTTCCATGATATTCTGCCCGGTACTTGTATTCCTGAGGCACATAAGCAGTCCAAGGAAGAAATGACCGCTCTGATCGCCGAGGCGAAGCAGATGACCCAGGATCTGTTTGTTTCCGAGGATGAAAACTATATTACTGTAATCAATGCGGCTCCCGTGGATCGTACCGACGTGCTGTATCTGGATCTGCCCGAGGGTACCTGGCTGGTGGACGCCGATGGTGAGTTGATCCAGCAGAGAGTGCAGACTCTGGAAGGCGCCGAGAAGGTAGCTGTACGTGGTCTGGTGATCCCGGCTTACAGCAGCTTGGTATTTGAGCTGACTCAGGAAGCGCCTGTGGTGAATGAGGATGATGAACCTCTGTTTGTATGGCACAGCGACAACGTGCTGGAGACTCCCTGCGCTGCCATTACTTTTGATGAGCGCGGCTACATGACTTCCTTCTTTGATAAGCTGGCTGGCCGTGAACTGAGAAACCCCGAGGGTTATGCTTTGAATACCTTCCTGGTGGCTGAGGACGTGCCGGAGTCTTATGACAACTGGGATATCGATGCCGATGCAATGCTGAAGTTGCGTGACAATGCGAAGCTTTTGAGCCGCGAAGTGGTTGGCTGTGGTGACGTGGAACTGCGTATCCGCAGCGCTTATCAGATCACTCCAAAGACTGTACTGAAGCAGGATATGATCTTCTTTGCCGACTATCCGGAAGTTCGTTTTGAAACTGCCATCGATTGGAATGATGATCACCGCTTGCTGAAGACCAGTTTTGCTACCAACATCCTGTCGGATGTGGCCTCTCATGAAGTACAGTTTGGTTATGTAAAACGTCCTACTACCCGCAGCACCAGCATTGAAAAGGCTAAGTTCGAGGTTGTAAACCAGAAATATACCGATATTTCCGAAGGCGGCTACGGCGTAGCTCTGCTGAATGACTGTAAGTATGGTATCACTGCAGAAGATGGCTGCTTGAGCTTGACCCTGCATAAGGGCGGTAACCGTCCTGACTATACCGGTGACAAGGGTCATCACCTGTGCACCTATTCCTTCCTGCCTCATAACGGAGCGCTGGAAGCAGGCAATGTTATCTCCCCCGCATATGAGCTGAACTACGAGCCCGTAGTGGTGAAGGGCCGTCACGAGATGGAAGCTTTGGTTCGCGTAGAGGCTGAAAATGTAATTCCCGAGACCATCAAGCCTTGCGAGGAAGAGAGTCAGAGAGCCTTTATCGTGCGCTTGTACGAAGCGACTAACACCTTTACCCACACCGGTTTCTGCGCTCCCGGCGCTAAGAAGATGCAGGTTGTGGATCTGCTGGAGGATGGTCTGGAAGATGAAGTGGAAGGCGAGTTCCTGCCGCTGACCTTCAAGCCCTTCGAGATCAAGACTGTGAAGGTTTGGTACTAATTATTTATATAAGAGTGAAAAGCTGACACTTTGCGGAGTGTCAGCTTTTTTTGTGGTGTTCTGGTAGTGGAATATGGTTGTTAGTAGTTATGATCACTGGTAGTGGCTTGAGTGTGCCGGTGGTTTTGAGTTATTGGGATTAGGGATTGTTGATAACTTGTTGTGCTTTATCAGTGATTTTCCATGAATTCGCATTTAGACACTACCATTTTGGTAATTGTTGTTAGTGGAAAAACGTTAGCGGAGTTGAATCACTGATAGAAAAATGAGGGATCCTCAAAATTTCTGTAATATGGTAGGGATTGGGTTACCAATGGCAGGTAGTCACTGATAGAAAGTTGCAAATCTATCAGTGGTTAGCATCGAAGATAAGTAAAATCACTGGTAAATTTGAAATGTTTATCAGTGGTCATTCGCAAATGTAAAGAAAGCACGGGTAGAACGTGAAAAATTATCAGTGATTAGAAGCGCAAAACATATAATCACTACCAAATCGATCTGGTAGTGGAAGGCTTTATAAGGAACGATTCATTCACTGTAGCATATACTAGTCAAAAATAGGAGCAAAAAGAAGTATATGGCAACAGGAACACTTCGGGTGCAGGCCCGTACAGAACTTGGATTTTTCCCGGTACAGGGAGCAAGGGTGACGATTCGTTCTTCAGGCAGCGACCAGATTTTGGAGGAGATGACCACCGATGAGTCCGGCAATAGCCCGCTGATAGAGCTAGAGGCGCCGGATGTGGCCTATTCACTGGAACCGCAGCGTGAGGTGAGGCCCTATTCGACCTATGAT
>JAZQWC010000017.1:0-17562 GCA_045632125.1 Bianqueaceae bacterium
GCTTCCATCAGGGCCACCGTAAAACGGAAAGATCCCACCAAAAATTTCAGCAGACAGATCCAGCCAGCGGATCAGTGTTTTTTCTGTAATTAGGCGATCTTGGCGGGGAAGCTGTGTCACTGCGGACCTATCTGTCACAGCTTCACTTACCGTACCTTTCAGCACCATGGCCGCCTCACCCAAATAGGCCGGCAGACGTCCCACATGGGAATTACCCGGGTTCGCCACAAAGTCCGTTTGCCGCAGACGGTCTTCACATTGCTGGGCATAGGCCGCTACACGATTGATCACTAATGTACGTTCTTCTTCATCCAATAACTCAGCTATCATATCGTACGCAGCAGGCAAACAACGTGCATGACTGAGCCCGATCTCGTCGCCTGGTCCTTTCAGCAAGGAACACTCTTCATCCGGGTCCCAACTGCAAATTGTAAGAAGCAGCTTTTTAGCGTGTACGCCAGCCTCAAAATCGCCTAAAAGTTGATATCCGAGTGCACAGGCTATCAAATTTCGATCCACAAAATCACGATGACGTCCAAAATATTCACGATACGGCGTAGCATCAGGATCACTGTAAAAACGAGGTTCTTCCGGCATGCCATCTGTGTACGCCTGCTGAATATTCCTTTTAAGAGTCTCTATGTCTGCTGCATGCCGTTGCAGCAATTTCTGCACGTCACCTTTTTCAAACAAATGACGCGGGCGTATATGCTCCGGCACTGCATCGTAGATCTGTCTTCCGCTAGGACGCAAAAACTCGACTGCTTTTTCGGCAATCGTAAACTCGATCCAGCCCCGCTCAAACTCCTCGCCATCCATGCTGACGTACAAATTCCACCTATATTTTCCGGGACGGACCACAACCTTCGGAACCACATAATTCTTCTCGGTCTGTCCCCGCCAAACTTCCTTTTCAGCATCACACAAGATCACTGTATATACTGCACGCTTTTCTGCAGCGATCCACACAAAGCAGGGCGGCGTTTCCCAAACTATTTCGCCTTCTGCCGGAAACGGAAAAACCTGCTGATGCGATGTACGCCTTTGTTCCAGTTTTTTCATGAAACCTTCATCCACTTTCTATTTTAATAAGATAAGCGTACACATTGATGCACGCTCATCTTAAAACTCATTCTTTCTGCTTCGAAAACCAAATATACTCCCCGCTCTGCGGATCGATTCGACCAATCTGACGTGCAGGTGTCCCCGCCATGATCGCATAATCCGGCGTACTCTTCGTTACCACCGAACCGGCGCAAATCAAATTGGCTCGGCCCAGCTTCACCCCCGCCGTCACCGTCACATGACTCGCCAACCAGCAGCCATCACCAACCACAATGCTGTCGTCACCGTCACCTTCCGAACGAGCAGAAAACCATCCTGTAGCGGGATCGAATTTATGATTACCCGCCGGCAAACTGCAATGCGGACCAATCAGCACATTGTTGCCCACCGTCACATTACCGTTCAAATATGTATATAACCCAATGAACACATTATCGCCCACCTGCTCCCGCGGAATTCGAATGATCGCTCCCGGAGCTACCAAAACCTTGCGGCCGGTAAAGCCCAGCATCTGTGCACGCCGCAAATCATCCTCACCATTGTCCGACCAGTTGGCAAACCGAGTCAGTTCGAAAAACTCTCGGTCCGGAATCTGCAGATCCTTCATGGTTTCAAAACCCAGTTCTCCGTCCGGATTCCCCTTCGAAACCTCCGCTAAATTTGTGTACGCCATACTTTTTTCTAACGGCCGCGCAGCGGCAACCTGTTCAAGCGTACACTTTTTTTGATTTTGATCATGGTCAATAATAAAATCGATCACCTGTTTTTGTTCATCCGGATCAAGCCCCTGGAGTGCATGAGGATGATGATTCAATCCATCCTTTTTAAACCAGGTAAAGGGCACTTCACTTTTTGTGTACGCCTTCTTAATCAGTTCTGCATTCTCGCTGCAAAGCACAACCGTATCGGCTCCGCCATATACCAAACAAACCGGTATACGCTCATCTACTAACTTTGGCAAATAATCCAGAGGATGATCCCGATAGGAAATCATTTCACTACGACTCCTGCCCAGCGCTTCCAAAATTTCTTCAGCTTGGATGCCACACACATTTTCCGGCGTGCCCATATCCAGCATACTTAGAATGTTCACCACCGGCGCATCCAAATATAACACTGAAACCATTTCCGGATACATGCCCGCTAATTTAATACCAAATAAGCCACCGCAGCTCATGCCGACGGGCACACATTTTTCATTTAAACCAAACTCAGAAACCAAGAAATCTCGGAATTTCTTTTTGGCGTGCAGATCCTCGGGCAGTCCCCACCGATTCGTATTTTTTATGTACGCCAAATAATATCCACGGCGAATCAGTTCCAATTCCAAGTCCGGAAAAGCATCAAAATACTCTGTTTTCAGCAGCCAATGACCTTCCGGGCATGGCGTTGACGGACACACTAAAATCGCTGCACGTCCTTCAAAGGTAAAATCCAAACGGCGATATCCATTCCATAAACTCTCTGTATAAATCATGCACGCTCTCCTTTAATCCAAACAGGTATAGACCACGTTGCGTAATCTGGGCTGATAATATTCTTCACGGGGATTTAAACAATGCTGCGCATAAAATACACCCAACTGTCGGGACGGATCTATAATCGCCGTCGCACCGGCAGCGCCACCCCAGCCAAACTCACCAAGACTGCATACCAAACCGCTCTTCGCCGGATTCATATGAGTGCGTACGCCAAGGCCGTATCCACAGCCCCAGCAAGACTGCCAGTTATAATCTTTCATCTGCTCCGGCGTCAGTTGATTTGTTCTCATAAGTTCCACGCTGTTCTCCGATAATATGCGATTGCCATTCACACCACGGCCCATACCGGCCAGCGCTGCCATCAATTTTGCATAATCCGGCACCGATGTAATCACTCCGGCACCGCCACTATCGTATTCTTCGCCCAAAATGTGAGCCACCTCTTTGCCCACATTTTTAAAGGTGCCCTTGATGGGTGCCCCACTAAGAGTTGCTGCAGCGGTTGCCGCTCTGCGGCCTTTTTGAGCCTCAACAATATCTAATTCTTCCTGATTACCGGCCACAAATGTATACTGACTCGCTGTACGCTTTCGTGTTTCAGCGGTATGATGATATACACTGGACGTCATATCCAGGGGCTCAAATATGTTTTGACGTACATAATCGCGGAACTTTTGCCCCGACACCACGCTGATGAATCCAGCCAGCACATCATGGCACAGACTATACTGCCAGTGGGTACCGGGCTCGAAAGAAAGCGGCTCCTCCGCCAGGCAGCGGATCACGTCTACCGTATCCATGCGCCCGTTTGTTAACTGACGAGCTTTTTCAAAAGCCGGCACATTAAAATTATAGTTGAATCCGGCGGTCATGGTAAACAAATGACCAACGCGGATGGGATTCTTAGCTTTGACAATTTCTCCATCTGCTTGACGTATATACATTTCACGAAATTCAGGCATGTATTCATACAGCGGATCACTGAGCAAAAAGGCCCCTCGTTCCAGTAGCTGCACGCCAGCGGTCACGGTGGTGATTTTAGAACAGGAGTAAATGTTAAAAAGTTCATCGCCTGTTAAAGGAGTTTGCGACTCCAAATCTGCATAGCCGCTGGCATATTGATACACCAACTCACCGCCCTGATACACCGTAACTGCATTGCCCGGTGTACGCTCCGCCGCCATGTGATCCAGAAACTTCTTTAAATATGTAAAATCCATTATAAAAGCCTCCTGATTTCATTCGTATTTTCGCAATCACGCGATCCTTAGATCCTTACCAAATGAAGGGGATCATTCGATATTTTACTTTCTTTTTATACTCTTTATAGCCCGCAAGCTCCGCTTCCAACAGTTTTTCCTCGCCGCGGATGCGCACCGCGATCACCGCCGGATACGCTACGAACAAAATGAGCGCATACCAGGATCCTAATACCAATGGAATCGACAAAAACAACCACATGGTCACCATGTACATTGGATGGCGTACAATTCCATACAGACCGGTATCGATTACTTTTTGACCCACCTGCACCTCAATGGTTCTTGATAAATACTCGTTCTCTCTCATCACTTCTCCGTACAGGCCGTACGAAATCAGGAATATCACCATTGCCACAATCACGACCCACTTCGGCATAACCGACCAGCCAAAGCGATAATCCAAGCCGGCAACGATAAATCCGGCCAAAAACATGAGCCCGGAAACCGCCACCACGCCCTGCTGATCGGACATTTTCTCTTTAGCGTTCAGACGTTTTTTCAAGAGTTCCGGTGCCTTCCAAAGTAAGACAACTCCTAAAAAGAACATAGGAATGAATAAAATCCCCATAAACAACCAGCCGTTCCAAAATTGCAGTGATCCCGCTGGCCAAAACACCAGCAAAGCCACAAACAACATACCCATCACATACTTTTCCAGTGCATTAAAAAACAATTTCATAGGGACGGACCTCCTTGCCAAGTTATCTTCTCTTATGTATAATAATACAAATCTTATGCTCATTATAAGCAACCCATTTTCATTTGTCCACATAAAATTCACATATGAAGGAGATTTCAGCCATGTATCTATCTCAGTTAGAAAACCAGCCTATCACCCCGGAACTGGCAGACAAAATCGTGTACGCCATTCCTGAATATACCGGCGAATCCGCCCCTTGCGCCCTTGTTTTGGGCAGCACCAAAGCCCACATTTATCGTCTTCCAAAAGCAGTAGAACTCTATAAACAAGGAAAAGTTCAAAAGATCCTGCTCAGCGGCGGTGCCAAATGGGAGTTTCCCTCCGACGATGACTTTTCTATTTCCGAAGGTTTTCCCGGCTGCGCCGCTTGCCCGGAGGGCAAAATGTCAGAAGCCGATCGCATGAAATTCACGGCCCTCAAAATGGGAGTCAGTCCCGAAGATCTGCTGTTAGATAACCTCTCCATGACCACCATCGAAAATATGGTCTGCTCCATGGTAACCCTGGAACAAAGTGTACGCCTTTATAATATTCAAGAACTCATTTTGGTGACTACTAGCTACCACATGCGCAGAAGCTTAGGTCTGGCAAGAATGTTGCTGCCTAAATGGATCCGTATCATTCCCTGCATCGCCGAAGATCGCAATACCCGTCGGGATAACTGGTGGAAAACCGAAGTGGGTACCAAACGAGTGCACACCGAAATTGAACTGATGATCCACTACATCAAAAAAGGAATCATGGACGATTTCGAGATTGAATAACGTGCACCATCCATTTACAATACACGTCAACTTAAAAAGGCTTGAACAACCAATTTTGATTGTTCAAGCCTTTATTTTTTTGAACCTTTTAACCCGCATCGTCATATTGCCACCGCAAGGTGGTCAACGCCTTTATTGCAAATACTCTGACGGATCTGCCGTCATGGCCCAACGGATCATATCCAGCGGCACGTGGCAGTATCCACCGGGATTCTTATCCAGATATTTTTGATGATATTCCTCGGCGCTGTAAAAATGCTCCAAGGGCAGAGCTTCCACCACAATGGGCTGATCGTAGGACGCAGCCAGCTCCTCCAAAGACGCGCGAATCACCGTCTCATCTGCTGTCTCTGTAAAATACACGCCGGTACGATACTGGTGTCCCACATCTTCTCCCTGCTGATCCAGCATGGTGGGGTCGATGATCTTATAAAACAGTCGCAGCAGCGCCTTCAGCGGCAGCACCGCAGGGTCATACACCACCCGTACGGTCTCGGCATGACCTGTGTTTTCGTAACGTACCTGCTGATAGGTGGGCGCATGGGTATTGCCGTTGGCAAAGCCTACTTCTGTTTCCAGCACACCTTTCAAGCATGACATATACTTTTCAACGCCCCAATAGCAGCCACCGGCTAAATAAATGGTTGCGGCGCTCATTTGTTAAAGATCTCCGCAGCTTCGCGCAAAATCTGCTGGCTCTTCAACGGAATGCGGCCCAAGCCGTCGGGACCCACATTCAGTAGATAGTTGATGCCCAGCTGGCTCAGTTTTTTACGGTTATGAGCAATCAGCTCAGGGCTCTTCCAATCGTGATCCCAGGCGCTATAGCCCCAGGTATTGTTAATGGTAGCCGCAGACTCATACAGACCATAGGGAGAGGGCTTGAAACCATTGATCTCGTTCATAGCGGCCTCTGCCACGGCAGCAGACTCCGGAATGCTGTCCGGAATCTCATTGTCGCCCAAGGATACATAATCGTAGGTACCATTACCCAAACGGGAGTTGATCAGGCACTCCGGCTGATACTTCTTGATGGCATCGAACAAACGCTGGCTCTGCTCGGCGCGCAGGGTCATGGGCATATCGAACCAGTTCAGGCACAGTTCGCCATAGTTACGTAAAATTTCCTCCACCTGAGGATAGATCTTATTTTCGAAACAAATATCAAAATTCTTTTTAGCGGTATCCGGGAAGTCCCAGCTATTTTCCCAGGTTACACCCTGCGCCCATTTAGGATCCGACAAATAACCGCCGCCGTGCTCCTCGTGCCAGTCCAGATCCTGAGAATAATACAGACCCATCTTCAAACCATGCTTATAGCAAGCCTCTGCCAGTTCGCCGATCACATCACGGCCAAAGGGAGTGGCGTCCACTACATTATACTTGTCCACTTTAGAATGGAACATGGCAAAACCATCGTGATGCTTACTGGTGATGACAAAGTATTTCATACCGCAGTCCTTTGCCAGGCGGATCCATTCATCCGCATCAAAATATACCGGATTAAAAGCCTTAGCCAGCATGCCATAGTCGGCATTCGGAATCGCCAGATTCGCCTGAATCCACTCGGCATAGCTGCCGCAGAATTTACCGCGCCACTCACCGGCCAGCATCGAATACAGGCCCCAATGAGCCATCATGCCGTACTGAGCTTCCTTGAACCATTTTTTCATATCCATAATCGTAAATCTCCTTTGCGATCAAATTTTTACATTTCAAAAGTATGCACGTCACTTCTTTCATGCCTACTTTATCATATCATATTTTTATAAAAACTCCTATCCTTTTTTTAAATTTTATGGTATGATACCTCTGTTATTTTAAAAACAGGAGGATTTTCTCATGAACATATACATTATGGTCGATATCGAAGGAATCAGCGGTATTTATGCCCGTGAACAGGTCATTCCCAGTGAACGTCGTTTTGCTGAAGGCCGGCGCTACATGACCGACGATATCAATGTTTGTGTAAAGGCCTGCAAAGACGCAGGCGCCGACAAAGTGTACGTCCGCGATTGCCACGGCGGCAGCTACACCGTCCTGTGGAATGAACTCACTGAAGAAGCCGACTACTACATCTGCGGCCTGACCGAGACCCAGCGCATGGAAGCTCTGGATGACTGTGATGCCCTGATCCTGCTGGGCTACCACGCCATGGCCGGTACCTGGGGCGGCACTCTGGAACATTCCATGAACAGCACCCGTGTACAGAATTATTGGATCAACGGCCAACTGGCCGGCGAAGTTGCCATCGATGCCGGCATCGCCGGTGAACACGGCATTCCCGTCATCATGGTCAGCGGTGACGACAAAGTCTGTGCCGAAGCCAAAGCACTGCTCCCCTGGGTCAAGACTGCTGAGGTCAAGAAGGGTGTCACCTCCTTTGGAGCCATGCTTCTGCCCCAACCCAAAGCCCACAAGGCGATCTACGATGCCACTTTTCGCGCTGTGCGCGAAGCCGCTGATGCGAAACCCTTTACCTTCGCCTCACCGGTCACCTTTAAAGCTGAGCTCATGGAGCGCTGCCAGCCTCCGATCACCTTTGGTAAGCCGTTCATGAAGCGTTTAGACGGACGCACCTACGAGGTGACCGCGCCCACCCTGGAAGAGGCTTTCTTCCTGTTGTAAGAATCGCGCCTCGCGCCGTTTCTCATTTAATTTTGAAAGGATTTGTTGTATGAACCATATTATTCAGGATATTTCCAATTTTATCTTTGTTTCCGATACACCCCAGAAGGCCGATATTATTTTTGTAGCCGGCGGCTCCTATCCGGAGCCCGCTGAAAATGCAGCGGCCCTGTACCATCAGGGTTACGCCCCGCTGATCCACATCAGCGGTGGTGTGAGCATTACCTCCGGTAAATTTTTAGGTCCTAAAACCAAAACCAAGATCTACAACGGTGATTATCAAACACAGTACGACTTTTATTATGATGTACTGCAGAAAAATGATGTGCCGGACGAAGCCATTATCGGTGAGAATGAGTCTTCCTTCACCCAAGAAAACGCCATGTATGCTCGTCGCGTGATCGATGAAAAACAGATTCCGGTGCGCAAGGCACTGTTGGTGTGCAAGGCTTTTCATGCCCGTCGTTGCCTCATGGCTTATCAGGCTGCCTTTCCCACTGTGGATTTTTATGTAGTTCCCGTAATCGGTTACGATATCACCAAAGACAATTGGTATGAATCCGAAGCATCTATCGCTCGTGTCATGGGTGAGCTGCGCCGCATTGGCGATCAATTCACTGTTGCTGATATCAATCAGTTCAAGAAATAAACTATTGAAAGAAGGCGTTTTTAATTGACTTCCACAGCTAGTATTTTATTGAGTCTTTCTATTGCATTACTATCCGGCCTGCTTTTATCACGACTTGTCAAAAAACTGCAGCTTCCGGCAGTAACTGCTTATCTAATTGCCGGTGTACTCATCGGGCCTTTCATGTTGGGCACTTTGAATATTCCCGGCATCGGCATTACTGCTGAGCAAATTGAAGGCTTTGGCATTATTTCCGATTTGGCTCTGGGCTTCATTGCCTTCGCCATGGGTAATGAATTCCGTTTGACCCAGCTGAAGAAAATTGGAAAACAAGCCACTGTGATCGGTGTATTTCAGGCGATCTTCACCTGCATCGTTGTCGATATTGTTTTGATTGGTCTTCATTTACTTATGCCCGATGTTCTGACTCTTCCTGCTGCCATTGTTCTTGGAGCTGTGGCCACAGCAACCGCACCGGCGGCTACTTTGATGGTTGTAAAGCAATACAAAGCCAAGGGTCCGGTTACCGATGTGCTGCTGCCCGTTGTTGCCTTAGACGATGCCGTAGGTCTTGTGGTATTTGCCATTTCCTTTGGTGTGGCTAAATCCCTCAGCCTTGGTTCCGTTGATATTCTTTCCATCATTCTGGAACCCCTCCTGGAGGTTGTTCTATCTTTGGCTCTTGGATTTATCATGGGATTGTTCTTCTCTTTCTGCGAAAGATTTTACCATTCCCGTTCCAAGCGTATGGCCCTCACCGTTACCTTTGTTATGATGACCGTTGCCATCTCCAGTTTGAAATTCAATGTAGGCTCCGTACATGTTGGTTTTTCATCTCTGCTGACCTGTATGATGCTGGGTACTGTATTCTGCAACATTTCTAAGGTTTCCGAAGAACTAATGGACCGTGCCGACCGCTGGACTACACCCATCTTAATCCTCTTCTTTGTTATCAGCGGTGCTGAACTTGAACTGACTGTTTTTGCAGACATCGCCGTCGTAATAGCTGGTATTGTCTATATCCTTTCCCGTTCCTTCGGTAAGTACTTCGGTGCCGGCATCAGTGCCCGAATGGCTAAATCTGATCCCAACATTATCAAATATTTGGGTATCACACTGCTTCCTCAGGCCGGTGTTGCTTTGGGTATGGCAATCAAAGCCATCGAACTGGGTCCCGACGGAGCTATTGTTCGTAACATTACCTTGTTCGCCGTTTTGATCTATGAAATCGTTGGTCCCTATCTTACCAAGATCGCCCTTACTAAGGCCGGCGATATTAAGGCTGAAGGCTGGCGCAGTGCTCGTGCAGAGCATTTAGCCTCCAAAAACCAATAATCACCTTCAAAAAAAGAAGCCCCGTCATTGCGTGTACATACAACTAAACTGTAGTACCGTAATGACGGGGCTTTCTCACATTTTACATTCTAATTCCGGCGACATCATCTACAGGCAATGAAATCACCATGCCGTGAGCAGGGCTGTCAGAACCACATTTTTCACTGATCGCTTTCATAATCGCTACTTTATTTTTCTTATCAGCCAAAATGATTACGATCTCGCGCTGCTGCTGCACCACAATGTTCCAAATTTTTAAAGTATCTTCGCTGCCGGCCACACGACTGTGGAATACAGTACCGCCTTTCGCTCCGGCGGGTCTGGCAGCAGCCATTACATCTTCACTATATCCTTCATCTACGAAGGCCATCAGCATTACAAATTCATTATCCATAGAATCACCTTCTTCTGCTTCTAAACTAATATTGTGATTTTCATTTAACTTTTTCATCATCTGCATCATACTGGAACTGCAGCCGGAAAGAGGTATATTAAAAGCAATTCCTGTATTGGGTGCTCCCAAAAACAGGCGGTCCCTTAATTTTCCCATCAATTCATTGGCTACGGATCCGGGTATCAAACTCACCAAGGCACGTTTTTCATCACTTTCCAGTCCTAATACCGCCATGGTCTCGCTGGAAGCCGTTCCATGCGCCGTCATGTTATAGGTAATCGGCACATTTTCTTCTATATAAATTTCTTTTGCCTTTCTTGCCAATTTCGGAACAGCGATAAAAAAGAACAAACGAAAATCTAACTTTTTGCGCTCCGTCATCTTTCTCATTCTCCCTCAAATTCATAAATAGTTTCTGCTTCAGCTGTATGTGCAGTCTGAACCATATTCTTAGTCTTTAATTTAAATACAAGACCCATAACCTGAATCGCAATTAACGGAGTCATGGCTACCAAAGCCACCACGCCAAAGGCATCGGTCATCAAATTACCGCCTACTGCTTCACATACGCCAATGCTCAGCGGCAGCAGGAAGGTAGTTGTCATAGGACCACTGGCTACACCACCGGAGTCGAAGGCAATACCTACAAAGATCTTCGGCACGATCCTAGAAAGCGCCAACGCGATCAAATAACCCGGAATGATGATCCAGTATAAGGAAATACCGGTCAATACTCGCAGCATCGCAAGACCAACGCTGACCGCTACACCAATGGAAAGAGTCATGTTCATTGCTCTACTGGAAATAGCTCCGTTGGTAATATCCTGTACCTGATGATTCAATACCTGGATCGCCGGCTCTGCCTTTACAATAAAGTAACCGATCAACATTCCCAGCGGAATCAAAAGCCATTTAGAGGGTAGCAACGCTAAGGCCTCGCCCAAGTACGCACCCACCGGTGCAAAACCTACATTTACACCACATAAAAACAATACTAAGCCCAGATACGTATAAAACAAACCAACTAAAATACGTTTGATCTGACGAGTATGGTATCGTTTGGCAACCATTTGGAATATGAAAAACATCAGCAGGATCGGCAGCAGCGATACGGCCACTTCTTCAGCATATCGCGGCAGTTGAATCGCAAACTCAATAAATACTTCCCTTGTGGTTAATACATTGGGTACAACAGTGGGAGTATACGCTGCTTCTGAAGTATCATACAAACAGCCCAAAATCAGCACTGCAATAATAGGACCCACACTGGAAAGAGCAACCAAACCAAAGCTATCGCTTGTGGCGTTTTTATCACCACGGACCGATGCCAAACCGACACCCATTGCCATAATAAACGGAACCGTCATTGGACCGGTTGTTACACCGCCGGAGTCAAAAGCTACAGCAATAAAGTCTGCCGGAACTAAAAACGATCCAACGATCAAAAGCGCATATAAAATGATCAGCATCTTTGACAAATCGACCTGGAATAGAATTCGCACAATCGCCATCGCCAAAAAGATACCCACACCCACTGCTACAGTTATGATCAGCGTCAAATTGGGAACCGACGGCACTTGCTCCGCCAATACCTGAAGATCCGGCTCCGATATGGTAATGATCACACCCATAATAAAACCGATCAACACAACTGTTAGGATCTTCCTAGATTTGGAAACCTGTGAACCAATACCTTCGCCCAGCGGTGACATCGACATTTCTGCACCCAGCTGGAAAAAACCCATTCCAATAATGAGGAGCACAGCACCCACTAAAAACATGAACATCGTTCCCACTTTCGTAGGCACTAAAAACACACTAATAATCAGCACGATTGCTGTGATTGGAAGCACTGCTGCCAGTGATTCCATGATTTTCGCTCGCAATTTACCTAATTTTTGCGCCATGTCACCCCTTCTTTCTCACTAGTATAATTATCTTATATATCATACCAAATTTACTTTCATAAATCAATCTTTTCTACGTCATCTTACGAATCTTTGCTGAATCTAAGCTTCTAAAATACCGCCAAAAGAAAAACGTCTAAGCCTATAATACTATAAGCTCAGACGTTCTTTGATTGCTTGTTTTAGTAGACTGTTAGCGGTTTATTCGCTGCGCAGAGCTACTACCGGATCTTTTTTCGCCGCGCTGCGGGAAGGAATGATGCCGGCAAACAGAGTTAAGCCAACACTGATCAAAACCAGAATTGCTGCCACATTGACGGGCAGAATTGCATTCAGGTTCTCAATGCCGGTGACGCTATGCAAAATCGCATTGATCGGAATACACATCAAATAGGTGACTACCACACCTAAAAGACCAGCTGAAAAACCAATGATCATGGTTTCCGCATTGAACATACGGGATACATTTTTCTTCGAGGCACCGATTGCTCGCAGAATACCAATTTCCTTTGTACGCTCCTGTACCGAAATCAACGTAATGACGCCGATCATAATGGAGGATACGATCAAAGAGATCGATACAAACGCAATCAATACATAGGAAATTGCATTGATGATCGTGGTTACAGAAGACATCATCAAACCAATATAGTCGGTATAGGTGATTTTAGACAGTTCCTCTACGCCATCGTTATAGTCAGCAATGGCTTCTTCAATTACATCTTTATTTTCGAAGGAAGAAGCGTACAAATTAATGGTGGAGGGCTCATCCAAATTTACATAACCCAGTTCTCTTAAATTCGTTTCGTAAGAAGAATCGGAGAATACCAATACTTCCTCATAATATACCACGCACTGTTCAGTGGTGTACGTCGGCAGTGCTTGCTGCAGGGCCCCTGCCAACTGCTCTGCACCCATGGGCTGCATCTGAGCCTGTACTTGAGCAGCATACTGCATTCTGTACTGCTCTTCTACCATTTGAGCGTAGATCTCGTTCAATTCCTCATCGGTCATAGAACTCAAATAGTCAGCGATCTCATCTTCATTCATTCCCATCTGCTGGCTGAAGGCCATCACCAAGGTAGCTTCGATGTCGGCTCTTGTGAGGCTGCCCATAGTTTGAGCTACTACAGCCTCTACTTCCGCCTGCGGCGGGATGCTCATAATGCTGACATAGGCAGCTGCCTGACCGGCCATATCCAGTTCATCGATGTAATGTCTGAATTCTTCCTCTTTTTCTTCATCGGTAAGATTTCCGGTGTTTTCCTTAAAGGGAAGGCCGGTGAAAATGTCCACGCCAGGGTGATCCAGCTGTGCCTGAATGGCAGCCGATTCTTCTGAATGTTCAATCAAATATTTTGTCAGTTCGCTGGTGTAACCAATGGCGCCGTTCATCATGGCGGATACTGCATCCTCGTTAGGACGAATGATACCGGATACTTTTAATTGTACGCCATTATCGTACAGATAGCGCAGACCGGCTTCCGAATCACGCAGGTCGCTGTAAAGGCCCGTTAGTTCATCTTTTACAAAACAATCGGAGGGGGCTACCGTGTGGAATTCCATATCGCAGATTTCTTCATAGGTCCAAGTGGTATCATCCACCTCCACCTCAGTTTTACTGAAGGCGGCGTTGGCCAGCTTATCGATTTCATCCTTGGATTTCAGACCCAAAGCGTACAGGGTCATGTCGTCCACTTCGTTATTTTCATCCACCACCAGCACGATCTCATTGTATTCAGTGGGCCAAGAGCCGTAGATCACATCATACTGTTTCTCCAGAAGTTCGTTGACCATTTTGCCATTGTCTCCGGGCAGCATTTCCTGCCAAACTACGCCGCCGCCCATGGTAGCCATGGGAGAGCTGGTCATGGATATGCCCATCATATCTTCACTAAAACTCATCATGGAAGAAAGATCCATACCGAAGTATTCAATTAACAGATCCTGCATCAGCACCTGAGCGTCGGACCGAATGATGGTATCATCCACGCTTTCTGTATAAACTTCCATGTTCATGTTGTAAGTATACTGTACGCCATTGATGGCCTGGCTCAGCACTGAGGTTTCGTCAGCACGTTCAGCCTCCAAATATTCCTTGAAGGATTTCAGGTCATTTTCCTTGGCTTCCATATTATTCAGAGCATTTACCAAGTCGTAGATCATGGTTTTCTGATAGATCTTATCATTTTCATGCTCTTCACCGGATTGCGCCTGACCCATAAAGGTGAGCAGCAGCGAACTCATATCCATCTGCTGTGCTTCCAAGGTCAGCGGATAGGAAGACAACGTATCCTCCTGCACAGTGTCGATATACGTGGTCATACCTTGAGAAACCGCAAAAATTAAAGCAATGCCGATGATGCCAATGCTGCCGGCAAAGGATGTTAAAATGGTACGGCCCTTTTTAGTGAACAGGTTTTTCAAAGACAAGCCAAACGAAGTCCACAGCGACATTGAAGGCTTTTTACCTTTTTTATCCTGCTCTGCCTTTGCTTTTTCCTTCAGCTGCTCTCGGGCAATCTCTTCTTTCATCAAAGGAGCAGAATCATCGGTAATTTCACCGTCCAACATACGAATGATACGGGTCGAATATTTTTCAGCAATGTCAGGGTTATGGGTTACCATAATAACCAGACGATCCTTCGAGATCTCTTTTAAAATGTCCATTACCTGTACGCTGGTTTCCGTATCCAGTGCACCGGTGGGCTCATCCGCCAGAATAATATCAGGATTATTCACAATTGCACGGGCAATCGCCACACGCTGCATCTGACCGCCGGACATTTCGCTGGGCCGCTTGCGCAGCTGGCTTCCCAATCCAACGCGTTCCAGCGCCTCCTTCGCACGGCGGCGTCTTTCCGCTTTCGAAATACCGGAAAGGGACAGTGACAGTTCCACGTTCTGCAGCACTGTCTGATGCGGAATCAAATTATAACTCTGGAATACAAAGCCAATGGAATGATTTCGATACGCATCCCAGTCACGATCCTTATAGGCTTTGGTAGACACTCCATTGATCACCAAATCACCTGACGTATACTGATCAAGTCCGCCAATAATATTCAGCATTGTGGTTTTACCGCAGCCGGAAGGACCTAAAATCGAAACAAATTCGCTTTCGCGAAACTGCAGATCAATGCCCTTCAAGGCGTGCACGGTGCCATCACCGGCCGGATAATCTTTCTTAACATTTTTTAACTGTAGCATATATATTTCCTTTCCATATCGATTCCGAACGATTTCTAAAAAATGGTGTACGCCAACCTTTTCACGCTACGCGCTTTGTTTGGCGTACACACTTTATGCCCTCTTTTTCCGGGCGAAACGGCAAAGGGCTCCTCCCCCTCCTTGCCATTTTACAAGTATACCCAGCTATTATAAACTGAAACAAAACTAACAGCTGGCGTACACAAATTTTACCTTTTCTTCTTCGGCAGTTCCACCATAAACAGGTTCAGTTTATTTTCGCTATGCACTGACACTGTACCGGCGTGCAGTTCAACGATCCGTTTCACCACTGCCAATCCAATTCCGCTTCCTTCTGTTGAATGCGATTCTTCCGCCTGATAAAATTTATCGAAAATTCTTTTCTGCACGTCAGGTTTGATCTCCGGTCCATTATTGATCACTGAAACTCGCACCACTTCTTCGGCATCTTGAATCGCAATCTCCACCACTCCGCCTTCCGGCGAAAATTTGACGGCGTTATCCACAAGATTCAACCAAATCTGCTTCAGCAGTTCTTCTTCGCCTTCAATCAGGTGTTCACCAAAATCCATCGAAAACTCGATGGATTTTTTCGTCCATTTGCGCTCCAACAACAAAACACAGGCTCTTAGTTGTTCCGATAGGTTAAATTTTGTGACGTTGCTAAGAATGGCTTGATTTTCCACCTTCGTCATGTTCAGCACATTGGTAGCCATGTCCGCCAAGCGGAGCGATTCCTCTTCTATGACGTTCAGATATTCCATCTGTTGCTGCGGATCCAATTTACCACGTTTCAACAATTTGGCAAAACCGGCGATGGATACAATGGGAGTTTTAAACTCATGCGAAAAGTTATTGATAAAATCACTGCGTAGCATTTCAGTGTTTTCTAATTCTTCTGCTAAGGTATTAAAACTGTTGGTTAGCTCTGTCATGGCAGGATGACGGCGAATCAATTTACCAAATTTAATTCGAGCCTTATAATCTCCCTTGGCCAATCGGTTCAAACCGTTGATCATGGTGTTAAATGGTTTTAACGGAAACTTACCCATTAATACCGAAATCAACGTTCCAATTGCCAGACTGGCACCGGTAATCAGCAGCATGATCAATTCCACCACCGATATATCCATTTGATCATTGGCAAAAAAACCAAACTGCGCCAAAACAAAAACAATGACGTTCACAATTAAAACGGTGATCACCAAAATGCAAAATACCACAAATGAAAATAACAGCGTCAGCGCAAATCTTTGTTTATGTTCTTCCGTTTTATTCTTTTTATCTTTCATTTTATACATGCTTGACCGCCTTATAACCTAATCCTCGAATCGATTGCAGCTCAAATTCGTCCCAGTCTTCAAATCTCTTTCGCAGGCGTCCAATATGCACCGTTACGGTTTCCCAACCGGTATCACTTTCAGCACCCCAAATTTCATCCATCAGCTGAATTCTGGTAAAAATTTTCCCAGGATACGATAACAGTTTATATAACAAAAGAAATTCTTTTTGCGGAAGCTCCTGCACGTCATTACCCTTGCTAACGGTAAATGAATCATAATCCAACACCACGTCACCAATCACGATCTTTCGATCACTGACGATCTGTGCACGTCGCAGCAACGCTTTGATGCGCAGCAGCATTTCCTCTTCGTCAATGGGCTTCGTCATGTAATCATCGGTGCCCACCAAAAAACCTTTCTTTTTATCTGCCGGCAATTGCTTGGCTGACACCATAAGAATCGGCAGGTTGTTCTGCGCTTCGCGCAGGATCTTTGTAAACTCATACCCATCCATTTTAGGCATCATCACGTCCAGCACCACCAAGTCTATATGTTGCTGATCCATCACCGTCAAAGCGTCTTCACCGTTTTGTGCGGCGTACACAGTATAGCCTTCGCTTTCCAGCACTGCCTTTAAAAGCAATCTTGTATTTTTATCGTCATCCACGACTAAAATGTGAAACATATACCCTTCCTCCACAAAAGGCCACCCGCATCGGTCCCAAGCAGCCTTTTGACGTATAAGTTATTTTTTTCTACGTTTAAAAATCTGTGCGCGAAACAGAATGACGTTCATAACAATAAAGAACGCAACCAGAATGATCATGGTTAGTTCTGGTTTTTTCGGCGCTAAAGTTGCCAACAACATCATGGGAAAACCAAACACAATGGCAGGGAAATTCTGG
>JAZQWC010000018.1:0-31392 GCA_045632125.1 Bianqueaceae bacterium
GTCTTTTTTTGCGCAGCTGCGAAAAAGAAAGGGATGAACCAGTTTGGAAAAGTTACAGGGAAAAACACGAAAGTCTGCTCCGGTAGGAGACATTGATATTGGAAGCGGTTTTATACAACTAAAAATTGCGATTCAAAATGAGGGTAAACTTGTCTCTATTCTGGAGTCTGTAACGAAAAGTTTAGCGATTGGACGTGAAACCTTTTCTGAAGGACGTATCAGTCCAGCGATGATGCGTGAACTTTCGCAGTGTTTGCTTGGATTTCGACAGTTACTTAGAGAATATAAAGTACGCCGTGTTCGTGTCGTAGCAACGGGAGCTATACGCGAAGCCGGGAATCGAGACTATGTGTTAGATCAAATCAGAGCTGTGACCGGCTTTAATATTGAGATCATGAATGGTCCAGAGGAACGTTTTTGGACCCAACAGGCTATTCAAAAGGCGATGCCTGGATATGAGAAAATGAAAAAAGAAGGTCTTCTAGCCGTCAATATTGGTTCCGGTGGGGTCAAGATCGTAGCTTACGATACAGAAGGATTGCGGTATAGTCAAAATATACCTATGGGAGCCCTGCGACTTCGACAGATTCTGAGTCGATTGGAATTGCAGTCAGCTACATATACGAAATTACTGGAAGAATATATCAATTATCACGTACAAGAAGTTGTGGAACCTTTAAAGGGAAAATACAAACATCTGGTTATGACCGGAGATGAGGTAGAGTCAATTTGCCGAATCTGTGAGGATTATACTGAATTGTCACAAGCCCGACAGACCTTTAATTTAAAACAGCAAAAAATATATGTAATGGATCTAAGGGAACCGGAAAAATTATATGAACGGTTAATTTATATGAATTCGGCTCAAATATCGACAGAGTTTGGCGTTAGTTTTGAACGTGCTGAGTTGCTGTTACCCACGGTTATGATTATGAAAGCCTTTGGACGGGCTTCCAGTGCAAAGAAGATATATAGTCCTTCAGTTGGGTTGGCTGATGGCATCTTGCTTGAAATGTGCCGTGAGAAAAATGATTTGGAAGCAGAAAATGAGCTGTTGTATTACACCAGATTCTTTGCTAAGCAATACTATTATGTAGAAAAACATGTAGAAAAAGTAGTGGAAGCCGCATTGGTGATCTTTGATCACCTAGGTAAAAAACAAAATTTGACTAAAAGACATCGTGTATTGCTGGAAATGAGTGCAGTGCTTCATGATATAGGAAAGGCTGTGAATTTGGAGAAGCACGGAGAATGTGGGAGCGCCTTGATCTTAAGTATGGATCTAATGGGTGTTTCGGAGGAAGAGCAGAATCAGTTAGCTGTTCTGGTTCGTTATCATGAAGGAGGAACTCCTGGGACGGAGGATGAACCCTATCGTTCTTTGAGTCGAAAAGGACGTTTAACTGTATCTAAATTATTGGCAGTACTGCAATTAGCCAATGCATTAGATTGCAGTCATAAACAAAAGCTGTTTGATTTTTCCGCGAAAATGGAAGGAGAAGAGTTTGTTTTGCGCGGGCATGCTCGAGAAAATGCGATGTTGGAAGAATGGGTATTCCAACAGTCTAGCGGTTTATTTCATGAGGTGTTTGGTCTAAAGCCGCAACTTATGATCCGCAGAAACAAAATGAACTAAAGGTGAAGAATCATGGATGATACTTTATTTAAAAATCCGGAATATTTTATAAGCCGTGAATTAAGCTGGCTTGAATTTAATCAACGCGTAATGGAAGAAGCCAAGGATAAGAAAAATCCATTGTTGGAGCGTTTTAAATTTTTAGCAATCGTGACTTCTAACTTAGATGAGTTCTTTATGGTGCGTGTAGGCTCGCTTTATGATCAGGTTCAGGCCGGTATTGAAAAGAAAGATGCAGCTGGCTTAACTCCTAAACAACAGATGAAGCGTGTGATAGCCAGAGCTCATCAAATGTTGGAAGAACAGTATGAAATCTATAATAAAAGTTTGATGCCGCAATTGAAAAAAGCGGGAATTCATTTGATTTCTGCACAGCAGTTAAATCACGATGAAACGGAGTATTTAACTGAATATTTTCGCCAGGAAGTGTATCCGGTACTGACTCCAATGGCTGTTGATTCCAGCAGACCATTTCCTTTGATTTTGAATCGTAGTTTAAATATTGCACTGCTGATTGGACGGGAGGATAGCGATACCTTTGCAACGGTGCAGGTACCGGCAGTACTGCCTCGGTTAGTACCATTGCCTGAAAAAGATCGGTTTATTCTTCTGGAAGATGTGATTCGTATGCATCTAAATGAATTGTTTCCAAAACAAAAGATTAAAAAAACAGCATATTATCGTATCACCCGAAATGCTGATATGGCGATTCATGAGGAAGATGCACCGGACCTCCTAAAAGAAATGGAAAAATCTATTAAGCGAAGAAAATGGGGACAGGCCGTACGCTTAGAAGTTGAAAATAAAGCAGATCAACAGATTCTTCAGTATCTCCGACAGGAATTGGATATTCCGGAACGTGACATTTACGAGATCCATGGTCCTTTAGATCTTTCGTTCGTATCTAAATTGTCAAAAATACCGGGTTATGATCATTTGCAATATCAAAATCTGGTGCCGCAGATACCTCAGGATCTGATTGGAGAAACCGATATATTTGAAGCAATTCGTAAAGATGATATTTTAATGCATCATCCTTATGAATCTTTTGACCAGGTGGTTAGTTTTGTAGAGCAGGCGGCTAAAGATCCTAATGTTTTAGCAATCAAACAAACGCTGTACCGAGTTAGCGGTCAATCTCCGATTATTAAGGCTTTGGCTGTGGCTGCTGAGAGCGGTAAACAGGTTACGGTTTTGGTGGAAGTTAAGGCAAGATTCGATGAAGAAAATAATATTCATTGGGCCAGACGATTAGAAAAAGCCGGTTGTCATGTAATCTATGGTTTGGTAGGGCTAAAGACTCATTGTAAGATTACCTTAGTGGTGCGACGCGAGGAAGATGGAATTCGCCGTTATGTTCATTTAGGAACAGGTAACTATAATGACGTAACAGCTCGTTTGTACACCGATATGGGATTATTTACCTGTAAAGAGGCGTACGGTGCTGATGCCTCGGCACTTTTTAACTGTTTGTCCGGTTATGGAGATGCGCCTAATTTTTATAAGCTTACCATGGCGCCCACAGGACTTAGAAAAAAATTCCTTACATTGATTCAAAGAGAAAAAGAGCTGGCGTTAAAAGGAAAAAAAGCAAAAATAATTGCAAAGATGAATTCATTGCTAGATCCGGAAATTACTCGGGCGTTGTACGAGGCGTCCTGTGCGGGTGTAGAAATAGACCTGATCGTGCGAGGAATATGCTGTTTGATTCCAGGAATTCCGGGAGTATCGGAAAATATTCGGGTGCGTAGTATTGTGGGTTGGTTGTTAGAGCATAGCAGAATTTATTATTTTTACAACGATGGTAGTGAAGAAATTTATCTGTCCAGTGCAGATTGGATGCCTCGAAATTTGGATCGACGAATTGAACTGCTGTTCCCGGTAGAGGAAAAGCGCCATAAAAATCGCTTAATGGAAACCCTGAAACTCCATTTGGCTGATAACCGAAAGGCACGAATCATGAATTCTTCCGGAAGCTATTCTAAGGTAAATGTTCGAAGCAAAGAACTCATCAATTCACAAGAAACCTTTTATCAAATGGCACAAGACGCTGTGATAAAAAGTGAAGATATGAGGGAGAAAAAGTCTTTTCAGCCGATCATACGTAAAAATGAGTTGTGATATTAGGAGAAGTATGTTATAATAGGTATAACATGGTCTTTTTACGTATGCAAATTGCATCAAATTGAGCGCAAAAGGAGGGATTGGCTTGACGGGTCGGAGTTATAAAGCATCAGGTAAATATACCTTTGGCGGAGCTATGCTCTTGTTGATTGGTGGATTACTTGGTGGCTTCGTGCTGGGAGCTTCCTATATCTATTTGCTGGGAATCGTTGCAAATATGCTGTTAAGATGTCTTGTTGTAGTGGGTTTTGTAGCTGCTATGACAGGTTGGTTACTTTTCTTGACTAGAAGAGCTAAAATTCGCAATACCCGTGTGGTTTTGTTGTTGACAGGTATTGTATTGTTTTTAACCAATTACAGTAGTTGGGTCTTTTATATCTTATTAGTATTTGATTCGTGGCAAAAAGGACTATCTGAAGTTTGGAGTTATCATTTGCAGTTCCCATTGCTGCTGCAGCGTTGGGCCGAATTGTTTATCAATCCGGCGGCTGTAATTGAATCTATGGCTGAAATTTTACCCTTTGGTTTTGTTTCAATCAATGGGGCACAGTTGAAGGATATTCCATTATTGATCACATGGTTTGCTGAATTTTTACTTTTGTTTTTTGTTCCGTTGTATCAGGTGGTGTACAGAGCGGGCTGTCCTTTTGATGAAGATAAGCAAGTGTGGCTGCCGGTAAAGGAAGAATGGACAATCAGTTATGTTGAAGACTATCGTGAGGTAAGAAATTCTCTCCGAAGAAAAGATACGGTTCCGTTAGAAAATGCCTTGGATAAGATCAATTATTATCAGGTGCAGGGGTTGGAATCGTATGCGATAATGGAGTTTTATCGTAAAGGAAAGTTGATAGGTCCTTATGTGACCATTACGAATGTAAAGGCTGTACAGGTTGGTCCTCGAAAACTGGTACATCGCGCTATTTCGGTTGTGAAAAAGATCGATATCGGTTCGGAAGCAGCAACCGACATATACCGTCGAATCGAACAGGGATATAGGCTCAGTGAGAAAAATCGTCCTAAGTTTAAAGTTGGCAGTAAGCAAGCATGGGAAGATAGGATGAGTTCTTTATCGTTTAATCTGTCTCGCAAAACAAAGAATATTACTTCGGAACTTAAGAATAGTACAAAAGTTTCTAAATCTTCTAAACATAGTGTGAATGGAGCAGAAGGATTTTCGGACACGCAGCGATTTAATACAGAGGAAATTCCTGCTGCATTGGAAGAAATTACTGTACATGTGCCCCGAGTAACACCGGAGATGGAAAAAGAGTATTTAAATCGTAATAAACGTTGAGCGACTTAATATATCAATCGATTTGATTGATATATCAAAAGTTGCAAAAAAATGAAGAAAAATGTTGTTTTTTTGCAAACACTATGTTACAATTATCTTGTAACCCCCCATATTTTATTTGTTTTCGTATGATTCCATACGGACAAACCTTCTCCTTGAAGTAGTCTCAGTCGCATGGCTTAGGCTACTATTTTTTTGAAATAAAATATATAATAAATCTATTGCCAAGAAAATTAAAAACACACTTGACAGAAAGACGGTTATAAGATATAATTATTTTGCCTTTGAAAAAAGTTGGCATTGGGCATTCGCCAAGCGGTAAGGCACTGGACTCTGACTCCAGCATTCCAAGGTTCGAATCCTTGATGCCCAGCTGAAAACCACCGATACTATTCGGTGGTTTTTTTTACGTTATTCTTTACAAGAAGGATGAAAAGATGGTATACTAACCAAAGTAGCATTTGAAAAGGAGCATATGGTTCATATGTTTAATTATGAAGATTTTTATAAGTTATATAATTGTAAAAAAGAAGCCAAGTATCAAGAACTGAAAGAGCAATTGGGCGAAGTAATGCGTCAAATGGTATCAACTAAAGAACGCGGCTTCAGGGAAAAGATGTTTTGGTATGTAAAATCACAAGGTGAATTTTTGTTGATGTTGACCAGAATGGAAGAAAAATGGAATTCACAGTTTTATCAAACGGCATCTTTGGCAGAATTGAAACAAGACCATGAGAAACTATTTGGAGATCTTAGTGCGGAACAGTACAGTAAATGTTATGCTAACCCCACTTACACTGTATCTTTATTCGGAAAAGAATTAGGCCCTGTTTTAGCGGCATTAGCAAAAATTATGAAGGATGCAATTGAGGATGCTTACTGTCACCGTCGATTTGCGTTAGCGGACTTGATTGAATTTTTTATCGATATGCAGAAGAAGCTGCTGCATGGTCAGGTGCGTGCTGAAGGAGTTACCTTGGCCTTGAAGCAGTATATGATGCAGCAATTGGAGCCTCGTACCGAGATGCGTTTCCATAAAGACTATAATGTGTCGAATGCAGGTTGGACAGATCTCGTTATGCTTGAGGATTTACTGCAACCGTATTATCTTTATCAATTTGGTCTTCCGGTATCGGAACAGGAAGAAAAACTTCGAGAGTTTTTTGCGGCTTTGCCTCAAGAAAAAATCCATCAGATGGCATATGCAACTGCGAATGGATTTAAAAAAGGTTTTGAACGTGATAATAAAGAGATGAAAAAGAAAAATACAGCTGCGCTGTATTATCCGATGGGTATGGAACGTATGGCAAAAAAGACCATGGAAATCTTGAAAGATGAGATGGGGATCGAGCCTTACATTGCTGGAATCATAACGGCTGGAACGAATCAGCAGTATGTTTATGATCATCGGTTTGATGTTTCTTTGTATTTAGATGAAGAGTATTGTTTACACTATAAAGAGTATATCAGTAAATTGGTTCAGGAAAATGAAGCACTACTGCAAGGCTACGGCGGTCCGGTCGTGATTGAGAGTTTTGGAGAGCTTCCATTTGTTCCAGTGATGAAGACCGAAAATTTGAAGATGGATCAAAAACAGTCAGAATTGTGGAGCGAGATGCTGCAGCATAAAGAGCAGCAGCTGTATCAGATTGGAAAGCTTGCGGAGAGCAGTTATACCATGATTGCATTTCCGGTTCCTGCAATTGGTGATAAATTTGAAGAAATTTTTCATGAGCTCATTGAAATCAATTGCAATGAGCAAGATTATTTAGCTAAGGCACAGCATTCTTTGATTGGAACCTTGGATCGAGGCATTGCCGTCCAGATTCGTGGTCGAGGAGAGAATGAAACAGATTTGAGAGTTGCACTTCAGCCGATTCAAAGCCCTAAGAAACAGACTAATTTCTTTAATTGCATGGCAGATGTAAATATTCCGGCAGGTGAAGTGTTTACGTCCCCTCAGCTGAACGGTACCAACGGATTGCTTCATGTTGAAAAGGCATATTTGAATGGAGTATGTTACGAGAACTTGAAGATTCAATTTGAAGATGGTTATGTAACGGAATATGGTTGCTCCAATTTTGAGGATCCGCAGCAAGCCAAACAGTTCGTATATGAAAATTTACTGCATCCGCACGACACTCTTCCAATGGGAGAGTTTGCAATTGGAACAAATACACAGGCATATTGCGTTGCAAAAAAATATGATATTATGAATATTCTGCCGATCTTGATCGTGGAAAAGATTGGTCCCCATTTTGCTATTGGTGATACCTGTTATGCTTACGAAGAAGAGCAGGCGGTATTTAATCCTATGGATCGTAAAGAAATTACGGCGAAGGATAATGAACGTTCTATTTTAAGAAAGACCGAGCCGGAAAAGGCATATACACAAAAACACATCGATATTACTTTGCCTATGGATGCCATCGGCCGAATGAATGTGGTAAAGAGTAGTGGTGATGAAATTGATTTGATTAGAGAAGGTCGTTTTGTTTTGATTGGAACGGATCTTCTGAATGCTCCCATTATGGCTATGGAAAATCAGTTGGAAGGAGAACTATATGTCACAAACCGTGTATGATTGTATCATTATCGGAGGAGGTCCCGCAGGTCTTTCAGCGCAGATTTATGCGGGACGAGCTGAACTAAAGACTTTGCGGATCGAAAAGGGATTTCCGGGTGGTCAGGTTCTAAACACCTATGAAGTAGATAATTATCCAGGACTTCCCATGTTGGATGGTATGTCGCTGGCTATGAAGATGGCAGAACATGCTGGAAAATATGGAGTAGAAGAAGTTATGGCAGATGTTCTGCGAATTGAGGATGCATCTGAAATCATCAAAAAAGTTGTAACAGAAGATGCAGTGTATGAAACCAAAACGATCATTGTAGCAACCGGCTGTCATCATCGCCTTTTAAAGGTTCCGGGAGAGCGGGAATTTTCCGGGCATGGTGTGAGTTATTGTGCAACATGTGATGGTGGATTTTTTAGACAAAAAGATGTACTTGTAGTAGGCGGCGGAGATGTGGCTGTGGAAGACGCCTTGTATTTAACGCGTATGTGTAATAAAGTATATCTGGCTCATCGGAGAGATACACTGCGAGCAGCCGGTATTTTAGCTCGCAGCGCCATGAATAATGATAAGCTTGAAATTCTTTGGAATACTGAAGTGGATGAAATCTGCGGTGGTGAGAAAGTAGAATCGGTGAAGATTCGGAATAATCAAACCGGTCACGTACAAGAACTTTCTGTAGATGCAGTGTTTATTGCGGTTGGTATGGATCCGAATACTGAATTGTTACAGAACGTAGTTGAATTGGAAAATGGATTTGTTTGTTGTGACGAATATATGCAGAGCAGTGTGAAGGGCATTTTTGCAGCCGGTGACTTAAGAGTCAAACCATTGAGACAGGTGGTTACTGCAGTATCGGATGGAGCGGTTGCGGTAACAGGCGTGAGAAAATATCTGGACGAGCTATAAAATGACGATATAAAGGCAAAAAGAGAACCTGGTGTTCACAAATCATTCATCTTTTGGATGAATTTTGTTGACATGTCAGGTTCTTTTTGCTATGATAACCGTGTATTTTATAACTAAGGAAGGAGAAATTCCATGAGTGATTTCTTTAAACTGAAACAAAACAAAACTGATGTGAAGACCGAAGTTCTGGCTGGTATTACCACCTTTATGACTATGGCTTACATCCTGGCAGTTAACCCCAGTATTCTGAGTGCTTCCGGTATGCCGGCAGGTGAAATTTTCACTGCAACTGCAATCGCATCTATCGTTGGTACTCTGGCAATGGCTTTGATGGCTAACTTGCCCTTTGCTTTGGCTCCCGGTATGGGTCTGAACGCATATTTGTCCTACACTATCGTTTTGGGTATGGGCTATTCTTGGCAGCTTGCGTTGCTGGCTGTATTTATTGAAGGTATCATCTTCATTCTTCTGAGTGTGATTCCTGTTCGTGAGGCAATTTTGAAGGCGATTCCTGCTAACCTGAAACATGGTATTGCAGCTGGTATCGGTCTGTTTATTGCTTTCATTGGTCTGCAGAATGCAGGTGTTGTAATTCAGGATGCTTCCACTGGTGTTGCTATGGGTGACATGAGTGCTGCTGGTCCTTGCCTGGCTGCTTTGGGTGTTGTGATCATCGGTATTCTGCATCATAAGAAAGTAAAAGGCGCTTTGTTGATCGGTATCTTTGCTACCTGGATTCTGGGAATGGGTGCACAGCTGATTGGCTGGTATCAGGTTGATGTTGAAGCTGGTGTATATTCTCTGTTCCCCAGCGGTATCTTCTCTTTGCCTAGCGGTTTGGGTACTATCGGTGCAGCTTGCTTCGATTTTAAAACTATTATGGCTGATTTTGCTACCACCGGTGACTTCATCATCAACTTGGTTGTAATCATGTTTGCTTTCATGTTCGTTGATATTTTCGATACCGTAGGTACTTTGATTGGCTGTGCATCCAAAGCTAATATGCTGGATGAAAAAGGACAGGTTCCTCATGCTAAGCAGGCACTGCTGGCTGATGCAATTGCTACTTCTGTAGGTGCTGTTGCTGGTACCACCACCACCACTACCTATGTAGAAAGTGCTGCCGGCGTTGCTCAGGGCGGTCGTACTGGTTTGACTGGCATTACCGTTGCTGCTCTGTTTGCTCTGGCTCTGTTCTTCTCTCCCATTTTTATGGCGATTCCTTCTTTTGCTACCGCTCCGGCTCTGCTGTTTGTTGGTTTCTTGATGATCGAATCTCTGTTTAAAGTTGATTACAATGATGCTCCTGAAGCTATTCCCGCTTATCTGGCAGCTATCATGATGCCTTTTGCATATAGCATCTCTGAAGGTATTGCCTTTGGCGTTATTTCTTACGCTTTGATCAATACCTTCTGTGGTCGTGCAAAGAAGGTAAGCATTGCTATGTGGGTCCTGACCGCATTGTTCGTTGCTTACTACGCATTCCTGTAATCTTCAAAATCTGGTTGTTATATAACCGAACTTTTACAAGCTCATTTCCTCGTGAAATGAGCTTGTTTTTATTTGTAGTATATGTGCAGCTATATTCTTTTTTGCTTTAAGCTATAGAAAAAGCGAATTAAATCTGGTATAATGAATCAGTTAATATAAAGAATCAGTTCGATAGAAATATAGGGAGGAGTTACATAATGGATAAATATGCTAGTTTAAATGAAATGCAGCAGAGGGCTGTATATCAAACAGAAGGGCCTGTGCTGATATTAGCAGGAGCGGGAAGTGGAAAGACACGTGTATTAACACATCGACTATCCTATCTGGTAGAAGAATTAATGGTGCCTGCATATCATATTTTAGCAATTACTTTTACAAATAAAGCAGCTAAAGAAATGAAAGAACGTGCAGTTTCTTTGGTAGGGCCGGAAATTAATGAGGCGTGGATTTCAACCTTTCATAGTGCCTGTATTCGAATTCTAAAAAGACACGCTGATCGACTGGGATACGACAAAGGATTTACCATTTATGATCCCGAGGATCAAAAAGCGGTGATACGGCGCATTATGAAGGAATTAAACTTAAGCGATAAAATGTTCACGCCTAAGAGTATTTTAGCAGCTATCAGTAATGCAAAAGATGAACTGAAAGGACCTTTAAAGTATAAACAGGAAGTAGCAAAAGGAGATCTATTTAAGGAAAAGGTTGCACTGGTATATGAGCAGTATCAGCAGACGCTGAGAGAAAATCAGGCAATGGATTTTGATGATATTATTTGTGAAACTGTTCGCTTATTCCAAACCCAGGCAGATGTTTTGGAATATTATCAGGAAAAGTTCCGTTACATTATGGTGGATGAGTATCAGGATACTAATACAGCCCAGTATTATTTGATTCGTCTATTAGCAGGTCGATATGAAAACCTCTGTGTGGTGGGTGATGATGATCAGTCGATTTATCGTTTCCGAGGTGCCAATATTCGTAATATTCTTGATTTTGAAAAAGATTATCCGGATGCACTGGTGATTCGGTTAGAACAGAACTATCGATCAACTGAAAAAATTTTAACAGCAGCTAATAGTGTGATTGCCCATAACGAAGGACGTAAACAGAAGACGCTTTGGACAGAAAAGGGCGCTGGTGAAAATATTACAATTCATGAAAGTTGGAATGAAAACGAAGAAGCCGGTTATGTAGCTCAACAGATCCAGAATATGGTAAAAACCGGAAAACGTCGATATAAAGATATAGCCCTGTTATATCGCACGAATAACCAATCTCGTGCTTTGGAGGAACGATTGGTAATGGGAAGCATTCCCTATCGATTATATGGAGGTACTCCCTTCTATCAGAGAAAAGAAATTAAAGATGTTCTGTGTTATCTGCGAGTCGTAGCTAATGATCATGATTATGTGGCAGCTGATCGAATTATTAATGTGCCCGGTCGTGGAATTGGCGATGTGACTTCAGAGCGGTTTAGAGCTTTTGCAGAAGAAGGCGGTTGGGGCGTTTCGGAGGCAGCTGAGATGTCAGTTGAAGTACCGGATTTGAAACGTAGTGCTAAAAAGTTAGTATTATTCGGGGATATGCTGCATCGATGGCGTAGTTATTCTGAAGAAAAGTCAATTGAAAAACTGATCCGTCGAATTATCGAGGATATTGGATATACAGGATACTTGATGAAGGATGACCCTGCACGTTATGAAGATCGTCTGCAAAATATTGACGAACTCATTGGCCGTGCAACCCAGTACGAAGAGGGAACAGAAGAAGGAACCTTAGCTGGCTTTCTTGATGAATTAGCTTTAGTAGCTGCCATTGATAACTATGAAGAAGGGGCGGATGCAGTTTCCCTTATGACATTACACAGTGCGAAAGGACTGGAGTTTCCGGTTGTATTTATGACCGGCTTGGAGGATGGCGTTTTTCCGGGATATATGAGTATTGTTTCTGAAGATCCTGAAGATATGGAAGAAGAACGGCGTTTATGCTATGTAGGTATTACACGTGCAGAGGAAAAGCTTTACATTACTCATGCTAAAAGCCGAAGAGTACATGGTCAGGAGCAGCAGTCCAAAGTGTCTCGGTTCCTGATGGAGATTCCACCTGAGGTTGTGGATGAAGAAAGTGTAACTTCAGGTAGAATGTCGATGGACGGCGGTTATGGATACGGATATTCCGGTCGTAGCGGTTATGGCATGGATGAACAGGGACGTATTGAAAAGCCGAGTCGTAGCTTTGTAAAACAGCCGGCACAATCTTTTGCGAACCCTTATGTAAAGAAAACAACGACAATTCAACAGCCAGCAGGAGGATCAGCTCCTACAGAAGCATTTCAGGTGGGAGATGCTGTGCAGCATAAAAAATTTGGATTGGGTACAGTATTAGATGTTAAATGGGTCAATGCAGATTATCAGGTGAAAGTCAATTTTGCAAAAGTGGGTGAAAAGATGCTTTTTGCTAAGTTGGCTGGGCTGAAAAAAGTTTGATCAATCGATTATAGAAATATTTCTCGGAGGAGGATGCCGGAATGAAAAAACGAATGCAGGAATTAGTTCAGTTGCTGAATGAAGCAGCCTATGCGTATTACCAAACTGACCAAGAAATCATGAGCAACTTTGAATATGATGCCTTGTATGATGAATTACAGCATTTGGAAAAAGAAAGTGGTATTATACTTTCCGGTAGTCCAACACAGAAAGTCGGTTATGAAGTAGTAAGCAGTCTTCCCAAGGTAGTTCACGCTTCTCCTATGAAGTCACTGGATAAAACTAAAGATGCTCAGGTTTTAGCAGCATGGTTGGGCAACAATGAGGGAATCCTTTCATGGAAGTTGGATGGACTTACTGTAGTACTCACTTATGAAAATGGCGTATTATCGCAAGCTGCTACCCGGGGCAACGGCGAAGTAGGAGAAGATATTACTCCAAATGCAAAAGTATTCCGTAATGTTCCTCTGAAAATTCCGTATCAAGGACATTTGGTTGTACGAGGTGAGGCACTCATTTCTTATCCTGATTTTGAACGAATCAATCAGGGTTTGGAAGAAGGTCAACAATATAAAAATCCGCGTAATTTATGTAGTGGCTCGGTACGTCAGCTTGATAGCAGTATTACAGCCCAGCGCGGTGTATATTTTTTGGCGTATACTGTAGTGGAGTCGGAACTGACGGTAATCGATTTTTCTGATTCTAAACAAGAGCAAATGTCATTCTTGCAACAGCAAGGATTCCAAATTGTTGAGCATGAAATAGTGACGGGAGAACAAATTCCGAAAGCAGTTTTGCGCTTTGCGCATAAAATTGAAGGGTTGATCTTCCCGGTGGATGGCTTGGTTGTGACTCTGGATAGTATTAGCCTTTCGGAAAATCTTGGTAGTACGGCGAAGTTTCCAAGGGATTCTATGGCATTTAAATGGCAGGATGAACAGGCGAAAACGCGCCTTCTAGAGATTGAATGGAGCCCATCACGAACCGGTTTGATTAATCCTGTGGCGATTTTTGAGCCAGTGGAGTTGGAAGGTACTACAGTGCAGCGAGCCAGTTTGCATAATGTAAGCATTTTGAGGGAACTTCAGCTTGGCCTTGGGGATGAAATTACAGTATACAAAGCGAATATGATCATTCCGCAGGTAGCAGAGAATTTGACGCGCAGCGATTCAGCTGTTATTCCATGCAGCTGCCCACGGTGCGGTGGCGAAACGAAAGTTGTGAGCCGTGATGACGTACAGGTGTTGATATGCATGAACCCATCTTGCCCGGCGAAACTGCTGAAGGCGCTGGAGCATTTTGTTTCAAGGCAGGCTATGAATATTGAAGGGCTTTCGGAAGCGACTTTGGAAAGAATGGCGGATCAGGGATGGCTGGAGAGCTTTGCAGACCTGTATCGCTTGAAAGAGCATCGGGATGAAATTTGCAAGTTGGAAGGTTTTGGTGAAAAATCTTGTGAAAAATTAATTCTTTCTATTGAAGAAAGTAGACAACAGCCCTTATTTCGTTTGTTGAGCGGCTTGGGTATACCGGGCATTGGTTCAGCTGGCGCTAAATTGTTAGCTAAGTCTTTTGGTGAAGATATTCATAAATTGATGGAAGCGGATGCAGAACGTTTGGCACAGATCGATGGAATTGGACTGGTATTGGCGGAAGGAATCGTACGTTTCTTTGCACAGAATCAAAATCGTCGAATGATTGAAGATCTGCTGCAATATATACATTTTGCTGAAGTGGATAGTCAAGAAGAACAAAGTTTATCCGGTAAAACATTTGTTATTACTGGTAGTTTGATGCATTTTGAAAACCGAGATGCATTGAAGGAAATATTGGAAGCAAAGGGTGCAAAAGTGGCAGGTAGTGTCAGTAAAAAAACGTCATATTTGGTAAATAACGACGTTGAAAGTAGTTCTTCTAAAAACAAAAAAGCGAAAGAGTTAGGAATTCAGATTATTAATGAAGAGACCTTAATGGAGATGATGAAATAAAATATGCAGTTAATCCTCCGAAATTTGATGGAAATTGGTAAAATTATGGAATTTCTTTCGTCAAATGCGACGAAATTTCATTGACCAGTTCTATATAATTGTGATATAATAACAAAAAGTTATGACGAAGACACAGGTGGATTGTGAAAAAAAGACCTGTATCTATATTTATCCAGAATGGAGGAAAAACGAAATGCGTACTAAGAAAGAAAGCGTTGCGATGCTTCTGGCCGGCGGCCAGGGAAGTCGCTTGGGCGTACTCACGATTAAGGTGGCTAAGCCTGCAATTCCCTTTGGAGGAAAATATCGAATCATCGACTTTCCTTTGAGCAATTGTATTAATTCCGGTATCGATACAGTTGGTGTTCTGACTCAGTATATGCCTTTGGATTTGAATGCGTATATTGGCAATGGTCAGCCTTGGGATCTTGATAGAAACGATGGCGGTGTATCAATCCTGCCTCCTTACCAGAAAGGAAAAGCCGGTGAATGGTATAAAGGTACGGCTAACGCAATTTATCAGAATATTCATTTCATCGATAGATATGATCCTGAGTATGTTGTAATCCTGTCCGGTGACCATATTTACAAGATGGATTATTCCAAAATGATCGATTATCATAAGAAGAATAATGCTGCTTGTACCATTGCAGTTTTGAATGTTACTTTGGAAGAGGCAAGCCGTTTTGGTATTATGAATACCGATGAAAATAATAAGATCTTCGAGTTTGAAGAGAAACCTGCACAGCCTAAATCTACCAAAGCATCTATGGGTGTATATGTATTTAGCTGGAAGAAACTGAGAGAGTATCTGGAAGCTGATGAAGCTACTCCCGGTTCCTCCAATGACTTCGGTAAGAACATTATTCCCAATATGCTGAATGCCGGTGAAGCTATGTATGCGTATGAATTTGACGGTTACTGGAAAGATGTAGGAACTTTGGATTCTCTGTGGGATGCTAATATGGAACTGCTTGATCCTTCTAATCCTATCAATCTGGCTGATCCTTCTTGGAAGGTATATGCCCGCAACCCCAATGAGCCTCCGCATTTCACTTCTGCTGAAGCCAATATCACTAACTCCATGATTTCTGAAGGCGATCGTATCTATGGTACTGTAGATCATTCTGTTATTTTCAGCGGTGTTACAATTGGTAAGGGGGCTATTGTAAAAGATTCTGTAATTTTGCCTAATACCGTAATTGGAGAAGGTGCGGTTGTTGAGTATGCCATCATTGGTCAGGAGACCGTGATTGGTGAGAATGCTAAAGTTGGTTGCAGCAAAGAAGAAGCTATGGCCACTGTTGAACCCGGCCCGATGGCTGGTTACATGGCCGTAATCGGCGATGAGATCACTGTTGGCGAAAATCAGATTGTAAAAGCCGGCGAAATGTTGGCTGAAGATCGCATCTAATAGGGAGGACGTCTAAAATGAAAGATACATTAGGACTTATTTTTGCGTATCAAAGAGAAGAGCTGATGAAGGCTCTGACTCAGAAGAGAGCACTTTCTTCTATTCCTTTTGGAGGTCGTTATCGTATCGTTGACTTTGCGCTCTCCAATATGGTGAATTCCGGTATTACTAAAGTTGGTGTTATCACCAGAAATAGCTATCAATCTCTGATGGACCATTTGGGTTCCGGTAAGGAATGGGATTTGAATCGTAAAAATGACGGTTTGTATTTGCTTCCTCCTTTCAACCAGAGTGAAGGCTATCGTGGAAAGATGGAAGCTCTGCTGAATGCCAATGATTTTATTCGTAAATCAAATTGTGAATATGTTGTTTTGGCTACCGCTGACAATATCTGCAACATGACCTTTGATGAGGCTCTTGAGTATCACAAAGCGAAAGAGGCTGATATTACCATCATTTACAAGAATGGTCAATTTGAGCGCCAGGATGAAAACGAAGATAGTACCTTCATTACTACTAATGAAGATGGTCGCGTAGTAGACGTTGCAGTGAATCCTATCGTTGGTCGTGAGAACCTGAGCATGGGTACCATCATTATCGGAAAAGCACTGCTGGAGACCCTGATTCGTGAGTGTGCAAGCCATAATATGTACAGTTTTCATAGAGATGTGCTGCAAAAGAGGGTAAATGATCTAAAAATTTATGGATATGAATATTCAGGATTTTATGCTAAAATAGATTCTATCGCTTCCTATTTTGAAGCCAACATGGATCTTTTGAACGAAGATATTTGTGAAGCTCTGTTCTATCAGAATGAGCAGATCTTTACCAAGATCCGTGACGAAGTACCGACCCTGTATCAAAATGGTGCAAGTGTTAAGAATTCTTTGGTTGCCGATGGTTGTGTAATTGAAGGTGAAGTTGAAAACTGTATTATCTTCCGTGGCGTTCGCATTCGTAAGGGTGCTGTTGTTAAGAATTCTATCATTATGCAGGATTGTGAGATTCAGGCAAACAGCCAGTTGGAATACACCATTACTGATAAGGATGTTGTAATCCGCGAAAACAGAAAGCTGTTTGGATATAAGCTTTACCCCATGGTACTGGCTAAGGGTAGCGTTGTTTAATGAAAGGATTGGAGAATCTATGAAAGTTTTGTATGTTGCGGCAGAGGCGGTTCCTTTTGCGAAATCCGGCGGCCTTGGCGACGTAGCTGGTGCACTTCCGGCAGCGCTGCGTAAGAAGCTTGTTGGTGTTCGTGTTGTACTTCCTCTCTATCAGGAAATTCGTCAGGATCTGAAAGATCAGATGAAATTCGTTAAAGAAATGTGGGTTCCGTTGTCTTGGAGAAGTCAGTACTGCGGTATCTTTGAGGCTAAGGTAAACGGCGTTACCTATTATTTGCTGGAAAACCAGTACTATTTTGGCAGACGTGGTTTCTATGGTCACTTCGATGATGCTGAGCGCTTTGCCTTCTTTTCTAAGGCTGTTTTGGAACTGTTACAGCACATCGATTTTGAACCCGATGTGATCAACTGTAACGACTGGCAGACCGGTATGGTTCCCTTCTATTTGAACAAACTGTACCGTGAATCTGCTGATGTATATCGCAATCTGAAGGTTGTATATACGATTCACAATTTGCAGTATCAGGGTATTTTCTCACCCGATATTGTTGAGAATGTACTGGGTCTGGATTGGAACGATTATGCCGGTGGGTATATTCAGTTCGATAATTGTGTAAACTACATGAAGACCGGTATTATGGCTTCCGATTGGGTAACCACCGTTAGCCCCACCTATTCTGAAGAAATTCAGACTCCTTATTATGGTCATGGTTTGCAGAATCTGCTGCAGCAGGAGAGCGCAAAATTGAGCGGTATCATCAATGGTATCGACTACGATGCATATAATTCTGAAACTGATACTCATCTGTTTAAGAATTATACTCTGGAAACCTTTGAAGATAAGGTTATTAATAAGACCGAGTTGCAGAAGATGTTAAATCTTCCTGTAAATCCCGATGTACCTATGATCGCAATGGTAACCCGCTTGGTTGACCATAAAGGTATGGATCTGGTAGCAGCAGTACTGAATGACATTCTGTATGATGATGTACAGTTTGTTGTACTGGGTACCGGTGATTGGAGATATGAAGAGTTGATCAAAAATGCAGCTGCTCAGTTCCCGGATAAGGTTTCTGCTAATATCACCTTTAATAGTGATCTGGCTCAGAAGATCTATGCCGGTGCAGACATTTTCTTGATGCCTTCACAGAGTGAGCCCTGTGGTCTGGCTCAGATGATCTCCATGCGTTATGGTACGATTCCGGTGGTACGCGAGACCGGCGGTTTGAAGGATACAGTTGAACCCTTTATTGCTTGGGAAGGCACCGGTAATGGTTTCACCTTTGCAGCTTATAATGCTCATGATATGCTGCATGTAATTCGTCAGGCTGAAGAGACTTATCGTAATAAAGAGCAATGGAAGATCGTTACTTCCAATGCTATGAAGACCGATTTCAGCTGGAATGGTCCTGCCAGAGAGTATTTGGCTCTGTATAGAAAGCTGACGAACAAACGTTAAAAAAAGTTATCAAAATCCAATAACAGATGGAGGATTTTTGCCTCCATCTGTTATTTGGTGATTAGCCTTCGGGCTTGAAAGGTTCCTGAAGGATAAATACGAGGAGTGTAAATATGACTGTAGATCAGTTAAAAGAATTAGTTGAAGGTAAATTAAAAAGACACTACGGTGTAGAAGCAGCAAAAGCCAGTAAGAAAATGGTATATGATGCTTGTGCACAGGTGGTGCGTGACATGATGATGGAGAAATGGTTTACTACTCAGAAGGAAATGGAAAATAAGCAGGCTAAGCAGATCTGCTATTTGTCCATTGAGTTCTTGTTGGGTCGTTCTCTGCGTAACAACGTTTATAATCTGGGCCTGACCTCTCAGTTCGAACAGCTGCTATCCGATATGGATGCTAGTTTTGATGAGATCTGTGATGTGGAGCAGGATGCTGCTCTGGGTAATGGTGGTCTGGGTCGTTTGGCTGCCTGCTATATGGATGGTATGACTGCTCAGGGACTTCCTGCCACCGGTTATACTATTTTATACGAACATGGTCTGTTCAAACAGCGTATTATTGAGGGTCAGCAGACCGAGCTTCCGGATAGCTGGTTGGATACCGGCCGCAGCTGGTTGGTAACTAAGCAGGATGAGGCTGTAGAGGTTCACTTTGGTGGTGAAGTAGTAGAAGATTGGGCTGACGGTAAGAACACCGTTTCTCTGAAAAACTATGACACTGTAATTGCTGTTCCTAATGATATGATGATTTCCGGTTACAATTCCAAGACCGTAAATACTTTGCGTCTGTGGCAGCCGCAGTCTCCTTATACCATTAATATGACCCTGTTCAATGAGGGTGCATACTTGAAGGCTATGGAGCAGAAAGCTATGGCTGAGGTTTTGTCCAAGGTATTATATCCGGAAGATAATAACTACGAAGGTAAATCTTTGCGTCTGAAACAGCAGTATTTCTTTGTATCTGCTTCTGTTCAGAACATTATTAATAAACATATGAAGCAGTATGGTACTCTGGCTACATTGCCGGATCATATTGTGATCCAGATCAACGATACTCATCCGGCAATGGTAATTCCGGAGCTGATGCGTATTATGATGGATGAATACGGAATGAGCTGGGAAGAAGCTTGGAATATCACCAATCGTACTGTTGCTTACACAAATCATACTGTAATGGTTGAAGCTTTGGAGCGTTGGCCCGAGGAAATGATCAAGCGTATTGTTCCTCGTATTTATCAGATTATTTGTGAGATCAATCGTCGTTTCTGTGAGCATTTGTGGACGATTTTCCCCGGAGACTGGCAGAAGATTTCTAAGATGGCAATCGTTGCAAATAATGAGATCCGTATGGCCCACTTGTCTATTGCTGGTTCCTTCTCTGTAAATGGTGTATCTGCACTGCATTCTCAAATTTTGAAGGATGACTGCTTCCACGATTTCTATCTTGATACTCCTGAAAAGTTCCGTAATGTAACCAATGGTATTGCATATCGCAGATGGCTGGGTCAGGGTAATCCTTTACTGACACAGCTGATTAAAGATTGCATTGGTGATGGTTTCATGATGAATCCTTGGGAACTGGAAAAATTTGCTCAGTTCGCAGATGATAAGACTGTACTGACTAAGTTTGATGAGATCAAAAAAGCTAATAAGATTCGTTTGGCTAAGTTTATTGAAAAAGAGAATGGTATTGTACTGAATCCTGATTCTATTTTTGATGTACAAGCTAAGCGTTTGCATGAGTATAAGCGTCAGCTGCTGAATGTACTTCACATTTTGCGTATGTACTTTGAGTATAAAGATAATCCGAATATGGACTATGTACCTCGTACCTTCTTGTTCGGTGCTAAGGCAGCTCCCGGTTACAGCCGTGCGAAGCAGATTATTCGTTTGATCCATGCTGTGGCTGATATGGTTAATAATGATCCTGCTGTAAATGATAAAATGAAAGTTGTATTCATTCAGGACTATAAAGTAACCGTTGCAGAGATTCTGATGCCCGCTGCTAACTTGAGTGAGCAGATTTCTACCGCAGGTCGTGAGGCTTCCGGTACCGGTAACATGAAGTTCATGATCAATGGTGCTATCACCATTGGTACATTGGATGGTGCCAATGTAGAGATTTGTGAACAGGTTGGTAAAGAGAACATGTTCCTGTTTGGTATGCTGACTGAAGAAGTAAATACTTTGTTGCGTCATGGTTATAACGCTATGCAGTTCTATCAGAACAATAGCTGGATCAATCGTGTAGTAAGTGCTATTCAAAATGGCGTAGGTCGTCCCGGTCACGAGATCGCATTCCCGGATATTGCTAACTCCTTGTTATTTAACAGCACCGGAAACGTAGCAGATCCGTATCTGGTACTGGCAGACTTTGAAGATTACTGCCGTGCTCAGAGAGAGGCTGATCGTGTATTCCGTAATAAAGATGAATGGAATAAGAAAGCTGTTATTAACGTGGCACAGGCTGGTATCTTTGCTGCTGATCGTTCTGTACTGGACTACGATGAGCGCATCTGGCATCTGACTCATTTGGACCGCTAATTGCTGAGTCCCATTATAATTGCTATTAATATCCGCTGCAGGATGAAGAATCTTGCGGCGGATATTTTACGTTGATTGTCTCATACTATTCAAAACAAATTGTTATGAAGAAGGTGGGAATATCATGAAACAGGGAACTTTAAAAAAATTCACAATTGGTTTATTGATTTTCTGTGTGACAGGTTGTATACTCAGTTGTAATCAGGCGCAAGATGAAATTCATAATTCGGAGGGTGCAAAACCTGTTATGGAACAGGGGCAGGAACCACTGCCCAAAGGAGTAATAATACCAGATGATCCGAAATTTTCCATGGAAGAGATCATGCAGTTAGAAGCAAAGCAGATTACCTGGGGACCGGGCAGTATTTTAGACAGTGAAGGGCGACCGGAGGCTTGTGTTAGACTGCAGGAACAGTATGGAAAATATAGTGCATGGTTTTTAGGACAAAATGAAGACAGGGTCTATCTTACCTTCGATGAAGGATATGAAAATGGATTTACTGCACGAATTTTGGATGTACTAAAGGAAAAGAATGTAACAGCTGTATTTTTTGTAACGATGGACTATGTTGTGAAAGAACCGGAACTGGTACAGCGGATGATCGATGAAGGACATACAGTGGGGAATCATACTACGAACCATCCGAATCTGACAAAGATTTCGCTGGAAGAAGCAAAGGAAGAGGTTCAGGAACTGCATGAATATATGCTGGATAAATTCGGGTATGAAATGACACTGTTTCGTGCGCCGGAAGGAGCCATTAGCGAACAAACCATGGCTATGCTGCAGTCAATGAATTACGAGAATGTGCTTTGGAGTTTTGCCTATCATGATTGGGATGTAAATCAGCAGATGAGTTGTGAAACAGCTTTAAAAAAGACAACGGAGCAGCTGCATCCGGGAGCGATTTATTTGCTTCATGCGGTGAGTCGAACCAATGCAGAAATTTTGGGCGACTGGATCGATGAGACCAGAGCGCAGGGATATGAATTTGGAAGTTTGGAGGTGTTGTGGTAATGACACAGATGTTGGATGTAATAAAAAACATGTTGGTGGCGGGTGTAGACAGCGAACGAATTTTGTTGGATACAGCCGGTCGCTTTTATGAAACGATAGAAGATAATAAAAGAGAGCATCGTTTGTTAGAACAAATGCTTTTTGAATATGAAACATTGGATGCATATTTTAAAGCAGAGAACGACAGAGAATCCTTGAGTCTGGAAGAAGAAGACCTGCTGCTGGATATGAAAGAGGACATTGAATTTTATTTGCAGTTGGCTTTTGATCAGGTGGAAGATGATGTAAAGCATGAACTGCTGCACGGCAAAGCAGCGACCCAGTTGAAAGAGGATGTAAAGACAAAAGGAATTCTCATGGATCAGCGTTTGGGGCGGATTCAGCTTACTGAGGATGAAGTGGAAGAAATTTATATTGAAGCCTTTCAGCAGTTTGACTTTCTGCGTCAGCGGATTATAGAGCATATTATGGCTCAATCACCCAAGGCATTTTATGATCATGGAAAGGCTAAGGAAGATGCCTACAGGGAGCAAAATGGTTTGCTAATGGACGCCAGAGAGTTCAATGCCTATTTTGTGGAGCATTTGGATAAAGAACGTTTATGGAAACTGCTGGCGAATAAGGTATATGAAACTATTCACTATGGACAGCGATATATGCTGGAAGAACCTGTGGAAGAGGATGATCTGGGATTGGAAATTTGGCAGGAGGAACCGGAAGAAGAAGACGCCGCTTATGAAGCGAGTCAAAAGGATGGGGTGTTGGTGCCTGCCGGAGATCTGGAACCTGAGCGCTATACCTTTGTATATGAATTGATGGCAGAGTATACTGGTCGCCGTGTGATGGCTTCTGAAAATGAATATGGTGATGAGGCCTATTGGACTACCTATGCGGATGATTTTGCAGAACTGTTGGGGCTGTTTATGATTGCACAGCTAGAAAACACCATTCGGTATTTTGCAAATCATAGAGCGGTTGAATATGAAACATTTGCCAAGATGTATCATTGGAATCAGGAACAGCGTGAAAATCCGGAAGTTGTACTGACCTGTGATAAGATCAGTTATTTCTTAGCTGATTTGCAGGAAGCATTGTGGAATGAGTTTACCGAATCAAAATTGTTGACCATGTACGAGGCTGGAAGACCATAAAATCATATTATAAGGAATCGAGACCATGAAATATGTTTTTCAAATTTTTACCGGTGATCTAAGTGAAAAAAGTCTGGCAGATCCGCAGTCGATCATTGCTAAATTAACAAAGGCTTACGAAGCAGGAAAGCTAGCAGGTGTACTGTGTGGTTGGACTAAGGATAAAACTTTTTATCAAACCTTAGGTGAACAGCTACATAAGTGGGGCGTTCCGATGTATTTGAAGATTGCTGTTTTTTCTGAATTGGCTGGATACAAAGAATTTGATCCTATGTTTGATTATTATGGGAAGCCTATGAAGCCATATATACTGAATCCAGAGGAGGCCTTCGAATTTCGTTGTCCTACATCGATCCGTAATCGCGGTGTCCTAATGGAAATTTTTAACGAAAGCTTTTCTAATCTTCCTTTTGATGGTATCTTTTTAGATCGAATCCGGTATTCGTCATTTTTATCCGGCGTGGCCGGAATTGGCGGCTGTTTCTGTCCTGAATGCGTTAAACGATATGAGGCGGCGGGAATTCCTGTGGACGAGTTGAGAAAAAGACTCATTCAGTTGGAATCGAAGAAAGATTTGCAGCTACACACCTATGAAAACGGCAAATGGATTTTGGAAGATCCGTTGCTGCAGGCTTTTTTTGATGTGAAGTGTCAAATTATTACAGAAGCACTGACAGAGTATGCGGCGTATTTTCATGAACGTGGCATGAAGATTGGTTTTGATTTGTTTGCGCCGGCTTTTGGCTATTTTTGTGGTCAAAATGCGCAGAAGCTTCGTCAGGTTGCTGATTTTGTGAAACCGATGATGTATCGTCATACAGATGCACCGGCAGGCCTTCCATTTGAAAGGGAACGTATGATTTTGGCGGCCGGCGAGCAGGTGGGAAAGCAGATGGATCAACTGGCCGGGGAAAGTGCAGATCGCTTTTATGATTTTGTGAAGCGCGAACTGAGCTGGATGAAACAACAGGAAGGCTGTGCGGTGTGGCCCGGCATTGAAGCAAACTATATTGAGCCCATTGCTTTGATTCAACCACGTCAATTACATGAGAATGTTCAGCTATTGTCTGCGCTGGGATATGATACCATGGTCGCTTCATGGAATCTAAATAAAATACCGGAGGAAAATTTGGCGGCATTGTTAGACGAGTAACTCAAAAAAGTATTGATTTTTTGATGAGTTGAGTTTACAATGGACATGAATACAGAAAATGTATTCTATATACGAACAATTTAATACTGTAAGAAAGAATCGGAGGTAATCCAAAATGAAAATGAGATATGTTCTTAGAAGTTTTCTTTTGAGCGTATTGGTGCTTTTGATGACTGTTGTACTCTGCGCCTGCGGAGATGACAAGGAATCAATCGGTGAAGCTTCCCTTTCTTCTTCAGAAAGCACACCAGCCGAATCAGAGATTGTGCCGACTATGGGCGGAAGCCTTGTGTTTGGTATGACATCGGATCTGGCAAGTCTTGACCCCCATCAAAGCTTGGATGCAGGAACTCGGAGTGTATTATTTAATGTGTACGAGGGCTTAGTAAAAGCCACGTCCACCGGCGAATTAAAGCCGGCGGTTGCGGAAGATTATGAAATTTCAAAGGATGCAAAGGAGTATACCTTTATTCTGCGAGATGGAATTACCTTCCATGATGGAAATCAAGTAACCGCAGAGGATATTCAATATTCGATTGAGAGATATGCGGAGCTTGAAGGAGAGGGTTCCGCATTTTTTAATGCTTTGGATCGTGTTGAGATTCAAGATGCAAAGACTGTGGTTGTGTATCTGAAAGAAGGAAATTCAGAATTTTTATCGGAACTGACTTTGGCGATCATTCCTGCGAATAATGATGATCCGGCAGGTAATCCCATTGGAACCGGCCCATATATGTATAAAAATTATGCAGCGGGCCAGAAACTGGAATTGAAAAAGTATGAAGGCTATTGGAATCAGGAAGAGATGCCCTACTTGGACGAGGTACAGTTTAAGGTTATTGCAGACATGAATACAGCGATTCTGGAACTTCAGGCCGGTACCATTGATGTGCTGAATTATATGACAGCAGCACAGATACAGACCTTAGGCAGTGATTTTACTATTGTAGAAGGTAATATGAATCTGGTGCAGGCGATGTTCCTGAATAATGAGTACAAACCTTTGCAGGATGTACGTGTCCGTCAAGCCTTGTGCTATGCAATTAACCGCCAGGAAATCAGCGATTTCTTATTTGGTGGTAAGAGCAACCTGCTGGGCGCTCATATGATCCCTGCTTTGAAACAGTGGTATGAGCCTGCAGCTGAAAATCTGTATGAATATAATACGGAAAAAGCCAAACAGCTGTTAGCAGAAGCGGGTTATGCAGATGGTTTCGATCTCGAAATTACTGTTCCCAGTTCCTATACTCAACATGTACAGACGGCAGAGATTATTGTAGATCAGTTATCTCGTGTTGGTATTCAGGCTACTATTAAGAAGGTAGAATGGACCACGTGGAAAGAAGAGACCTATCGTAATCGTCAGTATGAAGCGACTATTATTGGTTTTGATGGTACTTTAGCTCCCAGTGACTGGCTGAAGAAATATGAAACCACGGCAGCGAATAACATTGCCAATTATTCCAATGAAGAATATGATTCTCTTTTAGCGGATGCATTAGCTTCCATTGATGAAACGGAGAAGAGTACATTGTACAAACAAATGCAGATGAATCTTGCAGAGAATGCTGCATCGGTATTCATTCAGGATCCGGCTGATTTTGTGGCAATGAATGAAAAATTCGGTGGTTATGAGTTTTACCCTACCGGAGCTTGGGATGTTTCTAAGATTTATATAAAAACACAGAAGTAATTGACAATTGAAAAAAGTGGGATCGAAAGGTTCCTTAAAAAAGCGGTTCAAGGAGGTAAGGATAGAACATGCGATATTTAATTAAAAAGGTGGTAAGTCTTTTCATTACTTTATTGCTTATATCCCTGCTGACTTTTATCGCTTTTTCTGTTATTCCAGGTGATGCGGCGGCAGCTAAGTTAGGGATGGATGCTACCCCTGAACAGGTGGAGATGCTAAGGGAAGAAATGGGTCTTAACGACTCATTACCTGTACGGTACGCCAATTGGTTGAAAGGAGCGGTACAGGGAGATTTTGGCGAGTCTTATCAGTATGATGGACAGTCAGTGGCAGGCCTGCTGGCAGATCGACTACCGGTAACAGCACTTTTGGCTCTGCTTGCTTTTATCATGATCTTGGTTGTTTCGTTGCCGTTGGGTATTCTATGTGCCCGATTTAGGGGCGGTTGGCTTGATACTTTGATCAATCAACTATCGCAGATCACTATGGCGATTCCGTCTTTTTTCCTTGGTTTGCTTCTTACGTATATTTTTGGTCTGGTGCTGCATTGGTTTCAACCAGGTGCCTTTGTTTCACCTAAAGAAAATCTGGTCGATAGCATACAGTACCTGATTTTCCCGGCTGTTGCAGTGGCCCTGCCGAAAATTGCAATGGTGGTAAAGTTCTTGCGAAATTCCATATTGGGTGAGTTAAAGCAGGATTATGTTCGTACGGCCCGTAGCAAAGGAAACAGCGAACAAAGGATTCTATATAAACATGTTCTGCGAAATGCTTTAATTCCGGTGATCACATTTTTAGCATTGGTGGTAGCAGATATCTTGGCCGGCAGTATTGTGGTGGAACAGGTGTTTAGCGTGACAGGAATTGGTCGACTTTTGATTACTGCGATCTCTAGTCGTGACTATCCGGTGGTACAGGCCATTGTTACCTATATTACCGTAATCGTAATTACTTCTAATTTCGTAGTGGATCTGTTATATCAGTTAGTAGATCCCCGTGTGAAGGTTCGATGAGGAGGTAAGTGAAATGAAAAAAAGAAATTATCAGCTCATCATCGGCCTTTCAATAACCGGATTTTTTTTAGTGCTTGCATTGGTAGGACAGTTTTGGACACCCTATTCAACAACTGAAATGAATGCTGCTGCAGTGAATGTATCACCTTGTTTCAAACATCTTTTGGGTACTGATAATTTTGGCCGTGATATTTTCAGTCGTGTTATGAATGGCAGCGGTATGACATTTTTAGTCGCATTAGGTACCGTGGCGATCAGTGCAGTGATTGGAACTGTAATAGGTGCTTTTACAGGCTATTTCGGTGGATGGCTCGATGAAGTCGTAATGCGTTTAAATGATATGTTATTGTCTTTTCCTAGTGTGCTTTTAGCGTTGATTTTCATTAGTTTCCTAGGCCCTGGTACTGAAAATGTGATCCTTGCATTAGGTATTTTATTCATTCCCAGTTTTGCCCGCATTGTGCGTAGTGAAATGATCCGTTGTAAGGAACTGGATTATGTGAAAAGTGCGAAAGTAATGGGAGTCTCTAAACTTCGAATCATTTTTACTCATATTTTGCCCAATGCAAAGGTCAGCATTTTGACAACTGCGACCATTGCATTTAACAACGCGGTGCTTTCTGAAGCTAGCTTAAGTTATCTGGGCTTAGGTCTGCAGCCACCCATGCCCAGCTTGGGTCGTATGTTATCTGAAGCACAAGGCTACCTTTTCAGCACGCCTTGGTATGTGATTGCTCCGGGGATTGTGATTATTTTGATCATTTTAGGTTTTTCCATGATCAGCGAAGGCCTGCGGGCTATGGATCAGTAAGGAGGCCGTTCAATGGAAACTTTATTTTCTGTAAAAAATTTGTCGATTGCCTTCCAGGAGGATAAGGGCCTTCATACTGTTGTGAACGATATAACTTTTGAAATGGAAAAAGGTCAAATTCTCGGTGTTGTGGGTGAATCCGGTTCGGGTAAATCTATGACAGCTTTAGCGGCCATGGGCCTTTTAAAAGAAGATGCGCAAATTCTGAATGGCTCGATCTGCCTAGCCGGGCAGGAAATCCTGAAGTTGGATCGGAAGCAGCAATGCGGCTTGCGTGGGTCTCAAATATCCATGATCTTTCAAGAGCCTATGACTTCACTGAATCCGGTTATGAAGATCGGTAAGCAGGTGGGGGAAAGTCTGCTGCTGCATAAAGATTCCGCATCTGTTCTGGACAAAGCACAGGTGCGTGAAAAAGTATTGGAAGCATTACGGGATGTAGGTTTAGCCAATCCGGAAAAAATATACGATCAATATCCCCATGAGTTGTCCGGTGGTATGCGTCAACGTGTCATGATTGCACAAGCCATGATCTGTGAACCCAAACTTCTTATTGCCGATGAACCTACAACCGCTTTGGACGTGGTGGTGCAGTCGCAGATTCTCAATTTACTGAAAGAATTACATCAAAAAAAGAATATTTCAATTTTGTTCATCTCCCATGACCTGAATGTAATTAAAGAATTGTGCAGTGACGTTCTGGTCATGTATAAAGGTGAAATCGTGGAGAGTGGCCCTGTGCGTAGCGTGCTAGAGCAACCGAAACATGAATACACTAAGACTTTGGTGGCTGCTATCCCTAATCAATCCATGCCCGCACAGCGGGAAAAAGCGACGCTTTCTCTGCAGGATTTCAGTGTATTTTACACAGATAAGGAAAATGGAATCTTTGGTAAAAAACAAAGACGGCGCGTTGTGAAATCGGTCAACTTAAATGTCTATGAGGGTGAGATCCTTGGTATTGTGGGAGAAAGCGGAAGCGGCAAGTCCACTTTGGCTAAAGCGATTGTAGGACTCAATACAGATACCGAAGGTAAAATGAATCTGGATGCAAGCATAAAGCCGCAAATGGTATTTCAGGATCCCTTTGGATCATTAAATCCGTCTAGAACCATTGGCTGGATTTTGGAGGAGCCTCTACGCGTGCGTGGAATCCGTGATAAGAAGGAGAGACAAGAACTAGTTTACAGCATGCTGCAGGACGTAGGTTTAAATGAGTCTTATTATGGACGCTATCCCAGAGAGCTTTCCGGCGGTCAGCGTCAGCGGATCAGTATTGCGGCAGCTTTGCTTATGAATTCGAAATTATTGGTGGCAGATGAACCGGTTTCGGCTTTGGATGTGACAGTGCAGTCGCAGATTTTGAACCTGTTGCTGGAAGTTCATAAAAAGAAAGGTTTGACACTGGTATTCATTTCTCATGATCTGAATATTGTACGCCATATTTGTCATCGCGTTGCGGTGATGTATGAGGGAGAAATCGTGGAGATGGGGACAGCGGAGGAAGTATATCGTAATCCGCAGCATCTTTATACGAAGCAGCTGCTCAAAGCCAGTAGTCTATAAAAAATTAAAAAGCCAACAACCATACAGAGTAGTAATGGTTGTTGGCTTTTGTAAGTTAATGAGTATTACAGCGTTAAGATCGCAGGTTTGTCATCCATCATTACGATCTGGATCGTATCACAGGATTTGATGTTCCCTTTCAGGAAGGCTTCGGCGATCTCGTCTTCCAGACTACGCTGAATCAAGCGGCGCAGAGGACGGGCACCATATTTTTGATCATAACCATGCTCAGTTAAGTAGTCCTTAACTTCATCGGACACGGAAATGGAGATGTTTTGATACTCACCGGAACGATATACATCCTTCAGCATCAGGTCTACGATCTGACGCAGTTCAGATTTACTTAAAGGTTCAAAGGTGATGATCTCATCGATGCGGTTGATGAACTCGGGACGGAATAGCTCTTTCATAGCAGCCTCGATACGATGGGAAAGGGCTGCGGGTTCGCTCTGATTGAAGCCCAAACCATTATTTTTAAAGCTGGCACCGGCATTGGTGGTCATAACAATAATGGTGTTTTCGAAGTTAACGGTACGGCCTTGACTATCAGTCAAACGACCATCGTCCAGAATCTGAAGCAACATATTAAATACATCGCCATGGGCTTTTTCAATCTCATCCAACAAAATGATAGAGAAGGGGCGGCGACGTACTTTTTCAGTTAATTGACCACCCTGATCATAACCCACATATCCGGGAGGCGCACCAATCAATTTAGATACGGTATGCTTCTCCATGTATTCGGACATATCAATACGAATCAAAGCATCCTCGGTTCCAAAGAGTTCCACAGCAAGGGTCTTAACCAGTTCTGTCTTACCTACACCGGTAGGGCCGGCAAATACAAAGGAAGCGGGTTTGCGCTCTTTACGGAAGCCGGAACGATTGCGGCGAATGGCACGGGAAAGGGCAGAAACAGCCGCATTTTGACCGATGACACGCTGATGCAGATGGTTTTCTAAAGCAATGAGTTTGGCAGACTCTTCGCTGGTCAATCTCTTGACCGGAATCTTGGTCCAACCTTCAATTACATGGGCCAGATCATCAAAAGTCAAAGGTACATTGGTGCAGGCAGCCTTTTTAGCAGCAATTTCCTTTTCCAATTTGATTTCTTCTACACGGCATTTAGCAGCAGTTTCAAAATCTTCAGCAGCAGCGGCATCTTCTTTTTTCTGCAGTGTCATTTCCAGTGTTTTTTCCAGATCTTTCAGATCTACCAGACCGGTGTTTTGAAGATTTACGCGGGAAGCAGCCTCATCGATGACGTCGATGGCTTTATCCGGCAGGAAACGCTGATGAATATAACGCTGGGACAGAGAAACAGCATCTTCAATGATCTCGTCGGAAATGGATACATTGTGATATTTCTCGTAATGCTCTTTGATACCTTTTAAGATTTCAATGGCTTCTTCTTTGGAAGGTTCATCTACAATAATGGGCTGGAAACGGCGTTCCAATGCAGAATCCTTTTCGATATATTTGCGGTATTCTTCCAATGTGGTAGCGCCAATGATCTGAAGGGCCCCGCTGGCAAGAGCAGGTTTCAAAATGTTGGCAGCATTCATGGAGTTTTGGGCATCGCCGGCACCCACCAAATTGTGGATCTCATCAATTACCAGAATGACATTCTTAGCAGCGGTTACTTCGGTAATAATTGCCTTCATACGAGCCTCAAACTGACCACGGAACTGAGTTCCAGCTACCAAACCGGTCATATCCAGCAGATATACCTGTTTGTTTTGCAGCTTCACGGGAACCTCGCCACGGGCAATGAGTAGGGCAAAACCTTCCGCAATGGCTGTTTTACCTACACCGGGCTCACCCAATAAAACAGGATTATTCTTGGAACGACGGTTCAAAATCTGCATCAAACGATCGATTTCAAGGCTACGGCCTACGATATTATCGATTTCTCCATTAATAGCCTTGTCTGT
>JAZQWC010000019.1:0-12610 GCA_045632125.1 Bianqueaceae bacterium
TAATACCGCCTTCGTTCATAGTGCCGGTATAGGATGCTTCAGCATCTCTATCAAAGTCATAGATCTTATTGCCTACTTCGATTACAGTGAACTCTTCACCTTCCCTTACATCGAAAGCACTACCGATATATTCAGACTCGCTGTAGTCTGCCTTCAGTTCATTACCCTCTTCGTCTACGAACTCTACTACTGCCTGTGCTTTAGCTCGTTCTTTGTAGACACGAGTGATCTTAATACCACCTTCGTTCATAGTGCCGGTATAGGATGCTTCATCATCACTATCAAAGTCATAGATCTTATCGCCTACTTCGATTACAGTGAACTCTTCAGCTTCCCTTACATCGAAACTGTTACCAACATATTCTTCTTCAATATGATTAGCCTTCAGTTCATTACCCTCTTCGTCTACGAACTCTACTACTACTTGTGCAGTTTGACTTGGTACTTGTGGTGAATATTGATGTGTTACCACATATGCAGCTGCGTCAGAAACATTAACTTCATTTACAATTTCACCATTTTTTGTAATAATGGTATTTAGGTAATAATACTCAGTTTCATCAACTTCAATGACTGGAGTAATCGTTATATAATCAGTCTCAAACTTTGGCTCACCATAATCACAAATAACTCTCTCAATCGAAGTTTCATCCAGAATAGGCTCATCACCACACATCCACTTTACCTGCATAGTAGAAATTGCATATGTTGCCTGTGGAATCGGAAATGCAGCACTTCTCATATCCGATACACCAGCATCATCAATTCCATAAAGAAGGTTTGTTGGATTATTTAAAGCAATGCCTTCATGCACTCCAGCTACAAAATCTGCATTTTCATTTAGTTTAACTGAATAACTATATTCGATATATGAATTCACAATACTATCGGATTCTGTCGGATTCCAGTAAAGAGTGTTGTCTACGTATGAAATCTCTCCCGGAACAGAAGATGTCGGGCTTTGAACAGAGTCTTTTTCGAATCCAACTGCTGTTCCCATTGGGTCTACAAGCATCGCAGTAAGTTCTACTGTAATCTGGTCGAATGTTTTTTCAAGTTCTGTTCCATCTGCAGCTCTGCTATATGTACCGCCATTAGCAACCATTTTTAATAAGTTTTCATCAGCATGATTAAATCCTACAGTATATACAACACCGCCGTTCTCTTTAAATTTCCTGAAATCCGCATCATTGATACCATACAATTCATTAATTTCGTCATCTGTTAACGCAGATAAATCATTAGACTCATTGCCATTTTTGTCTTTATAGCTAGGAAGTCCATCGGTAACAATAATCATGATTTTTTGAGTTGCTGGATCATCTGTAAAACATTCTTCATGACTTAATGCCAGATGAACACCATCCATCATGTATGTTGCTCCTCCTGGACTGATACTATCATAAGGATCTTTTTCTGTGTTTTCTTCATCCACTCCATGATATTTCGCGTTTCCGCTATCGTTAAAAGAAATTCTACCTACGTGTGTTCCTTCCGGCAATTTGCTAATCATATTACTGATTACTTTCTTTGCCATTTCAAAACGTGTTTGATAGTGTACTGCACCCGTACTACCCATATAATAACACTCTGACATCGCAGGATGAACTTGAATGTTTAAGCCACATATATAACAGCTGCTTTCATGTACATGTTCTGAATTACCACATACCGGCTGACAATCCGAATGATTAAAATGCGTTCCCATGTTATGCACCGCTTCTTCTGTACAACCATACATACTTCCGGATGTATCTAATACGAACACCACTTCCATCTTGGGTGGTTCTACCGGTGCTTCTTTAATCTCCGCTCTTACATTTACCCTCCACTCATCTGCACCGACACGCTCTGCCTGTTTATGTAAAATAATATTTCCATCCTCATATCTCAATGCTTCTGGTTTTAAAGGATCTGTTTCTGCTTGAATCGGTAATATTATATTACTACACACTATTGCCACGCTTAATAAGAATGTTAAAACTCGTTTTGATTTTGATATCAGCATGCTCACCATTACACTTTCTCCTTTTTCTGTTTTTCTTCGTTTTTCTTCGTTTTTTTGTATAAATATTTTATTTGTATTATAATATACATATGAATTTTCGATTACTTTACATGATAACTCATTATTATTCAATTTTCAACAAAAATATAACTTTTTTAATTAATTGTATAATTAAATTCTCCTGTATTACTAATTCTCCAAATCATTTAATCAGCAACAAAAAAAGAGATCACAATTCGATCTCTTTTCGCTCTTACATATTTTCAAAACTGAAAAATAATGCCCACAATTGCTGAAAGAGCAATATAGATGATGGGGTGCTTTTTCAATTTTATCAGTCCAAAGTATACAGCCACTGCCAGCACGATCGCCTTCCAGTTGATCACAGCCAGTAAACTGTTTACACTGAAGCCGGTCCAAGCTTCCAGATTCAAGAATGCAAGCTCTGCTACACTAAGGCCTGCAGCCACGATCAAACCGGTAGAGGCGGGTCGTAATCCCTTAAACACTCCCTGAACTGCCGGAGAATTTTTAAACTGTTGCAAGATTTTGGAAATGATGATGATTACGATCAAAGAAGGTGCAATCAACGCTAAAGTTGCAACAATGCCACCCAAAACTCCCTCGGTCAAAAAGCCGACATAGGTTGCCATATTAACGCCGATGGCACCGGGAGTAGATTCAGAAATAGCGATTAGATCCAGAATATCCTGATTAGTAAACCATCCGGTTTTTTCAGCCATGTCATATAGAAAAGGCAACGTTGCCAGACCACCACCTACAGCGAAAAGACCTGTTTTAAAGAATTCAAAAATCAACTGTAAAATTGTCATCATGCCTTTTTACCTCCTATGCGATACATCACATAGCCTGCTACACCGGCAGCCACGATGAGTACTACAGTATCAATGGGAGTGAATACTGCCAAAACCGCAATGATCAAAAACAGAATAATAGAAGGCACATTGATCAAAGCTTTTTTACCCAATTTAACAACTGCATCAAAGATCAACACACATACACCTACGCGAATACCTGCCAAGGCATGCTGAACGATCTCAATATCAGCAAAGTTTTGAATAAAGGCAGCAATGATCGTAATAATGATAATAGAAGGTACGGCAAAACCAACAGTGGCGCATACAGCTCCTAAGAAACCTGCTAATTTATATCCAATAAAAGTGGAAGTATTTATAGCAATAATACCGGGGGTACACTGACCAATAGCATAGTAGTCCATCAGTTCTTCTTCGGTAGCCCAATGATATTTATCCACTACCACACGCTGCAGCAATGCCAGCATAGCGTATCCACCACCAAAGGTACAAACCCCTAGCTGCATGAATACCAAAAACAATTTCAAAAGTTTTTTCATGATATTCCTTTCTTTTCATAATGATACTTTTACATACATGCTCTATTGTATAGCATTTTCGTAAAAAGGTCTATATGAAAATCAAAAATTTTCCACAAAGCAGTCAGCTAGCCGCCGTATTTCCAGTTCCTCCGCATAGGATGAATGATCCTTGACTCCACAGGTATAAAAGCCACCCCGCTTAGCTGAATCAATTCCTAACAGTACATCTTCAAATACAATGCACTCTTCTGGCTCCAGTTCCATTTGCTTTGCTGCAAACCAGTATAGATCCGGCTCTTCCTTTCCTCTGGACACTTGAGATACATCCGTCAACACATCAAACAGTTCAAAAATATGGTTTCCTTTTAGAACTGCTTCCAGCAGAGCTCTGTGCGATACCGTCGCCAACGCAATTTTTATGCCTCGTTTTTTCAGTTCGTTCAAAAACTCTGCTGCTCCCGGTTTACATTTTATGTTATATCGATACTCATGCAGTGCCATGGAATCCCACTCCGCCATCACTTCTTCCGGCGTTTCGGAAAGGCCATATCGCTCGATGGTATAGTGCGCCGCAGTTTCATATTTCATAGTTTTCACTGCCTGTTTATAGGATTCGTCTGCCGGAAATCCCCGTCGTCCTAAAAATTCATCATCAATTCGGTGCCAAACACCCATAGAATCCACTAATGTCCCATCCAGATCAAAAATTGCTCCCTTTATATTCTTTTGTTCGAAAAACTCAAAAATCGATGGGCTCAAATTCTACTTCCTCCTCTTCAATTTCAACACAGATGACCATATCCACCTTACCGGCTGCACCAAGCCTTGCTCTAGTCGCTTCCTGATCATCATTGGGCCACCAGATATTCCAGCAGGCATCTCCTTCGCAGGTTTCTCTTTGCTCAAACGCTAATTCTTCTCCATTTGCCAGCAAATATACCTTCTTAATAGTACTGCATACATTGAGAAGCTGCACCATGGGCTTTTCTTCCAATACATGAATATATACTTTTCCGCTTCGGCCTGTCAAATAGCCCCAGCCCAAATCATAAGGATACACCGGAAGGGCTTTCGTTCCCACGATGCTTTCTTCATTGCCCTGCATGAACTCGCCCACTTCTTCCAAAATACGGCAGCTTTCCTCAGGTACTCTTCCTGATCCATCCGGACCAATATTCAGCAAATAATTACCGCCTCTGCTTACAATTTTGATTAAATTACGAATCACTGCTTCCGGCTGCTTCCATGCAGTATCAAATTGATTAAAGCCCCAGGTATGATTCAAGGTCGCCGGCACTTCCCAAGGTTTCTTAGTTGGAAGTAAGGGAATAAAATTATCGCCGGTGGAGGCATAATCACCCAGACCGCTTCCAATTCGGCCGCTCACTAGGCAGTCCGGCTGCAGTTCCTTAACCAGGTCCCGCAGTTCTTTCGATTCATCCGCCGTCATGATCAAAGGTGTATCGAACCAAATCAGGGCCACAGGTCCATACTGTGTTAAAAGCTCCCTCAACTGTGGTTTACATTTTTCATCCAAATATTTACGGAAGTTTTTCGCTTCATTATCTGCATCCTGTTCATAGCCGTTTTCATCGTACCAGTCCTGGGCCTGCGAATAATAAAAACCCAATCGAATTCCTTCCTGTTGGCAGGCCATTGCAAGTTCACGGATCGGATCCCGACCATACGGAGTACTTTTCACAATTGTGTAATCGCTGCAGTCAGAATCGTACATAGCAAAACCTTCATGATGTTTCGATGTGATCACGATATATCCCATACCGGCCTTTTTAGCCAATTGCACGATTGCCTTCGCATCAAACTGTTGCGGATTAAACTGTTTTGCAAGCTGTGCATATTCCTGAGGCGGAATCTGAAAATCATGCATGATCCATTCCGCTATGTTATTTGTTTTTCTACCTTTATATTCTCCTGCCGGCAAAGCATACAAGCCCCAATGAATAAATAAACCAAATTTAGCATCCAGCCACCACTGCATTTTCGTTTCCTCCTTGTGATTGCTCTGTATATAATTTGAATTTCAGCTTTAATTCATTGTATCACAAAAGAAAGTATTTGTGAAGCTTAGCTGAACAACACAAAAGAGCCGTCAACCTACCATTGACGGCTCTTGCTTCTTAATTTGCACCTTTTCTCAGAGTGAATCAACCATTAAATGCGATATCGATTCTGACTATCACTCTCTTTACGATTCTGATTGGAACGGTTATTATTCTGATCGTTGCGGTTCTGGTTGGAACGATTTTCATAAGAACGATTTTCGTTGGATCGATTCTCGTTAGAACGCTGATTCATACGATTCAAATCATTCTGATTACGGTCAAGATTTTTATTTTTGTTCTGATTATTTTCCATTGGAAAGCCTCCTCCTGATTTGGATTACGAGACTATTATGGTACAATCAGCTTCTTTCTATACCGGAAGATCCTTCCAAATTTTTATAAGCCACTGCCAGCATCAACTTAATACGATTCAGCTGATTCACTTCCGAGGCACCGGGATCGTAATCTACGGCCGCAATGTTGGCCAGCGGATACTTTTTCCGGATGGGTTTGATCATGGACTTCGCTACAATGTGATTAGGAAGACAGGCAAAGGGCTGTACACACACAATATTGTTCACACCCTCTTCGATCAGTTCCAGCATTTCTGCCGTCAGCAGCCAGCCCTCACCGGTTTGGTTGCCAATCGACATCATACCTTCCACATAAGAAGCCTTATGTTCGATAGGACCTGGTGCACCGAACCTGGGATGCAGCTTTAGAATCTCTATAGCATACTTGCGGTATTTTTCGATTACAGTGATCAGGATCTTGTTGATCAGTCGGCCTTTTTTGCTAAATCCATAATGTTCGATTTTAAAGAAATTATCGTAAAAACTATACAACAAAAAGTCGATCAGATCCGGTACTACCGCTTCCGCGCCTTCGCTCTCCAAAACTTTTACCAGCTCATTATTGCCGGTGGGATGATATTTCACCAGAATCTCTCCCACGATGCCCACACGGGGTTTCACTACGTCATGAATGGGCAGCTGATCAAATTCTTCGATCATACCCTTAATATTACGTTTAAATTCCCCAAGGCTGCCGCTTAAAACGTTATGCGCCGCGCGCGCATGCCATTTTTCATACAGGGCATCCGCACTGCCGGGCGTTACCTCGTAAGGACGTTGCCGATACAACAGCCGCATCAGCACATCGCCATATGTGAGGGCTACCAGCACCCGATGCAGCAATGCAGGACTATAGGTAAAACCGGGATTTTTTTCGATGCCTCCGGCACTGATCGCGATTACCGGTATGTGTCCCATGCCCGCATCGGTCAGCATTTTACGAATGAAGCCCACATAATTGGACGCACGACAACCGCCACCGGTCTGCGTAATTGCCAGTGCCACCTTATTCAGGTCATATTTGCCGCTTTTAAGCGCCGCCATCATCTGACCTGCCACCAGAATCGTCGGATAGCAGGCATCGTTATTGATGTATTTCAGGCCCTCTTCCACCGCCTGATGATCCACGCTGGGCAGTACCTCTACTTTGTATCCGGAGGGACCAAAAGCATGCTTGAGCAGTCGAAAATGAATGGGGGACATTTGAGGGATCAAAATGGTGTAATCTTTTTTCATCTCCTTAGTGAACAGCGTCCGTTTGAACTCATAGGGAGTTGCCTCCGGGCTGACGGCAATACCGCCATGCTTGCGCTCCTTTTCTTCAATAGAGGCCTTCAGTGAGCGAAGACGGATCCGAATGGCGCCCAGATTACTTCCCTCATCGATTTTGATCAGGGTATAACTCTTATCGTGTTTATGCAAAATTTCCATCACCTGATCGGCCGTTACAGCATCCACACCGCAGCCGAAAGATACCAACTGCACCAATTCCAGATCGTTTTGACGCCCCACAAATTCTGCTGCATCATACAAGCGGGAATGATAGGTCCACTGATCCAGCACACGCAGCGGCCGCTTTAGATCGGCCAAATGAGCCACACTATCCTCCGACAGCACCGCCATCCCCAGTTCGGTGATGATCTTTTCCAGACCATGGTTGATCTCCGGATCAACATGATACGGCCGCCCCGCCAGCACGATACCGCGAAGGCCGCGATCACGCATATTTGCCAGTATCTCCTGACCCTTTGCCTGTACCTCTTTACGATAGCAGGCCAGTTCGGCGTACGCCGCATCCACCGCCACGCTCACCCTGTCCTCGCTGAGTGAGAACTTGGTCGACAAGCAGTTGTAAAGTTCACGTTTTACACTGGCGGCGTCGTTCAGGTTTAAGAAGGGATTCATAAAGGTAATCCCCTGCTCCTCCAATGCTTCCACATTATTCTTAATGGTTTCAGGATAAGAGGTTACAATGGGGCAGTTATAATGATTGTCACCCTTTTCATTCAAATTACGTTCATAGGGAATGCAAGGATAGAAAATAAAGGGCGTTTTTTGATTGATCAGATGCATAATATGACCATGCACCAGCTTCGCAGGGTAACAAACTGACTCAGAAGGAATCGTCTCCATACCCGCTTCAAAAGTCTTCTTGGTGGTTCGGGGCGTTAGTCGTACCGAAAAGCCAAGTTCATTGAAGAAGGTAAACCAGAACGGATAATTCTCATACATATTTAGTGCTCGAGGCAGACCTACCACGCCCATGGGAGCCTGATCCTCCGGGATCGGCTTATAATGAGCGAATACACGGGTATATTTAAATCGATAGATATTCAGATTCTGCTGCGTATCACTAAGGCTTTGACCCACACCTCGTTCACAGCGGTTACCGGAAATCAACTTGTCACCACTAAAGTCATTGATGGTCAGCAAACAGTTGTTGGCGCAGCGGCCGCAGCGGCGCTGCGTGGTGGTATAAGCAAACTCTGCCAGTTCTTCCGGCTTCAGCACCTTACTGCGATGTTCCTTACCTAAGCGCTCCTTCGCGATCAGGGCCGCTCCGTACGCACCCATAATACCGGCAATATCCGGACGCACCACCCGCTGACCGGTAATTTTTTCAAAGGCCATCAGCACCGCATCGTTATAAAAGGTACCGCCCTGCACGATGATTTTAGTACCCATTGTGCTGTAATCACGGATCTTGATTACCTTCTGCAAAGCATTTTTAATAACAGAATACGAAAGGCCGGCTGATATATCGCCCACGGAAGCTCCTTCCTTTTGAGCTTGTTTTACACGGCTATTCATAAATACTGTGCAGCGAGAACCCAGATCCACCGGTTCCTGCGCTCCCATGGCTTCCTTGGCAAAATCTTTGATATCCATCTTTAAGGAATGAGCAAAATTTTCAAGGAAAGAACCACAGCCGGAAGAACAGGCCTCATTAAGCAAAATATCCTGAATAATACCATCCTTCACACGGATACATTTCATATCCTGACCGCCGATATCTAAAATAAACTCGACGCCCGGCAGGAAGTGCTCTGCTGCTTTATAGTGAGCCATGGTTTCAATTTCACCTAGGTCCACATGATATGCCTTTTGAATCAGCTTTTCACCATAACCGGTGGAAGCCGAACCTGCTATGTATACCGTTTCCGGCAGTTGTTCATATATATCCTTTAGAATTTCCTTGGTTTTATCGATGGGACTTCCCTCGTTGCTGCCATAAAAAGTATAAAGCAGCCGGCAGTGATCATCCATCAATACAGCTTTCGTTGTGGTGGATCCGGCATCGATGCCCAAATATACAGGGCCCTCATAACTTGACAGTTCTGCTCGCTCTACCTGATCCAGATCATGCCTAGCTTTGAAGGTTTCGTATTCCTCCCTATCTTTAAACAGCGGTTCCAACCGTTGGATCTCCTTTGAAATCACCCCTTGCAGGTTTTGAGCAGCTGTGTGGATATCATCAAAGCTAAGTACCTGTGCCTTTTCCGCCGTATAGGCGGCTCCCATGGCTACAAACAGCTGAGAGTTTTCAGGCACAATGGTTTGCTCCGGCGTAAGCTGCAGCGTTTCAACAAAGCGACGGCGCAGCTGCGGCAGGAAGAAAAGCGGTCCTCCTAAAAAAGCGATGTTGCCACGAATGGGTTTGCCGCAGGCCAGACCTGCAATGGTTTGATTCACTACTGCTTGAAAAATGGAAGCGGCAATATCCGCCTTGGGTGCTCCCTCATTGATCAGAGGCTGCACATCGGTCTTAGCAAATACACCGCAGCGGGCCGCAATGGGATAAATAGTGGTGGACTGCTCCGCCAACACGTTCAATCCGGTCGCATCGGTCTGTAAAAGACCCGCCATCTGATCGATAAAAGCACCTGTACCGCCAGCACAGGTACCGTTCATTCGCTGTTCAATCGAACCATCGAAATAGGTGATCTTCGCATCTTCACCGCCTAGTTCAATGGCCACATCTGTCTGCGGAATCAGCTCTTCCACAGTTTTGGTAGATGCCACTACTTCCTGTACGAAGGGTATGTTCAACCACTTGGAAACCGACAAACCGCCGGATCCGGTTACATTTACGCACACCTGCTTGCCCTTCAGCAAAACCTTGTGTACTTTAGATATTACTTCAGAAATCGTTTCTTTTATGTTCGCGAAATGTCTTTTGTATTCACTATAGACCAGGTCGTCGTTCTCCCCCAGAACGGCAATCTTAACTGTGGTCGATCCAATGTCTAAGCCTACTCGGTAGATCATACTGATTGCCTCCTAATTAGTAAACTAATATATGATTTTACGCCTATCAAAAATGATTGTCAACTAACAAACGGCAAAGAAATGTTGAATATCTTTTCTCATTTATGAACTGTTTGTGAAGCATATTGAAAATCCCGCAAAGTATGATATAATAAGGTTTCAGAGTGATTTTAAACTATACAAATCAAAGGCGAATTGTCGATTTGCTTAGCTGTGCTGTTCCCATTCAGGGCATCGGTCGGCTTTGAGAAAGGATTCTATATGAAAGCATTTTCTGTACCTGAGGTCAAGCCTTTTATGGCAGGACTTTTATCCGGCGATCTATTCCATGGCTGGCAGCTCCGAAGCGCCGAGCTTGGTCTTATGAGCCGCATTGAAATTCAAGGCGGTATCAACAGCGAGTACTGGACTGAGGAAGAGAAAAAAAATCGCACCTCACCTTATCTGCTTTGGGATGAGATCCAGCCCAAGGTACGCGGTTTGATCCAGGGTGGTCATACCCCCAGCTTTATGAATATCACGCTGGCCGTTCCCCCTTCCCGTGTACCGGATATAGCCCAGGATTTTGTTGAATCTTTCCTTATTAACATTCGCTTTGATAAGGGCGTGCTGAATCTGATTACAGGGGTGGCGACCAAGTCCTTCACTATGGACAAAACACCGGAACACTTGTGGGATGAAAAAGTGCCGGTGTATTTTAAGGCGCATCAGATTCTGCTAACCCAGAATCATTAAATCATTTTTTTGCGCGCCGGCGCGCTGTCTCGCACTGCTCCTCTGCAGCCGTCAGCCCGCAGCAAACAGGAGGTTGTAATATGTCTGTACAAGAAAAGGGAAATCTTTCCATTAACAGTGAAAATCTATTTCCTATTATTAAAAAATGGCTGTATTCTGATCAGGATATTTTTATCCGCGAGTTGGTTTCCAATGCGGTGGATGCTATCCAGAAGTTTAAACATCTGGTTTCACTGGGTGAAGCTGAAACTGACAGCGCGGACTACCGTGTGACCATTCATTTGGATCCTGATGCCAAAACCATCACCATTTCCGATAATGGTTTGGGTATGACCGCCGATGAAGTCAAAAAATACATCAACCAGATCGCCTTTTCCGGCGCTGCTGAGTTCATGGAAAAATACAAAGATAGCAACGAAGACCCCATCATCGGTCACTTTGGCTTGGGCTTCTACTCTGCCTTCATGGTGGCTGCTCAGGTGGAGATCCAGACTCTGTCTTACCAGGCAGGTGCTGAGGCCGTGCAGTGGACCAGCGACGGAAGTTCTACTTTTGAAATGACCACCGGCACCCGTACTACCCGCGGTACCGATATCATTTTGCATGTGAACGAAGATGGCGAAAAATATCTGCAGAAATACGAAATGATGACCATCGCCAACAAGTACTGCTCTTTCATGGCGATTCCGGTATATTTGACTTCTACCGAGGATGCTAAGAATGCTCCTAAGGAAGATGGTGAGACCACAAACCAGACGGAGCCTGCTGCTTTAAACGAAACCGCACCTCTGTGGCTGAAGAACCCCAAAGACTGTACCGATGAGGAATATAAAGAATTCTACCGCAAGGTATTCTTCGACTTTAAGGAGCCTTTGTTCTGGATCCATTTGAACATGGACTATCCCTTCAACCTGAAAGGTATCCTATTCTTCCCCAAACTCGGCAATGAATTCGAATCCGCTGAAGGTCAGGTAAAACTGTACTGCAATCAGGTATTCGTGGCCGATAATGTGAAAGAGATCATTCCTGAATTCCTGCTGCTGTTGAAGGGTGCCGTGGACTGCCCTGACATTCCTTTGAACGTTTCCAGAAGCTTCTTGCAGAACGATGGATATGTTAAAAAGATCTCCGAGTATATCACCAAAAAGGTTGCCGATAAACTGAATCAGTTGTTTAACAGCGACCGTGAAAATTACGAGAAATACTGGGGTGATATTCATCCGTTCATCAAATATGGCTGCCTGCGTAACGACAAGTTCTATGATCGTGTAAAAGACAGCGTCATTTATAAGTCTGTGATTGCTGACAAATACCTGACTTTGAATGACTATTTAGAAGCCGCTAAGGAAAAACACGAGAATAAAGTATTCTACACCAACGATGCCCGTCAGCAGGCTCAGTACCTGCAGATTTTGAAGGACCAGGGTATGGATGCCGTTGAACTCTCCACCGCTATTGATTCTCCTTTCATGTCCTTTATGGAGTCTAAAAATCAGGACCTTCACTTCCTTCGTGTGGACGCTGATCTTAACGAAATTTTGAAGGATCAGGATACCGAAATTCCTGAAATGGCTCAAACTGCTGCTGAAACTCTGTTCCGCCGCCTGCTTTCCAATGAGAATTTGAAAGTTCGTTTGGAAAACCTGAAGGATGAAAAAGTTTCCGCCATGATCGAAATGACCGAAGAAGCTCGCCGTATGCAGGAAATGATGAAGATGTATGGTGCCATGGGCATGGCTGGTTTTAATCCGGATCCTGAGACCACTTTGGTGCTGAACCAGAAAAATGCGCTGATCGCTCATATTCTGGATCATCCCATGGATGA
>JAZQWC010000020.1:0-3096 GCA_045632125.1 Bianqueaceae bacterium
CTCTCTTTTACCAAGTTACCCAACATCAAAGCACCGATCAGGGGTGCTGCAGAGGGAACCAGCAAAGAAACAAAGGCAGTAACAACGATAGGGAAGATGATTTTCTCTACCTTCTTTACAGGACGCAGCTGCTTCATCTCGATCTGACGCTCTTCCTTGGTGGTCAAAGCTTTCATGATCGGAGGCTGAATTACAGGAACCAGCGCCATGTAAGAATAAGCGGCTACTGCAATCGGGCCCAACATATCGGGAGCCAACTGAGTAGTTACGTAAATAGCAGTCGGGCCATCTGCACCACCGATGATACCAATGGAAGCTGCTTCGTTGGGGAAGAAGCCCAAAACGGTAGCACCCAGATAAGCCAAGAAGATACCCAGCTGAGCAGCTGCACCCAGCAGCAAGCTCTTGGGGTTAGCAATCAGAGGACCAAAGTCAGTCATGGCACCTACGCCCATGAAGATCAGGGACGGATAGATACCCAGCTTAACACCCAAATACAGGTAGTCGATCAAACCAAACTTACCTACCATATCCCAATGTACATGTCCACCGGAGAAGAACTCGGTGTGATACATGTTGGCACCGGGCAAGTTAGTCAGCATCATACCAAATGCAATAGGAAGCAGAAGCAACGGTTCGAAACCTTTTTTGATGGCTAAGTACATCAAAACAAAGGAGACCAGGATCATAACGAGGCACAAAGGATCCTCAACAAATCCGGAAAAACCGGTCTGATTCAGGAAATTAATAATAGTTTCCATAGTACAACTCCTTTATAAGATTGTTTCTTTTATGTGCTGATGAAATATATACTATTCCATCAGCGTAACCGAATCAGTCTATAAATTGAATTATTCGATTACGCACAGAACAGCACCACTCTCAACAGCAGCACCCTTCTCAACGTTTACAGAAACAACTCTACCGGCCTTAGGAGCCATAATTTCATTTTCCATTTTCATAGCTTCCAGAATCATCAGAACCTGACCAGCAGCAACAGTAGCACCGGGAGTTACATTGATGTTCAGGATGGTACCGGGCATGGGGCTGGTAACTTTCTCGCCGCCAGCGGGTACAGCAGCAGGAGCTGCTGCGGGAGCGGGAGCTGCAGCAGGAGCAGGAGCTGCCTTAGGAGCAAAATCTTCGCCATCTTTCAGGGCTTCCAGAGCGATTTCATAATCAACGCCATTTACATTTACACGATACTTTTTCATTGTAATAATTCCTTTCTGAATTAAATAAAATTAGATTCTTTTGATGGAAACGATCTGGATCTTGGAAATATCGGTTCCCAGATCCTCTGCGATTGCAGCGGATACAGCTGCAACAAACTCGGCTCGATTCGGGATCTCAGCCGGTACGGGAGCGGCGGCAGGAGCGGCAGCAGGTACTGCAGCAGGAGCGGCAGGTTTAGCAACCTCATCTTTTGCAACGCCATTGATGATCAAACTCATGATTTTGATCAAAAGAATGATACAGATCAAACCGATAAATACGGTACCCATACCCATGGCCACAACAAAAGCGCCGGAAAGCTCTGTCGTTGTAACAGCAGTTTCAAGAAGTAACATAATAGATTCTCCTTTCATTAGCATTTGTTTATGATAATACCCGAGTCGACTCGATGAAATGTGAATTTGTCAAAACTAAATGAATTTTTTTCAAAACTTCTATTTTGTTTTATGCTTTTCATCATGTTTTCATCAAAAGCCAAACTCTAACGCATTTTATCAAATTACCATATATGATATCATCTTTTTCATCACATTTCAATATCTATTTCCAACAAAAGTTATTTACAGTCTTTGGATATATCCTCTATTGACACCGGCTACCCGCGATAATTGCTGAATGCTGACTTCATCTTTATAACGAAGCTGCTTTAATATTTCTCTTTTTTCATCGACACTGGTCTGTTTCCATTCCGAAAATCCATTTTCCATCAAGCGGATTTGAATCAGTGCCTCTACCTCCTCATCCGTTCGGCCATATTTTAAGGGAACCTCTTCCAACACAGCAACATCCTTTTCTTCTTCCATATATGCCTGATACCCTCCTCCAAAGTGTAAACTATCTAGTATTAGACGCCGATCAATAAAACTGCCCGGACTCAAATACAAACGGTAACTGCTCCATTCATAATCCTCCATTTTCAAAACAAGCCCCTGTTTGACCGGTTCCTGATGTATATGGCGAACCACTTCCAGAATCCCTTCCTCCGTATGCAGCGGTTCACTTAAATATCGTCCTCGAAACAACCTTTCTCCCACCGGCAGATCATAGCGCTGCCGATACCAATAGGAGAATCGGACTCCTACTCTGCGCATAAAGGAAGATACCGACTCCTCCTTTGTCTCCTGAAGTACCAAATGTACATGATTCTCCAAAATACAAAAGGCATACAACTTTATTCCTGTCTTCGCTTTGTACTGCAGCAGGGTCTCTAAATACAATTCTTTTTCTGCTTCATTTTCAAATATATTTTCTAAGCGTTTTCCCTGCACCACCACATGGTGAATCCCCTTTTCATCTCGTTGCCTTGCATTTCTTGGCATTTTGTAAACCTCCCCTATTTCAATTTACTCCCATATTTTCATGTCCCTCATATGCTTTTCAGAGCAGAACATAGATAAATTGAACACATTATAGAGGCTTACTTTTCCTATTACCATAACATAAATGTAAAAAAAAGGCCGAAACTTAACATACCATGTCAAGTTTCGGCAACTTTTTTTGAATTTTTTTCATTTTTACACGGGTGATCCGTTTATTCTGCCTCAGGCGCAAACAAAGCTTCAGCAAACTCTCTTGCATTAAAGGGTCGCAGATCGTTGATTCCTTCACCAACACCTACATATTTAACAGGAATCCCCAGTTCGTTCATAATACCGATGACCACACCGCCCTTTGCTGTACCGTCCAACTTAGTCAATACGATACCGGTGATGGGTGCTACCTCTGCAAATAACTTTGCCTGACTCAGAGCATTCTGACCGGTAGTGGCATCCAGCACCAGCAGCACCTCACGGTGCGCAGTAGGAAATTCACGTTCCAAAATTCGACCGATCTTACGCAGCTCTTCCATCAGATTCTTCT
>JAZQWC010000021.1:0-20570 GCA_045632125.1 Bianqueaceae bacterium
TTCGTTCATAATACCGATGACCACACCGCCCTTTGCTGTACCGTCCAACTTAGTCAATACGATACCGGTGATAGGTGCTACCTCTGCAAATAACTTTGCCTGACTCAGAGCATTCTGACCGGTGGTGGCATCCAGCACCAACAGCACCTCACGGTGCGCAGTGGGGAATTCACGTTCCAAAATACGGCCGATCTTACGCAGCTCTTCCATCAGATTCTTCTTATTATGCAGTCGTCCTGCCGTATCGCAGATCAAAACATCTGCCCAACGGGAATGGGTAATATCAGCCGCATCATACACCACCGCACCGGGATCACTTCCTTCTGCATGGCATACGATCTCCACGCCTGCGCGCTCGGCCCATACCTTCAGCTGATCAATAGCTGCCGCACGGAAGGTGTCCGCCGCAGCCAAGATCACATGATGACCATCTTCCTTCAGTTGATAGGCCATTTTTCCAATGCTGGTAGTTTTACCGGCACCGTTTACGCCAATCACTAGGATCACGTTGGTCATGCCGTTCACAATAATATCAGGATTTGCCGTTTCTAAAATGCGGCAAATTTCCTCTTTAAATAACTCATATACTTCCTCGGTGGTAGACAGGCGCTGTTCTTTTGCTTTTTTACGCAGATTTTCAACCACCTGCATAGCAGTCTCCATACCCATATCACCCAGGATCAGTGCCTCTTCCAACTCCTCATAAAAATCCTCATCGATCTCTTTATAAGAACTAAAGACACTGGTAATATTACCCATAATACTGTTTCTGGTCTTCTCCAGACCTTTTTTCAGTGCACTAAATAATCCCACAGTAATCTCCTTAAATTATTTATTGAAATTTAACCGAAATACACTTCGATACACCCTTCTCCTCCATGGTCACACCGTACATAGTATCGGCTGCCTCCATGGTACCCTTACGATGGGTAATAATAATGAACTGGGTATGTTCGCACATTTCACGCAAATAGTCCGCATAGCGGCCAACATTGGCATCGTCAAGTGCCGCCTCGATCTCGTCCAAAATACAGAACGGGGCCGGATTCAACTGGTGAATGGCAAAGAGCAGCGCAATGGCCGTCAGCGCTCTCTCACCACCGGAGAGCAGCATCATGCTCTGCAGTTTCTTTCCCGGAGGCTGGGCAATGATATCAATTCCCGCTTCCAATGCATTTTCTCCCTCAGCCAGTTTCAAAATACCCTGACCACCACCGAACAGCTTCTGGAAGACCACGTTAAAGGTCTTGGAAATTTCCGCAAAACCCTTAGTAAACTGTTCCTCCATTTTCTTGGTCAGCTTTTCGATCACTTCACGCAGACTAGCTTCAGATTGCGCGATATCATCCCGCTGCTTAGTCAGGAACTCGCAGCGCTCTGTCAACGCAATCAACTCCTCGATCGAGTCCACATTGACATTACCTAGGCGCCGAATCGCTTCCTTCAATTGAGAAACCTTCTTCTTCATAGCCGTCTGGCTTCCCAATTCCTTTTGCTCCTCAGGATCTTTTTTCTCCCAGATCGTCTTAGCGGCACCATAGGTCAGTTCATATTCATCCCAAATACGATCCTGCAGATCGGTCAAATCTTTTCTGGCACGGTTTGCCTGATTTTCCAAACGCACCTGCTCTTTTTCCAAGGCGCTGAAGGCACGCAGAGTTTCTTCGGTTTCACGAATGCTTTCATCACGCTGATGATCCTTTTCGGCGCGCTGCGCCTCCATGATCTTCATTTCTTCGCTCTTGGCTGCAATGGCAATATCCAGTTCTTTTTGCTTTTCTTCAATCTCAATAATCTGAGCTTTTGCCTGTTGTGCCTCATCCAGACGCTGCTGGCGATCTTCCAATATTTGATCCGCTTCCTGGGCCAGGCTCTCAATTTCCTGAGACTCCCATTCTACGGTTCTTTCCATAAACTGCTTCTGCTGCTTCAGGCCAGCCAGTTCCATTCGCTGTTGCGAAGCCTGACCCTTTTCCGCCTCGATCTGTCCTCTTAGTACCTGCACTGCAAGATCCGCATTTTCCTTCTTCTGCTCTCGCTCTGCCTGCACGGCTTCCAATTCTTCCAGCTTTTTGCGGCTACGCTGCACAGCTTCTTCGTGCTCCCGATGAGACATTTGAAGCTGTCTGCGGTTTTCTTCCATTTCGCTGAGCTGTGTCTGGGTATGCTGATAAATGAAGCACAACTGCTCCCACTGTTGGCGGGCTGTTTCGGCCTTTTGTGTGATCTGCAGATACTCTTTATTTTTCTCATCCTGCTGGCGGCTCAGCTGCTGACGCTGCTGAGAAAGTTTTGAAACTTCAGCCTGCAGCAGTCTTCCTTCTTCTCGTTTTTCACTCAGTTGAGTCTGCAGCTTTTCAATTTCACCTTTACGCCCCAAAATACCGCCGGACTTGGCCCCGGTACTACCACCGGTGATGGAGCCGCCGATATTGAAGATATCACCTTTCAAGGTTACCACACGCAGAGTATTGCCATAACGACGAGAGACCTTAGATGCGCTGTCAAAGTCCTTGGCCACCACCACATTGCTCAGCTGACGGGAAATGATCTTACTGTAGGTCTGATCATAATGGATCAATTCATGACCGAAGCCGATCACCCCATACATATCCTTAACTGCCTCTTCATTTTGGAAAGCACCGCGAGCAGTCACACTGTCCAAGGGCAGGAAGGTAGCACGTCCTTTTTTGCCCTCCCTCAGCACATTGATCAGTTCTTTCGCGCAATCGGTATCTTCAACAATGATGTTCTGAATGGCAGCACCCAAAGCGATCTCAATGGCCAAGGCATATTCCGAAGGCACTCGGATCACATCAGCCAAAGTACCGTGAATCCGTCCATATCGTTTAGGATCCTGCTTTTTCAGCTGCATCACAGCTTTTACGCTGCCGCTGAAGCCCTCATAATCGTTTTCCATATTCTGCAGCCACTGGATCTGATTTTGAAGTCCACGCATGGACACCAGCATCGACTCCTGTTGCTGTTGTTTTTCGCGAATGGCGTGACGGACCTGATCCACCTGACCGGCAAGCAGGGTAGTTGCATCTGACAAAGCCTTTTGCTGCAGCATCAGTTCGTCCTTTTCCTGCTGCGCTTTTTCGACCTGAACCTTTTGTTCATCAGCCTGTCGTGCCAATTCATAGCCGCGGCTGGCCATGGATTCCTGCTGGCTCATATCCTGTTCCAGCACCATCGCCTGGCGCTCAGTGCGGCTGCGCAGACCGATCAGTTCCTGCTGAAGCTCTGCTGCCAAAGTCTGGGCATCCTGAAATACTTGTTTTAAAACATTCAGCTGAGCTTCCTTCTCACTCAATCCTTCGGTCAGTTTGATCTGATCTTCTTCTTTTTGCGCGATCTTCTGCTCCAGTTCCTGCAGTTTGATTTCTTCTTTTTTCACTGTGGCCACACGATTGCTCATGCGAACCTTAATATCTTCTAAACGCTGCTGCAAAGATGCATACTCACGTTCTCCGTTTTCTGCCTGCTGTTGCAGCACACGCTTATCACCTTCGCCGCTTTCCTTTTGCAGACGAAGATCGTTATGTTCTTCATATAAAGCAGTCAAACGCTGACGAGCCTCATCGGCTTCACGGGCAAACTGTTCCGAACGTGCCTTTGCTTCCAACTGTTTCACACGTGAACTCTCGATCTGCTCATTCAGATCACCAAGCAAGCCACTGACACGTTCAAACTGTGCCTGCAGCTGCTGATACTCGCCTAAGAAAGAAGCTACTTCATAGGTTTTCAGTTCATCCTTCAAAGCCAAATACTGCTTGGCGGTTTCCGCCTGTTTTTCCAAGGGTCCTAATCGTGCGGTCAGTTCATCCAGAATATCGGTCACACGGCTCAGATTATCCGCCTCTTCCGCCAACTGTTTTTCCGCCTGCTCTTTACGGGTCTTATATTTAACAATACCGGCCGCCTCTTCAAAAATCATACGACGATCCTGCGGCTTAGTGGACAACAACTGATCGATCTGACCCTGACCGATTACACTGTAACCATCTTTACCGATACCGGTATCCATCAGCATTTCCTGCACGTCTTTCAAACGGCAGCGACTTCCGTTGATCTGATACTCACTCTCACCGGAACGGAACACCCGCCGGCTAATGGCCACTTCATCAAAATCCACTGCCATCTTTTTATCTTGATTATCCAGCACCAAAGTTACCTGTGCAAAGTTAACAGGCTTTCTGCGCTCGGTGCCGGCAAAGATAACATCTTCCATTTTGGATCCTCGCAGGGTCTTGGCACTCTGTTCGCCCAATACCCAGCGCACTGCATCGGAAATATTACTTTTGCCGCTTCCGTTGGGGCCTACAATGGCTGTAATACCCTTACCGAATTCCACGTTGATCTTTTCCGGAAAGGATTTAAAGCCCACCATTTCTACGCGTTTTAATTCCATAGACCCTCCAGTCGTTTCAATGCTTTTTCCGCTGCCTGCTGCGCCGCCTGTTTTTTACTCTTTCCTTCACCACGGCACACAGCCTTGCCATCCAGCCAAAGCTCTGTAATAAATATGCGATCATGGGGCGGACCTTCCTCCGCCACCACTTTATAGTCCGGTTTGTCTTTTCCTTTGCCCTGCAAAAGTTCTTGCAGCGCCGATTTATAATCGGTCTGACGCTGGTTAGGAATCTCCTCCAGTCGGCTGAACAAAAGCCGATCAATGAGTGCCCAAGACTCATCCAATCCGCCGTCCAAATATACAGCTCCGATCACGGCCTCTACCACGTCACACAAAATCGAATCGCGGTCACGGCCACCGGTCTTATCCTCACCGTAACTCATCAAGATAAACTCACCAAAAGAAAGCGCCCTTGCCACATAAGAAAGGGAAGCTTCACATACGATCTTCGCTCTAGTCTTGGTCAATTTACCCTCGGGCCAATCATATTTTTCAAACAGCATCTTCGAAGTACACAGTTCCAACACCGCATCGCCTAAAAACTCCAGCCGCTCATAATCCGCCACCTTCTGCTGCTGTTCCTTGCTATAGGAAGAATGAGTCAGCGCCTGACGCAGCCACTTACGATTTTGAAATCTGTATTCGATCAACTCTTCAAACCGGTCCAACTGTTTTTCTGTCAATCTTGCCTTCATGTCCGTTCCTTTCTCAAACATCAAGTTTTTTATGCTGCCGCGCAGCAAACACACAAACGCGACCTGCCTCGGCCATAGCCAAGGCAAGTCCGTCTTATATTTATATCATGCACCTTGTCCGCAAGGCTTTGCAGTTTTACCACTCAGCCAGACTCTTCAAAATGTCTTCTACTGTTTTAATTTGACGAATGTCTTCCTGTTCGTACTCCACATTGAACTCCACCTCACAGGCCATCAGCACCTGCAAAATTGAGTTTTGATCCATATCCAGATCCTCATCCAAAGTCATTTCTTCCGTAATATCCTGGGGATTCAGATCCATTTCTTCTGCAATAATTTCCTGAATAATGCTTAATTCATCACGACTCATTACTTCGCTCTCCTTACGCTTTTGAATTACTCAGCCTTGGGCTCTTTTTTCAGATTAGCGCGGATCTCTTCATTGACTTCGGTTTTAATGAAGTTCAGACACTGCTTTACAGCACTGGAGATCGCCACATCGTTGGAATTACCATGGGCTTTGATGACTGCACCATCTACGCCCAACAGCGGAGTACCACCCACAGCCCGGGGATCCAACTGACTCTTAAGTTCCATCAGCGCCGGCTTTAACAGCAGCGCACCAATTTTGCTGCGCAGATTCGAATACATAGCTTTCTTCAACGCCTTGAAAATAAAGGCTACCACGCCTTCTGTATTTTTCAGCAGCACATTTCCGGCAAAGGCATCGGTTACCACAATGTTCATATCACCGCTGAATACCTCGCGAGCTTCCACATTACCAATGAAATTCATACCCTGCTCTTTTTCTGCCATCAGCAGTTCATATACCTCTTTAGATAGTGCATTTCCCTTGCCGGGTTCCACACCAACATTCAGCAGACCAACCGAAGGCTTAGCAATGCCATATAACTTACGGCAGTAGATCTCACACATTTTGGCATACTGCACCAGATAAGAAGGTTTGCTGTCCATATTGGCACCAATATCCAGTACCAATACAGGAATCTCGCCGCTGGGCAGGGCCACGGTCAGTGCAGGACGCTGTACACCCTTGATACGGCCCACCAACAAAGTAGCGCCTGACAATACCGCACCGGTGTTACCGGCCGATACAAAGCCATCTACTTCTTTATTCTTCACCATTTTCAGAGCCACGACCATGGAAGAATCTTTCTTGCGGCGAATCGCCTCAACAGGAGAATGCTCCTCATTTTCCACAACCTCGGTGGTATACACCAGGCTCAGACGGTTTTTATCATATGTTTTGCCTTCCAGTTCCTTTTCCAACGCTTCCTTAGTACCGGTCAGCACGATGGAAAGCTCCGGATTCATCTCCAGTGCCATCAGTGCACCGCCCACCGGTGCCTGGGGTGCATAGTCGCCGCCCATGGCATCGATTACGATCTTATATCCCATTTAAATTGCCTCCTTATATGTAGCAGAGCCTCCGTGCGTTCACAGATACGACTCCAGCCTTTTACTATACTAAAACTTCACTCATTTGGCAAGTGCTTTCTTCATTTTTCCGTACTTCAGTGCCACTGCCAAATAGTTTAAATATGCATTTCCCGTATCCGGTATCATGAGTTCTTTGTTAAACGCCGAATAGGGAATGGATGAACGACCCTTTTCTTCCTTATTCAGATAATACTCTGCCAACGTCTCCACCGGCAGCAAATAGTATTCCTGATACTCCGTGAAATGTACCAGCAGAAAGGCTAAGCCCCCCTGCTTGTCAAAATCCTGCATGAACTCCACCTGATGAGGATGGATATTAGAAAATGGCAGGCTCTTTTTGCCGCATTCCTTTGCATCAAAACAAATCGGAATCCCGCCCATAACCCCAATATAGTCCACCGTACTCTTCTGCTCAAAATACGCCAGCTTGATCGTCCGCTTTTCCTGGTCGATCTCTATGGGCTTAATGGGTGTGGGGATCTTCTGAATGAGCGCCAATCCCTCTTTTCGGTACTGCTCATTGGTCATATTCAGCATTTCCTCAAAGGCACTGCCTCGCAGGCCCCTTGTTGCCCAGTAACTCACTGCGCAGCACCTCCTTCTTCCGTTTGCATATATAATTCCTCGATGCCGCCATACACATTCCAGTCCCCTGGCGTCATCTCTCCCTCTACGCCATAGCCAGTCACCGCAGCCTGAGTCATAAAGAACAAATTATACACCACCAGTTCTTCATTCATATAGGCATCCAACTGCGCCGCCGCTGCCCGGATCTCATCCTCCGTTTCAGCCGCCGCCAACAGATCCTGCTTCGAAACAGTCTGCGCCGCCTTCATTAATGTCATGCGCTCTCTGCGCAGCGCGATATCGTAACTGCCCGCTGTTTTGAGTTGAACCTTCAAGCCGGAAGCCTCTAACTGAACCTTTACCGTCTCCGCCGCTGCACTCAGCACCAGATCCTCTTCATCATACAAAAGCCGCACCGTACCGCTTCCCACCGTCACTATCTCTGCCGCTTTGTCGGCATCATAGCCATAGGTCTTGGTAACATCTTCTTTATACCAACTGCCGGGACGCAGCAAGGTTTCCGTTATTGTTCCCTTCCCCCAATACGCGTCACGCAGTACGCGCACTGCATCCACAGCCAATGCTGTCTTCTCTCGATTAGAACGCGCCATGCCAAAGGTACCTGTGGTATTAAACTCCAAATACACCGCCTCGTAACTTTCGAAGGGATGCAGTGTCAGATTCTTCTGGTTCACATAGCTGCCCCAGGCAAAATAATCTGTCTGCATCAGGTTCGTCCGCGAAGTCTCAAAACACTGCTCCACTGCTGCTATATCCCGCACAAAATAAACCTTTACATCAGTAATATACGGCCGCATTCCAAAATAATCTTCATAGCGGACCAACTGCAGTTCACGCATGGTCTCTGCTCCCGCATACGCATAAGGCCCTGTTCCCATGGGCACCAAAGCCTCCTGGTATCCATCGGGTACAATCGGAAAAATCAATCCTTCCTCATTCATACGGCCCGGAGCCGTAAACCTCAGAAGCAGATCGCCTTCCTCCGTAGCTTCCGCTTGCGCAATACCTTTTACCACATCGCTATACACATTTTTCGACGACTGCAGCATTTGTATACTGTAGACAACATCCTGAACAGTCAACTGTTTTCCATTATGGAAGGTAACATCGCTGCGCAGTTTGATCGTTAATTCATCGAGATTTGCCGACCAAGACTTAGATGCCGCCAGGCATGGCAGCATAGTGCCATCATCCTTTTGATTCATTAAAGAACTATAAATCAACATCAGCATTTTGCCGGTGGCTTCATCGGTTACTTCCCAGGGCAGCAGAGACTTCGGATTTTCAATGGCCAGCTTTAACTCTCCACCTGTTATAGGAGTTTGTGGAAGTTCAGCTGTCTCCTCCTGCCAAACCACGCTGCTTTCTTGCTGGGTTTCTTCCGTTACTAAGCTGCTTTGCTCATTAGGCGAAGCTTCCTTAGATCCACAACCTGCCAACCCGGCAGCAAGCGTTATGCCGGTCATCAACCAGCATACGATTCGTTTTATCATTCAATCAGATCCTTTACCAGTCTGTCACACTGCTCATATAACCGCTGCGTATCATGGCTGCCGTCCAGCACTTCACTGGCCTGTGCCTGATAAGTGGCATCATCCCATTGGCTGGCCACTCGTTTGCGAGCCTCATCTTCCGAAAGACCACGCTCCTGCATCATACGCTCCACTCGGATCTGCGGTGCTGCATACACCACCCATACGGTATCGACCATATCCTTGAGTTCTGAGCGCAATAGTTCAATAGCCTCCACCAGCACCAACTTAGCCTCCTGCTCTTCGATCCATCTTTGGATCTTACGACAGGTGGCCGGATGAGTCATAGCATTGAGCTTTTTCAGTTTTTCTGCATCCGCAAATACAATGCTGCCTAGCTTAGGGCGGCTTAGCTGTCCCTCCACCAATATCTCACTGCCAAACTCCTCGGCCAGCTGATATTTCAGTTCTTCCACAACTTCTCTAGCCACCAGATCCGCATCGATCCGAGGAATCTGATACGTCTTTTCCAAATACTTGGCGGTGGTGCTTTTTCCGGAGGCAATGGTGCCCGTCAGACCAATTACATATTTATTTGGCTTCATACCAATTTTCTCCTGTATGAACATCGATGATCAGCGGCACCTTCAGCTGCATCGCGCCTTGCATCTCTTCTTCCAGAATGACGCGAACTCGTTCGGCCTCGGGCCGGTATACTTCAATCAACAGCTCATCGTGAACCTGTACGATGAGGCGGCTCTTCAAACCTTCTGCTTTCATACGCTGATATACTTTGATCATGGCGATCTTGATGATATCGGCAGCGCTGCCTTGAATTGGCATATTTTTAGCCACACGTTCACCGAATGATCGCTGATTAAAGTTAGATGCCTTCAGTTCCTCAATGTTACGACGGCGCCCAAACAGGGTCTCGCCATAGCCCTTTTCCTTCGCAGAAGCCACGCAGCCGTCCAAAAAGTCTTTAACACTGGGGTACTGGGAAAAGTATTTTTCAATATATTCCGCCGCTTCCTTAGTGGTGATTCCTAAATCGTCACTGAGGGAAAAAGCGCTCATACCATAAATAATACCAAAGTTGACTGCCTTGGCACTGCTTCTCTGCTCCGGTGTTACCTGCTCAAAGGGAATGTTCATCACCTGAGAAGCAGTCATACGATGAATATCTGCACCGCTATTGTAGGCTTCGATCATCTTTGTATCGCCGGACATATGGGCCAGCAAACGCAGTTCGATCTGGGAATAGTCCGCATCCATAAAGAAATAGTCGGAACCGCCGGGCACAAAGGCCTTACGCAGCTGCCGTCCCAGTTCCATGCGGATCGGAATATTTTGAAGATTCGGATCGGTACTGGATAGACGTCCTGTAGCCGTCACAGCCTGTTTGAATTTAGAATGGATCCGGCCATCCACCACAAAACCTTTCAAGCCTTCCACATAGGTGGACTGCAGTTTGGTCAGCTGACGATACATCAGCACCTTGGCCACAATGGGGCTATCCCATTTCAGTTTTTCCAACACTTCCGCCGAAGTAGAGTAACCGGATTTAGTTTTCTTACCAGCCTTCAAACCCAGCTTTTCAAACAGGATCACACCCAGCTGCTTCGGCGAATTAATGTTAAAACTCTCCCCTGCCAGGTCATACACTTCCTGCTGGATCTTATCGATCTCACCGGTCAAAAAGCTGCCGAAGGTCTCCAGTACCGAAAGGTCAACCGCAATACCGGCCAACTCCATGCTGGCCAGCACCTCCGCCAAAGGCCGCTCGATCACATCGTAAAGCACCTTCATCCCCTTCACTTCCAGTTCCTGCATCATGGGATGAGCCGCACGACTTAGAATTCGCGTCACCGTGGTCATATACTCCGCCCTTGCTTTCGGCTCTACCTGTGACCAATGCAGTTTCTTCACTCCAGTACCCAAAATTTCTGCCTCGGAGAGAACATATTCATCTAAATAGATGGTTGCCAGCTCATCGGGTGCATAATCATCTTTTGAAGGATTTAGCAAATACGCTGCCAGCAGCGCATCAATGATCTCGCCCTTCATTTCCACCTGACGGGCCTGCAGCTCTTTATATAACTTCTTAACGTCGAAGGTGATCTTAGTCACACTGGCATCTTCTAACAGCTGTGCAATCACCGGTACGATCTCATTGAGGGAACCGTCCACATACCACTGATTCACTGCCATGCCGCAAATATCCCCTTCTTCTCCGCAGATAGCAAGGGTTAACGGACCGGTATGATCCTTTAAATTTTCCAAAAGTTCTTCTGCTGTTATACCGGTGCCCAGTGCTGCCGGTTTAACAGGTTCCTCATATATCACATCATCCAAAGAAATTTGATCTAAGGACAGCTGATCGCTTTCCTTTTCTTCTGCAAGCACAGCTGCTGCTTTTTCTACAGTTGCCTCTGCGGTTGCCTGAATCTGTGCTGCCTTTACTTTTGGCAGCACTCGCTGCAGCAAACTTTTAAGTTCATATTCTTTGAGCCCCTCCACGAACTGCTGAGTCGCAAAGGTTTGCTCCGTCAATTTTCCGGCTTCGCCGGGCTCCGGACAGTCGGTGCAAATGGTAGCCAGTGTCAGGCTCAAACGGGCCTGTTCCTGAAATTCTTCCAAATTTTTAGCTGCTCTGGGAGGCTTTACTTCAGTTACGCTTGCTATGGCGTTTTCCACGGTACCAAAGGTTTGAATGATTTTGGCCGCCGTCTTTTCACCAATGGAGGGCACGCCGGGGATATTATCGGAAGGATCCCCCATAAGGGCCTTCATCTGCAGATATCCCGCAGGCTCCACACCATATTTTTCCACCACATCGGCAATGTGGTATTCTTCCATTTCGGTGCCGCCTTTTTTTGTTTTTGGTATCAATAGTTTGATATTTTCATCTACCAATTGCAGCAGGTCGCGATCGCCGGACAAAATGGTAACTTCAGCACCCTGGGCGCTATAGGTTTTGCCAATGGTGCCCAGCACATCGTCGGCCTCATATCCCTCTTTGGTCAGCATCACCACACCGGCTTTATCTAATATATCCTGCAGCAGCGGGATCTGCTGACGCAGTTCCTCGGGCATACCGGCACGGGTACCTTTGTATTCGCTGTACATTTTATGGCGGAAGGTAGGCGTCTTTAAATCGAAAGCAACGCCCAGATAATCAGGCTTTTCCAGTTCGATCACGCGCCAGAGTATATTAAAGAATCCATGAAGCGCATTGGTGTATACGCCTTTAGAATTGGTAAGCAACGGAACGCCGTAAAAGGCACGATTGGCAATGGAATGTCCATCTACCAAGAGAATCTTTTCGCTCATTCTTTGGCTCCTTTCTTTTTGCCAACGATGGGAACAAAGACCAGCAGCAGGACTGGGAAGATAATGGCTGTCAGCAGTCCACCGCTAAGCGCTGCCTCATCCACTGCCATGTTCAGTTTCTGGCTCAGATCACTATGCTGAATCGCATCGGACACAATACCGGTGAGCCACGGACCAACAGAGCAACCCACATCACCACCCAAAGCCAATAAGGCAAACAAAGCAGTACCACCGGTGGGAATCGCTTTAGCAGCCATCACCAGAGTTCCGGGCCACATCATGCTGACGGACAGGCCACAGATGCCGCAGCCAATCAGACCCAGCACCGGCGAAGGTGAAAATACTGCCAGCAGGTAACTGGCGATACACAATAAAGCAGACAAACTCAATGCGCGGTCCATGCGCAGCTTATCGCCTTTAATACCGTAAAACACACGACCCAGACCCATGAGCAGTGCAAAGAAGCAAGGACCGGCTATATCACCCAGAGTTTTATTTAGATTCAAACCCTTCTGAGCAAACAGGGAGGACCACTGGGACATTGCCAATTCCGAAGCACCGGAAGCGATCATGACCATAACAGCTGCCCAGAATAGTTTGGAAGAAAAAAGTTTCTTCATACCACCATGTTCATTGCCGCTTTGCATAGCCGGCATGGGAACCTTGGCAAACAGATAGGCATCCACTGCCGGGAAGATCATCCAAAACAACATGATGTAGCGCCAATGAGATCGGCCGAACACCACCAACATCAGCGTCGTAAGCAGTACGGCTCCCAGCTGACCCCAGCAATAGAAGGAATGAAGGAAAGCCATATTCGAGTTTCGATCATCGGTGGGCAGCGAATCCACCAACGGGCTGGTGGTTGCCTCAATAATGCCCGCACCGGTGGAATACACTGTAGCAGCCACACACAAACCTAAAAACGTATGATCCGGGAATAACGTAGGCGCCAGTGCCAAAAGACCGTAGCCGGCGAAGTTGCAGACGCTGCAGGTCACCATCAAACTTCTGGTTTTAAAGCGATCGGAATACCGCGCCAAAAACAGATCCACTATGATCTGTACCGCAAAAGTCAGAAAAACCAGCGAACCCAACTGGGCATAGCTTACACCGTAATCATCCTGGAAAATAATGAAAAATACCGGCGGAACATTCACCGTAATAGCCTGAATAATACTGCCTAAGTAACAAGCTTTGCGTGTCGTTTGATATGTGTACATAGTAACTCCTTTGAATATTATAGTTGCTCATTTGCAAAATTTCGATATGATGCCATATTAAATCTATTATAATCAGTTTCCTTCAAAAAATCCACCACTTTATCGATAAAAATACCCCGATGAGACGATCAAATGGGATCATCTCATCGGGGCATTGTATCATTTTATCATATTATTCGTTTTTCTCAGCCAATTCGCTGATTGCATCCACCATTTGCTGATATCCGGTGCAGCGGCACAAATTTCCGGATATACCGCGGCGGATCTCCTCTTCCGTTGGATGAGGATTCTGCTCTAACAAGTATTTGACCGACATGATCATACCGGGACTGCAAAAACCACATTGGATGGCACCATGGCGAATAAAAGCCTCCTGGATCTCGCTCATTTCACCATTCTGTTCCACGCCTTCAATGGTGAGAATCTCCTTTTGATCTGCCAGTACTGCCAGATACAAGCAGCTATTTACACTAACTCCGTCCACCAGCACCGTACAAGCGCCGCAGTCACCCTCACCGCAGCCTTCCTTGGTTCCAGTCAATTTGAGTTCTTCACGCAAAAACCGCAATAGCGTCAGATCTTGTTCGATCTCACGGCTTACTGTTTCGCCGTTCACTGTACAAGTAATCCACTGTTTCATACGTTCTTCTCCTCCATCAGTGCTACCGATAGGCTTTCTAACATATTGCAAGCTACCATACGGCGATACTCTGCTGTTGCCCAGCGATCATCGATGGGTGCGATTTCTTCCATCAAAATCTGTTGCGCCTCTTCCATTGCAGAAATTCCGCCCTCTTTCAAACATGCGGCGGCCCGCACGCAGTTACGTACAGTAGGAGCAGCCGAACCAACAGCTACACAAATCTCCTGTATTTTTCCTGCTTCTTTTATAACAGCGACTGCCATATTGATTGAAGATATGGCCAAAGCATTTCGCTTTCCGACTTTCATAAAATCTGATACACTGTTATTTTTCGGCAAGATCAATTCTCTAACGATTTCATCCTGTGCCAAACAAGTTTGACGGGGCGCCACCAAGAGCTTCTCAACAGGAAGCTGACGCTGCCCATTGCTGCCTTCTAGCACTGCTACTGCATGTAAGGCTACCAAAGCAGGTACAGTATCTGCTGCAGGAGACGCATTACAAATATTGCCGCCAACCGTACCACGATTGCGGATCTGCGGTCCGCCTACACTGGCAGCAGCCTTAGCCAAGGCAGGAAAGAATTGCTGAATCGTCTCACTTTTTTCCAATTCAGTAAAAGTGGTCAGTGCACCGATCTTAACAATTGCAGCCTCCTCAACGATTCCATATAATTCTTGACACAGACTCAGATCGATCAAACATTCCGGCTGGAATTTTTCACTATTGATCCCCACCATGATGTCGGTACCACCTGCTAAGTAGTGACCTTTATGACTTTGCTGAAGTTCGATTGCTTCCCTAACATTTTTTGCTCTTAATACTTTCATTACCGCTCACCTGCCTTACTTTCTGTTTCGCGGAAAATGACGCAATATCTCCGCACGATCAATGGGTAACGTATGAATATGAGCCTCAGGCACCACAGCTGCCACCGCATTAGCGATTGCAGCAGCCACTGCTACCGTGGGCGCTTCCGCAATTCCCTTGACGCCATAGGGTCCGGTAGGCTCATAGGCTTCAATATTTTCACTGCTCATGTGCGGAGCATCCATTGCAGTGGGAATGACATAACTAGCAAAACTATCTTCCAAAGCGGCACCATTTTGATAGTGAATACCCTCCGAAATCGCATAGCCCGTACTCATCACAATACCACCGTACATCTGACCGGCCACCGATACAGGATTCATGATACGACCGGCTTCTGTTACATTATGGACTTCCAGCACATTCACCGCACCACTAACAGGATCCACTTGAACCTTTGCCCCCTGCATGATAAAGCCATATAAGGTATGTACACCAAAGGAATCCAGTTGATTCTCCGGAAATACTGCATGCCCCGTCGCTTTCACAGCACCTTTTTTGATTTCTTTGACAGCGTCCAAAATGGCATTTCCACCAATATAAACTGATCGTGAGGCAGCCGTCGAACTGCAATCCTGAGTCAGTTCCGTATCGGCCATGACCATCTTGATTTTTTCCACCGGCACGTCCAAGGCTTCTGCCGCAATCATGATCAGAGCCGTCTCACTGCCCTGACCAATATCCACCAAGCCACAATATACGGTATAACCTTCCTCCGTCTTTTCAATGGTGATGGTTGCCTGATCGTTCACGCCTTTACCAAAACCGGAACTGAGAAAACCAGCAGCAACACCATAGCCGTATGTACCGGACGTATCTGCTTTAGCCTTTTTCCAAAATTCCGACTGTTCAAATTGATTCAAAGCTTCCAGCAGGCCAATGCTGTGATCCATCTTCTGACCGATCGCACCCAGGTCTCCTTCTCGCAGCACATTTCTGCGACGAATTTCAATAGGATCGATTCCTAAAGCAGCTGCAGCCTTTCCCATAAAGATCTCGGTTCCAAAGCAGCCCTGCGGAGCACCAAAACCTCGCATAGCAGATGCCGGAGTGTTATTAGTATAAGATAAATATCCGTCGATCTTTGTATTTTCTATAAGATAAGGGCCCGCCAAATGCTCAGAACCCAAACTCAGAACCGAAGGGCCATAGGCCGCATAGGCACCGGTATCAAAAATGATCTTACCTTCAAAGGCTAAAATTTTTCCGTTTTGATCAAAACCCATTTTGGCATAGGCTTTGGCTGCATGTCGTTTAAAGGTGGCCTGCAGGTTTTCTTTTCGGGTATAGGTCATTCGGCAAGGACGTCCTGTTTTTTGCGTTACCAGAGCAGGAAATACCTGAATGGTATGGCCATCTTTTCCACCAAAACCGCCACCCACAGTGGCTGCACGCGACACTACCTGCTCCACGTCAAGGCCCAGTACCTGGCACAGGGTGGTTCGATCCAGAAAAGCATTCTGAGTAGAGGAATACAGACACAGCCGTCCCTTTTCATCGATATAGGTATAGGCCGCCTCCGGTTCCAGATACGCGTGCTCCTGAGGTAGTACCTCAAACACATCTTCCAACACCAGCGCGCAGTTTTTAAACGCCGCCTCAGTATCACCTTTTCCTCTATGAAACTCTCCGCAAACATTACCCTGATCATGTACCTTGGGTGCATCCGCGTCCAGCGCCTTTTCCCCATCCAAAACAGCCGGCAGCTGCTTATAAGTAACGTGAACCTTTTTGGCCGCTGCGCGGGCCTTTTCATAGCTTTCGGCTGCCACTACCGCAATGGGCTCTCCATAAAACCGAACCTTTTGATCTGCCAATGCAGGCTGATCGTTGAAAATAAATGGGATCAGGTTACACGCTAAGTCTTTTGCCGTAAAACAATACGCATCCTGCGGTAATTTTGAACAGTCAATATCTACAATTTCTGCATGAGCATACTCTGAACGTACCAAACAGGCATGCAGCATTTTATCATCTGTATAATCACCGGCATATAAGGCTTTACCTCGAGCTTTGGCCGGTGCATCCACTCGTTTCATTGCGGTTCCAATAATTCCTGACATACAACCACCTATTCCTTTCTTTCTTATAAATAGTAAAGGATCAGTTCAAAAGCTACTTTCAAGCCCGGCAGCAGGCTGTCGATCTCCACATATTCTTCCCGGGTATGGGCGCCCTGACCCAAAATACAGCCGGTGCAAACTGCCGGAATTCCCATAGATAACGGAATATTGCAATCAGTAGAGGCCTTCGATGCTGTGGGCTCCCATCCAAAATAGCGCGAAATAGCAGCGATCACTCGCTCCGCCATCTCACCCTGCACTATTTCATCTACCTGTGCAGAACAGGGGCGCTCACCCACGACAGTTACATGAACGTCGATTCCTTTTTCGCGGTAAGACTCCACCACCACATTAAACTTTTCTTCCATGATCTCGAGGGATTCTTTTTCATCGGAACGGAACTCATATAGCATCTCTGCCTGTTGAGCAATGGTATTGACCGAAGTACCACCACTAATGGTACCCACGTTATATGTGGTGATTCCCTTTTCCGGCACCTGAATCTGATACAGATCCTGGATCATGGCCGATAAATAAGCAATGGCATTCTTGTTACCAAAGTCAGAGAAGGAATGACCGCCCTCGGTCTTCACTTCCACTTTGAATCGCTTGGAGCCCACCGCCCCGTTGATCAACGCATGCGCGGTACAGTCAAAGGAAATAAATTCTTTCATACGATAGCCAAAATCTTTAACAAGCTGTCTGGAACCCTTCAAGTTACCCAGTCCCTCCTCGCCGGAGTTGGCCACCAACAGCAGTCCTCCTTTTTTAGGAAGGATCTTCTGCTCTGCAATATATTTGGCTGCCATAAGCAGCATGACCAGATTGGCGGTATCGTCACCCACGCCAGGGCACTTGATGAGTCCATCTTCCACCACCAAAGGAAGCGGCTCCAGATCGCCAAACACCACATCGCTGTGAGCCGCAACTACCACCAGCGGATTCGTTTCGGTAACCCCTACCGGATAGATCACGTTCAGCGCCTCATCGATATACACACCTTCTGCGCCCTGAGCCTCCAGCCAGCTTTTAATAAATTCGGCCCTTTTTTCCTCCTGATTAGAAGGCGCCGGAATCTGCGCCAGCTCCACTAACAGTTCGAAGGCTTCGTCTTCGTGTGCCTCTATATATTGTAAAATCGTGTCGTTCAAAATCATAATTTAAGTCCTCTTTAGCATTCGTACATGTCAAATCGTTTCAGCAGGTCCTTAGCAATCTGATATAGCAGTTTAACAACCGCCTGCTTGATTTCCAATGTAGGCATTGGATCGCCCTTGCGCTTGCTATAATAACCATCCGCTTCATAGGTAAAATAACCCTTAAAGCCGGAGTCGATAATACCGCGCATGAGTTCATCATAGTTCACCGTACCGGTGTAAGGAGCCTGATGCTGATCTCTTTGTCCATTATTATCGTGAATATGAAGAGCTTTCAGGTTATCCCCAAGTTCCACAAGACTGTCGTGCAGATCCAACCCTTGAATGTTGCTGTGACCAATATCCCAGCATGCACCAAAGCGCGGATGATTAATGCAATCCAACATAGCATTCATCTCGGTCGCGGTCATTGGAAAATACTTACCCTTCATATTGGCTTCGCAGCTGTTTTCCAACAAGATCATAACATCATATTTTTCCAGATCCGGAATGATGGTCTCAAAAAATTCTTTATTAAATTGAAAATACGCTTCCTGTGCCGATGGATACGGATAGTCAAAGGAATGACTGGGATGGATCACCATTCTCTTAATACCCAGTATATTGCAGGCTACGATGCTGCGGCGCAGTGCCTCACGGCCACGTGCATGATCGGCGTTCACGTCCATCGGATTATAATCCGGTGCATGGGCCTGTACAAAGGTAAAACCAAGTTCATCGGCTGCTTTTTTTGCATCGCGGATCAAATCCTCCCATCCCTCTTCCATAAAAGGATCACCTGGTCTGTGAGCATGATAAAAACTATAATCTAAAAAACGAAAACCCGAACCTTCATAGGCTCTTACTGCTTCAGCAGGACAGTTAACATACGGGAACATTTCTCCAATAGTTGTTGCGATCTTCATTCTATTTCTCCTTTCGCCTTCCGGCGTGGTGTATGATACGGTTTCTTTATAGAAATTATAGACGATTTTCGCCTTGGATGCAACAAAAAAGAGCACTCATTACTGAGTGCTCTCTACTTTTTAGTGCAGGTGAAGGGACTCGAACCCCCACGAGGTCACCCCCGGCAGATTTTGAGTCTGCTGCGTCTGCCTATTCCGCCACACCTGCTCATCCAAAAGCGAATACAACTATATCATACTATTTATATAAAGTCAAGTACTTTTTTCATTTTTTTATATTTCTTCAACCTTGCAAGCCTCCAGCATGTACGCTATAATATACATAATTGTATCAAATTGTCGAAACAACTCGCATCTGCCCCAGGGCAACCCGCGATATTACGCTAAAGAATGGAGACTCCACTATGCAGCATCATTTCGTCATCAATCCGGCTGCCGGCCAAGGACACGCCGCTGAATACATTCCTAAGATCAAGGCTTACTTTGAAGGAAAAGATGATCAATATACGATCTATGCCACCACCGGCGTTCGTGACGCCGCCAACTATGTGCGCCGTACTGCCCAGTCCACCACCGAAGAACTACGTTTTTACGCCTGCGGAGGCGACGGTACGCTTTCCGAAGTTGTTAGTGGCTGCATGGGCTTCGATCATGTTTCAGTCGGAGTGATTCCCGCCGGAACCGGCAATGACTTTGTCCGCAGCTTTGACAAGCCTGATTCGTTTCATGATATCGCCGCTCAAGTCAACGGTCATCCGGAAACCATTGATGTGATCCAGATCAACGATCATTATTCCATCAACATGGCCAACATCGGTTTCGACTGTGATGCTGCTGCCGCTGCTTCTAAATTAAAAACAAAGCCCCTCATCAAAGGTCCTATGGCTTATGTGGGTGGTTTGATCCAAGAATTTTGCAAAAAAATGGGCTATCACCTCACCTTCACCATCGACGACACTGAGACTCTTGAAGGTGACTATTTGCTCTGTACTGTTGCCAACGGTAGTTTCTGTGGAGGCGGTTGGCATTCTTCTCCCCGCGCCCACATGAATGACGGTCTCTTAGAATTGGCCATTGTCAAAAAGCTGCCCCGCCGTAAGCTGCTCCCCATCATACCGTCCTACCATTCCGGCAAATACCTGGACAAACATATCAAGACCGGTGTTGTAACCTATCGCCAATGCAAATCACTGCAGATCATCGCAGCGAAACCGCAAAATGTCAGCATCGATGGTGAAATCGTTCCTTTCACCGTTCTGGCCATACAGAACTTGCCCAGTGCGCTGCGCATCATCGTTCCGGCCGGCACCAACTTTAAAAACCTATAAATAACACAAATCACTGTGCCGAGCAGCTTTGCCTTCCCGCACAGTGATTTTCAGTTTATAGCCTTATTTATGCTACGATATTTATTTTTTTCACCAATACAGCCGGAGAAGCCACCTGATAGGTATAATGCATCAGCAGCGGCATATAGCTAAGCCGCTTGCCCACCGCTTCCACATTCATCAACAGATCCCCTACTGATCCGTTCATCGTCAAGCCATGCACCACACCCTTGCGCACGCCCCCTTCAACCAAAACTGCACTGCAGGGGAAGCTGAATTGACCCGAGGCAGAATTCACCGCATGAAACTGGTCAAAGGCATCAAATACATACAAGCCATCTTCCAACTGATTCAACATCTCTTCGTCAGAAGTATTGCCCGGACACATAACAAAATTTTTTGGCGTAATTGTCAC
>JAZQWC010000022.1:0-10211 GCA_045632125.1 Bianqueaceae bacterium
GGAAAAGAATCAATCCCTGGGCGTGGATGGATGATTGGTATCTGATTCCGGCAATTTTGCTGACAATTGTAGGGATTTATATTATTTTTATGATGGTTGAACTGCTCAGACAGCAAATCTGTATGCCGCTGGAAAAACGATTAAAGCCACTGGTTGATAAAGTTGATAATAAATTAAGAATAATTTGGCAAGGAGAGAGTAGATGAAATATACTGTTTTAAAACAGGAAGGAAGAGCCAAGCGCGCGGTTATGGAGACTGTGCACGGCACTATCCAGACTCCTGTGTTTATGAATGTAGGAACCGTTGCTGCCATCAAAGGCGCTGTATCCACAGAAGATCTGGAGCAGATCGGCACACAGGTGCAGCTTTCCAATACCTATCATTTACATGTGCGTCCCGGTGATGATGTGATCTATCAGTTGGGAGGACTTCATAAATTTATGAATTGGGATCGCCCGATACTGACTGATTCCGGTGGATTCCAGGTGTTTTCACTAACAGAGCTTCGCGGCAAAATTAAAGAGGAAGGCGTAACCTTTGCTTCCCATGTAGATGGTCGAAAGATTTTCATGGGTCCGGAAGAGAGTATGCAGATTCAATCACACCTGGCCTCTACCATTGCCATGGCCTTCGATGAGTGTGCACCCAGTAAGGCGACAAGAAAATATATTGAAGATTCTGTGCAGCGCACTACTCGCTGGTTAGACCGCTGTATTGTGGAAATGAAGCGACTGAACAGTTTGGATACTACCATCAATCGTAATCAGATGCTTTTTGGAATCAACCAGGGCGGCGTACTTGAGGATGTACGTATGGAACATGCTAAAGTGATTCGTGAGAAAGAACTGGATGGTTTTGCTGTGGGTGGTTTGGCTGTTGGTGAGAGTCATGAGGAAATGTATAATGTGCTGGATGTGACAGTCCCGCTTTTGCCTCAAAATAAACCTACTTATTTGATGGGTGTTGGTACACCGGAAAATATTCTGGAAGCAGTTGACCGCGGAGTTGACTTTTTTGACTGTGTGCTGCCGGCGCGCAATGGTCGTCATGGTCATGTGTATACGAATGAAGGTAAACTGAATCTCTGGAATGAAAAATATAAATTGGATGATCGTCCTATTGGAACAGATTGCGATTGCCCTGCTTGCCGTAATTACAGCCGGGCGTATATTCGTCATTTGCTAAAAGCAAAGGAGATGCTGGGAATGCGTCTGTGCGTAATTCATAATTTGTACTATTATAATCATTTGATGGAAGAGATCCGTCAGGCCATTGATGAGGATCGTTATCCTCAATTTAAGAAAGAAAAACTGGAAGGTTATAAAAGAGCAGGAAAGTAAGCGGGGAAGATCGTTAGGAAAATAAGAAGAGTTTATGAATTTTACAGGTTTTGTCTTGACTTTACACAGAAACCATGTATAATTTCATAGGTAACTAGTTCGACATATTAGAGGAGGAACTTCAATGTTTTTATTAGACACTGCAGCAAACGCTAGCCAGCAGGGTAGCGGCGGCTTGATGGGTATGCTTGGTATTTACGCCATCTTTATTGTAATTCTGTACTTCGTAATGATTCGTCCGCAGAGAAAGCGTCAGAAACAGACTGAAGCTATGCAGAATAATGTTAAGATCGGTGACTGGGTACTGCTGAACAGCGGTATGTATGGTAAGGTAGTTAATATTGTAAATGATTGCCTGATCATCGAATTCGGTACCAACAAGAACATCATGATCCCCGTACTGCGTTCTCAGATCGCAGGCGTAGAAGAGCCTGATCTGACTCCCAAAAACGTTGATGCAAACAGCATCGAGCCTACCGATGCCATCGTTGGTGATGATGTGGTAGAAGATGATCTGGATGCTTACGACAAGAAAGTTTTGGAGCAGGGCGAGAAAAAAGGTCTGTTCAAAAAGAAAAAATAATTGTAAGTTTGGTGCTTAGCTCATAAAAAGTCTGGGTCAAGAAAAAAATCTAAAAAGTCTAGAAAAAAGACTTGACTTAAGACACAAGAGTTAGTATAATTTTATGGTGCTTATAAATTGCCCTAAGGTTACAGGCACGAGAATCTGCAACTGGAGGGGAGGGTGGAGTGACATGTCAAACGTAATTGTTAAAGAGAACGAGTCATTAGATAGCGCTCTTCGTCGTTTCAAGAGAAATTGTGCCAAGGCTGGTATCATGCAGGAAGTTCGTAAGAGAGAACATTACGAAAAGCCCAGCGTGAGAAGAAAGAAAAAGTCTGAGGCTGCCAGAAAGAGAAAGTATAACTAATGCACTAAAAGGCCTTGATCCGCTAACGGATCAGGGCCTTTCGACTATTTAAAAGTTGTTGCAAAGGGACGAACCAATCAAGTTTTAAAAGGAGGGACGCATCTTGGGAAAGATTTTGGTAGTAGCGGAAAAACCTTCGGTGGGCCGCGATTATGCAAAGGTGCTGGGTTGCAAGGAGAAAGGTGAGGGCTGTCTGATTGGACCACAGTATGTGGTAACATGGGCAGTAGGTCACTTGATCGAATTGTGTGAGCCTGAAGCATATGATGAAAAGTTTAAAAGATGGAATTACCGGGATCTGCCCATTATCCCTCAAACCATACAACTTCAGGTTATTAAAAATGCCAAAAAACAATATGGCATCGTAAAGAAACTGATGAACAGCAAAGAGATCGACCGAATCGTCTGTGGTACCGATAGCGGACGGGAGGGAGAACTGATTTTTCGGTATATTTACCTGATGGCGAAATGCAAAAAGCCCTTTGATCGTTTATGGGTTTCCAGTATGACAGAGGAGGCCATTACGAAAGGTTTTCAAACATTGAAAAATGGTCATGAATATGACAACCTATACGAGAGTGCACGCTGCCGCAGCGAGGCGGACTGGCTCGTGGGTATCAATGGAAGTCGTGCCTATACGATCCGTTACGATGTGCTGCTTTCGATTGGCCGTGTTCAAACTCCCACTTTGGCCATGATCGTAAAACGCCAAAAAGAAATTGACGAATTTATACCAAAAGATTATTTTGAAGTAAAACTGGAGCATGAAAAAGACCGCAGGTTTTCCAGTACCTGGTTTAAATTGGAACCGGATGGAAAGACCCGCGATACGCATATAGATGAAATTGGCCGTGCACAACAACTTTGTGACATGGCGACTGCTGCTGGGAAAGCGGTAGTAAAAAGTGTAACCAAAAATAAAAAGAAACAGCAACCGCCTTTGCTGTACGATTTGACAGAATTGCAACGCGATGGAAATCGGAAATATGGTTTTTCAGCTAGTAAGGTTCTTTCAATCGCTCAGGATCTGTACGAAAAACATAAATTGCTGACCTATCCTCGTACCGATAGCCGGTACTTGTCAGATGACATGAAAGATACCGTGCGTAATACCCTGCATGCTATCAATATTCCTGAATTTCATAGCGCGCTCATGGGCATTCCGCAATTGAATTTCACGAAACGGATCATCGATAATAGTAAGATCACTGACCATCATGCCATCATTCCTACTCCTAAGAAACCGGATCTTTCAAAGCTTTCGGACGATGAAGCTAAAATTTACCGTTTGGTAGCCTGGCGCCTTATCGAAGCTTTCTATCCGGCTTACGAATATGAAATGACGGAAGCAGTTCTGACAGTAGAAAAAGAAACCTTTTTAGCTAAGGGAAAGGTGGTGACTCAGGCTGGTTATACTGCCTTGCATAAAGAAAAAGAAGATAAGGATGAGGAACTGCCTGAGTTGAAAAAGGGAGAAGAGGTTGCCATTTGTAACGGAAGGGTGGAGAAGAAACAGACCAAGCCGCCGAGTCCTTTTACTGAGGCAACACTTTTGACGGCTATGGAATACGCCGGAAAATATATTGAAGAAGAAGCGCTGCGCGAGCAAATGGACAAGCTTTCATTGGGAACTCCGGCCACCAGAGCTTCCATTATCGAACGCCTCTTGAATGTAGGTTATATTCAGCGTAAAGGGAAATCGTTGATTCCAACTCAAAAAGGAAAGGATCTAATCAGTATTTTGCCAGATCAGCTCAAATCTCCTGAAATGACCGGTAAATGGGAACGAGCTCTTGATAAAATCTATCAAGGGAGTATGGATCCGAATCGATTTATGCAGAGCATATATCGATATGTACAGTTTATTGTAGGTGCAGCATCTGAAGAAAAACCTGTACAATTTGAGAAAGAAGAATATAAAAAGAAAGGCCGCAAGGCGGCAAAAACGACGGCATCTTCTGCCTTGGGAAATTGTCCGGTATGCAAAACAGGGCAGATCTATAAAAATAGCAAGTCTTATTACTGCAGTGGATGGAGAAAAGGATGTAAATTTACTGTATGGCAGGATAGTTTGGATCGGTATGGTCTGCATTTATCCGATGAACACATGCAGCATTTACTAAAGGGTGAACAGCTGAAAGAAAATATGACAATGCCCCAGACCCATGAACAAGGCAGTGGCGAGCTGTATTTGAGCCAGGAAGGAAGGCTGGAAATTAAAAATTTCAAAGCCGGAGCTTTGATCCCTGTGGAAAAAGATGAAAAATCACTGTAAAAATCTTGCAATTTGCGCAGGAGAGCGATATAATGAAAGCTCCAAGCGTTATGGGAAGATAGAGAAGAAACTGCAGGAAGGGCTTGGCAAAACTGCAGTGATTGGGGAGAAGAAAAATGAAACAGAGAGTTACCATATTTACCGGTCATTTTGGAAGCGGTAAGACGGAGCTTTCCATAAGGGAAGCGGTGGAATCTGCTAAACATCAAAGTACAGTGTTGGCGGATCTGGATATCATCAATACCTATTTTCGTTCTAATGAAGAACGTATATATATGGAAGAAAGAGGAGTTAAAGTATTAGCACCTCGTTTTGCTACCAGTCAGGTGGATATTCCGGCGTTAACACCGGAACTGGATGGTGCGTTTCGCAGAAATGATATTCGTCTGATCGCCGACGTGGGCGGAGATCCCGACGGCGCCAGAGTGCTTCGTCGGTATGGACGTTTTTTGCAGCCCGGTGAATATGATATGGTGCTTGTAGTTAATTTGATGCGTCCTTTTACCCGCTCTGCGGGTGAAATCGTTGAAATGGCCCGAGAGATCGAGGAGGCTTCCGGTCTTAAGATCACAGCTATGATCAATAATACGCATTTGAAAGAAGAAACTACAAAGGAAATGGTTTGGAAAGGTCAGCTGGAAGTAATGGAAGCGGCCCGTCAGCTTGGAATCGAAACTCCGGTGAGTACTTGTGCGAGAGCAGAGTATATGCCGGAAGAGGCAGATCCGATGAAGAGCATTGTGCTGAAGCCGATGCTGCGAGAGCCGTGGGAACTTTCAGATGAAGTTTGAATATGAAGTACCGTTTCGGCGGTGAAAGGAGGATATTGTGGCAAAAGTAATTTTTAATGCTCATGCATGCAAAGGCTGTGGCCTTTGTGTATCAGCCTGTCCGAAAAAAATTATTGCCCTGAATCAGGAGAGTCTGAATGAAAAGGGATACGCTCCGGCGTATTGCACAGAACCGGACAAATGTATTGTTTGCGGTTTCTGCTGCACGATCTGTCCTGATATTGCAATTACAATCGAAGAATAAACACTGAAAGGTTTATGGAGGATAATATGGCTAAGATTTTGATGAAAGGTGCTGAGGCGATTGCGGAAGCCGCTATTCAAGCAGGTTGTGAAGCTTATTTCGGTTATCCGATCACTCCTCAGAACGAAGTACCCGAGTACTTTTCAAAGGTAATGCCCAAGATTGGTCGCGTATTTTTGCAGGCTGAATCTGAAGTGGCATCTATTAACATGGTTTATGGCGCAGCTTCTGCCGGTAAGAGAGTTATGACTTCTTCTTCAAGTCCCGGAATTGCGCTGATGCAGGAAGGTATTACATATTTGGCTGGTTCCAGACTGCCCTGCGTTGTTGTTAACTTCATGCGAGGCGGCCCGGGCTTGGGCGGCATTCAGCCTTCTCAGTCTGACTATTTTCAGGCTACCCGTGGTGGCGGTAACGGTGACTATTATGTACCTGTTTATGCGCCGGCTACTTTGCAGGAAATGTGTGATATGACAAAGGAAGCTTTTGACGTAGCCGAACAGTATCGTACTCCTGTTATGATTTTGGGTGATGGTATGCTTGGTCAGATGATGGAGCCTGTTGAGTTTGGCGATTATGTGCCTCGTCCTCAGGCGGATATGTCTTGGGCTACCACCGGCTGCAATGGTAAGAGACCGCGTAATATTTCTAACTCTTTGTATATTGATCCTGAAGAACTGGAGCAGAAGAACCACGAGTTGTTTGCTATGTACGATGAGATCAAGAAGAATGAAGTTCGTTGGGAAGAATATCATACCGAAGGCGCTGAGATCATTATTGGTGCTTATGGTACTATGGCCCGTATCGTAAAGAGCGTGATCGTGCAGATGGATAAGGAAGGCGGTCCTAAGGTTGGTTTGATCCGTCCTAAGACTTTGTGGCCTTTCCCGGATGCAGCGTTTGAAAAAGCTGCAGAGCAGGAGAGCGTTAAGGCAATCATGAGCGTAGAAATGAGCATGGGTCAGATGGTAGAAGATATTCGCATGGCAGTGAATGGAAAGAAGCCTGTTACTTTCTATGGAAGAACCGGTGGTGTAATTCCAACTGCTAAAGAAGTTAGAGAACAGATTCTGGCTTTATATGGAGGACTGAAATAATGGCTAAAGAGTTTAAGAGACCGCAGGCTTTAACCGATGCTACCTTCCATTACTGCCCCGGTTGTACCCACGGTATTGTGCATCGTTTGGTGGCAGAGACTATTGATAAGCTGGGAATCCAGTCTAAGGTAGTAGGTGTAGCTCCGGTAGGCTGCGCAGTATTCGCATATAACTATTTCAATACCGATATGGTAGAGGCATCTCATGGTCGTGCTCCGGCAGTAGCTACTGGTTTGAAGCGTGTTTTGCCTGAAAATATTGTATTCACCTATCAGGGTGATGGTGACCTTTCTTCCATCGGCTGTGCAGAGATCACTCATGCAGCAAATCGTGGTGAGAATATTACCGTTATCTTCATTAATAATGCGATCTATGGTATGACCGGTGGTCAAATGGCTCCTACTACTTTGTTGGGTCAGGTAACTACTACCAGTCCTTATGGTCGTGATCCTCAGTTGGCGGGCTATCCTTTGAGTATGTCTGAAATGTTGGCTACTACTAAGGGTGCTGCTTACATTGAGCGTGTTTCTATGCATGATGTTAAGCATATCAAGCAGGCTGCAAAAGCAATTGAAAAAGCATTCCGTTATCAGGTAGAGGGCAAGGGCTTTTCTATGATCGAAGTTCTGTCCACCTGTCCCACAAACTGGGGCATGGCTCCTGTAGATGCTTTAAAATGGCTGGAAGAAAACATGATTCCTCAGTATCCTCTGGGTGTATTCAAAGATAAATATGAGGAGGAGAAATAAGATGGCAGAAGAGAGAGTAATTCTGGCAGGCTTTGGTGGACAGGGTGTTTTGTCCATGGGTAAGATCATGTGTTTTGCCGGTATGGCTAAAGATCTGAATGTATCCTGGCTGCCTTCTTATGGTCCTGAAATGCGTGGAGGTACTGCGAACTGTCAGGTAATCATTTCTGATGAAGATATTGCAGCTCCGGTGATCAATGGTGCGACCGCTGTAGTTGCTTTCAACGAACCTTCTTTGGTTAAGTTTGAAGGTGAAGCTGAAAGTGGTGCTGCTATAATTGTAAACAGTTCTTTGATCAGCCGTAAAGTTGCTCGCGATGATGTAAAAGCTTACTATGTTCCGGTAAATGAACTGGCACAAGAGGCTGGCAGCATGAAGTGTTTGAATGTTGTAATGCTGGGTGCCTATACTGCTATCTGCGGACAGGTAGAGCGCGAAGTGGTTTTGAACGTATTGAAAGATATGTTCATGAAGAAAAGCGAAAAGGTATATTTGATGAATCAGAAGGCCTTTGAACTGGGAGAAAAATACGTCAAAGAGAATATGTAATGGAATGGATCTCCCGTGAGCGATTACGGGAGATCTTTTGCAAAAATGACGAACCGATAAAGGAAAAGCGTATGAAACAAGTCCTGATTTACGACTCCACATTACGAGATGGAGCGCAAGCCGAGGGCATCACCTTTTCAGTGCAGGATAAGATCAAGGTGCTGCAGGCGTTAGATCGTTTGGGTATTCCCTATGTGGAAGCGGGAAACCCTTCATCCAATCCGAAAGACATTGAGTTTTTTGAACTGGCTAAGACGTTAGAGCTGAAACAGACGAAGCTGGTTGCTTTTGGAAGTACTCGTCACCACGGGAAAACTGTCGAGGAAGATCCATACCTGGCAAGCCTTTTGGGAGCAGGAACACCGGCTGTTGCAATTTTCGGTAAAAGCTGGGATTTCCATGTGACCGATATTCTGCAGACAACGTTGGGTGAAAATATCAACATGATCAAAGAGACGGTGGCCTATTGTAAAAAGCAAAATAGGGAGGTTGTGTTTGATGCAGAGCACTTCTTCGATGGTTTTAAGGCAAACCCTGTTTACGCTTTGGAATGTGTAAATGCAGCATTGGAAGGCGGCGCTGATTTTGTTGTTTTATGTGATACCAATGGTGGTACTATGCCCTTTGAGATTCAGTCTATCACGGAAGAGGTGAAACATCAGTTTCCGGCAGCAGAAGTGGGTATCCATTGTCATGAAGATACCGGTATGGCGGTTGCTTCCTCTATAATGGCTGTTCAAGGTGGCGCTTCGATGGTTCAGGGTACTTTTTTAGGATTTGGTGAACGCTGCGGTAATGCAAATTTGTGCACTATTATTGCAAATTTGCAACTGAAAATGGGGTATACCTGCATACCAAAAGAGAAGATGGAGGATTTGACGGTTACGGCCCGCTATATGGCAGATGTAGCGAATCTTTCGTTGCCGGAAAAAGAACCATATGTAGGAAGAAGTTCTTTTTCTCACAAAGGCGGTATGCATATTGATGGAGTGAATAAAAACCCTAGATCCTTTGAACATATTCAGCCGGAATCTGTGGGAAATTCCAGAAGATTGTTGATGAGTGAGATGGCAGGCCGGAGCTTACTGCTTCGAAAATTACAGAAGCTTGCACCAGAATTAGGCAAAGAATCTGATGGTACTAAGAGAATTCTTGAAAAACTGAAATCTTTAGAACATGCAGGGTATCAGTTTGAAGGTGCCGAAAGTACATATGAAATGATCGTGCGTAAGGAATTGGGGCAATATCAGTCTTTCTTTACTATTGAAGACTTTAAAGTTATCGATGAACAGGTAAAAGAAGGTGAGTTTAGTGCCTATGCCTTGGTAAAAATCAACGTGGGCGGTAAAGTTCAGACTACTGCAGCGGAAGGTGAAGGTCCTATTAACGCGTTGGATAAAGCGCTGAGAAGTGCATTGGAGGTATTTTTCCCGGCAATCGGCAAAGTACATTTGAGCGACTATAAGGTTCGAGTTCTGGATTCTGAGGCAACAGCATCCTTAGTTCGGGTATTAATTGAGACAACTGATGGTGTTCAAAAGTGGAATACAGTAGGTGTTTCTCAAAACATCATTCAGGCGAGTTTGAATGCACTGGTGGATTCGTTGGAAATCAAGCTGATTCACGATCAGGAAGAGGCGCGAAGAGCTTTTCGATGATGGATCGAAAAAAATGAAAAAAAGATGAAATTTAGTGTTGACAAATAAAACAAACTGATATATAATAGCTCTTGCCTTCGAACGAGAAGGCAAAACATTGGGCATTCGCCAAGCGGTAAGGCACTGGACTCTGACTCCAGCATTCCAAGGTTCGAATCCTTGATGCCCAGTTCATAACCGACTTGATACCAGGTCGGTTTTTGATTCGCTTGATTCAAAAAAAGGATGAAAAATCTGAAAAAACTTTTAAAAAAGTGTTGACAGATGGAATCAAGTGTGATAAGATATCATCCGTTGCGAGTTGCGGCTTCGAAAGATGCGCAGGTTGCAAAATAGATCTGGGTATAGCTCAGTTTGGTAGAGCGCTTGAATGGGGTTCAAGAGGCCGCAGGTTCAACTCCTGTTACCCAGACTCAGTTCGAAAGAACTGTAAGAACTTTGAAAATCGAACAGTGTAACATCTGAGAAGAAAAAACTTTATCGAGTGAAAACAAGATAAAGGGAACGGTAAAAAAATACCGGTCAATTCAAAACCAAGTAATAACGAACGAATCAAATTAAGAGTTTGATCCT